>CAZYUS010000095.1:2263-8945 GCA_964650615.1 uncultured Pseudomonadaceae bacterium | reverse complement strand
CAACAGCGTGTCATCCCATTCGCAACCAGCATCCTCTTCGGTACAGTCGCGTTTGCTCGTGATCACCGGCTGTGCCTTAGCGGCCTTTTTTTTGCTGACGGCCGTGGTGCTTGAACGCGCATTCGCCAAAGCATTACATGTTCAACAAGCATCGCGGTTACAAACGTATATTTATGCCTTGTTGACGGCAGCCGACGAAACCACACCTGGCCATCTGTCGATACCCGAATTATTGCGTGACGATCGATTAAACGAAATCGACAGCGGTGTTTATGCTTATATTGCGGATCGACAAGGCGAGGTATTGTGGGCATCGCATTCTGCCATCCGCCGACAAAATCCCGCGATCGCACCCGGCCCAATTGGCGATGTCGAGTTTCTAACCAAGTTATTCAACGATGAAGAAATGACGATTGCGCGCTCGGATGTGATTTGGGAAGGCGTTAGTCAAACCGAAACGCGCTATACCTTATGGGTCATGGAGTCCAATCGCGACGTCAATAAAGCGATCATGCAATTTCGCCATAGCGTGTGGCGCTGGTTGGGGATCGCAGCGATATTAATTATTGTTATCCAGTTTTTTTTATTGCGATGGGGATTGAAACCGTTGCGGCAAGTGGCGGTGGCGCTACGTGATGTCGAAGCCGGTAAAACCGAAAAAATTGAAGGCCACTTTCCACTTGAAATCAAACCACTTACCGACAACATTAATTTTTTCATTTTAAGCGAGCGCGAACAACGCCGTCGCTATAGCGAATCAATGGCGAATTTGGCGCACAGTTTAAAAACGCCCTTGGCCGTACTTAACACGATCACCGAACGCGAAAAAGACATCGACACTTTGCAGCAACAGGTGCGAACACAAGTGGTCAGGATGAACGATATGGTGCGGTATCAGTTGCAACGTGCTGTCACCAAAGGTCGCACGCCGTTGTCGTCGGCAACCAATATTGCGCCGCTGCTCAACGAAATTATTCAGGCCATGGAAAAAGTTCACGGTTTTCATCGTGGCATCCACTTTGATTTGGTTTGCCCCGACCACGCACGTTTTATTGGTGAAACCGGAGACTTAATTGAAATGCTCGGAAACCTGCTGGATAACGCGGGCAAATGGGCAAAGTCGCGGGTGCGATGCCACGTTTCAGAAACCAAAATTTCCGGCGGTCGACTCGCGCTACACATCAGCGTTGAAGACGACGGTCCCGGCATTGCCAAAGAAAAAAGACCAACGGTGTTAGGTCGTGGTGAACGTTTGGATCAGCAAGTCGAAGGGCAGGGGATCGGATTATCGGTGGTGAACGAATTGGTTTTGGCCTATCAGGGCAAACTGTCCTTCGGCACCTCGCCGGAGCTAGGCGGCGCGTGGATACATCTGGAGCTGCCGCTGTAAAATTACAACCTATAGTGTTATCAGAACGAATTACCGCTATAGGATGATTTGAGAATTCTCTTTAGAATCAACGACTTTTCACTTTGACAGGGGGTAGGGGCGCCGATAGAATGCCCCTGCCTTTGCAACGGTTGGCTTTTAGCCATTCAGCGTCCCCATCGTCTAGAGGCCTAGGACATCGCCCTTTCACGGCGGTAACCGGGGTTCGAATCCCCGTGGGGACGCCACCGTCTTTTCGGTGCAAACAAGAATTCATTAAAAGAGCCATTGAAAAATGGCTCTTTTTTTTGCCTTTGAAATTCAACCGCTAATCAGGGCGTCCATCGGCGCGTGGACGAAATAACCACGGCGCGAAGACCACCACGTAACAAACGAAGGCGCTCATCGCCAACACGCCGGCAATGGCAACAAACCATTGATAAAACGCTGGCCACAGTAACGGCAATAGCACGCGCACGAACGCCGCTGTCAAAATTAATCCAAATGCAACGGCTTCCGTTTTAGACGCGTGAATTAATCGCCCCGTATGCCCGCGAGCAGTACGCGACATCATTCCTAGGCACAAACCGGAAATCGTTCCGGCGGTTAGAGCGTGCGTTGATAATAATTGCGCCATCGGTGAGAAAAATCCTGAAAAACGTAATGCAAAACCGATGATCAACCACGCATACGCAGCATGCAAAATCCACAGCATCGGAATTTTAGCGGTGTGCCTCCATCCCCAGCCCGAAAAACGGATAGCGTGTAAAACCGCTAATGCTCCCGCTAACACGAAACGCATCCATTCGACACTCAATAATTCGGCAAGCAACCACGCCACGGTCACCGGAATAATGGTTTTTTCTAACCATGCAAAGTGACGTGTAGTGACATGAGGCAACGGATTTTTAGTGAACATAGGAACGACACGACCAGCCATCACCGTGACCACAATTACGATTGCGCCGAGCGCCGCTTGCATCAATGCCGCACCGCTGAATAGGTGAATGACCTGCAAAGCCGTAAGATGGTGCAAACTGCTGACCAAACTTAAAAAACACAGCGCCACGACAAAAATATAATTCCGTTTATTGCTGCTGCGTACCAACGGTCTGCCGATGCCGATGGCCGCTGCGATAAAAAATAGTGCCTCGCTCGCCAACGCCCACCACGATGCACCGCTCAAGTTAAAAATACGAGTCAATAACCACAACAACACGATAACTTGCAATTCGATTCCGCGCGGTGTGTTTTGCGCAGTCCAATTTCTAACGGCAGTAAATAAAAATCCGACAATTACCGCGCCGGCGAAACCGAACAACATTTCATGCGCATGCCATTCCATCGGTGGCAAGTGAGAAGCAATGGGCATTCCATGAGCGTAGGCGCTTAACCAGATAAAAAGCGAAACCACAAACCAGCACGCGGCAACGAAGTAGAGTGGGCGAAAACCAAGCGCCCATAATGGATGCTTTATTGAAATGGGGGTCATGATTAAATTTCTCTTAATGTAATAAAATCAACCTGCGACTTGCGGTCGTAAATCAAATAAACGTTCACGAAACCCGCACAGGGCTTGCAATGGTGGTGAAATGATTAAGTGCCAACATCGCCAACAAAAATCCAACGATTTGTGCAAAAATAAACGCCGGTGCTGAAAATGGCGTGATACCGGCAAACGTATCACTAAACATTCTCGCCATCGTTACCACGGGATTTGCAAATGATGTCGACGCCGTAAACCAATATGCGGCAGTAATATAGCAGGCGACCAAAACTGCGATTTGATCGCGCCGGAATCGTTCGCTTAAACCAATCAATAAGATCAAGCCAAATGCCGCGATAATTTCCGCCAACCATTGACCACTTCCAGAACGCTCATGCGTGCTGATTTGCCATATGGGTAATTCAAACATGGCGTGCGCCAACCACACCCCTGAAATGGCTCCCGCTGTTTGTGCAATAACGAAACACGTCGCATTGATTAGCGATAATTCGCCGCACCACCAACTTCGAGCGGTGACTAAGGGATTGAAATGTGCGCCTGAAACCGGCGCACATATCGTAATCAAGACATACAACATACATCCGGTAGCGAGACTATTGGCTAGCAATGCAATGGCGGTATTTCCATTCGCTAATTGTTCGCCCATCACACCGGAGCCAATCACCGTCATTAATAAAAATCCGGTTCCCAATGCTTCAGACAACAGCTTTGTCGATAACTTCATTTGGTTACATCCAATAACCCAATCGACCGCAATTCTTGTTGCAACGCGAACTCATCCATCTGTTCTAATGGTAACGATAAAAATACGTCAATTCGACGCGTGATTTGATTAAAAATGCGTTCGAAGGATGCGCGTTTTTCCGCGTCGGAGCCGGTGACGGCGGCAGGATCGACAAAGCCCCAATGCGCCGTTGCTGGGCGGCCGGGCCAAATGGGACATACTTCGTGTGCGGCGTTATCGCAAACAGTGATGACGAAATCCATTTTAGGCGCATCCGATTGCGCAAATTCATTCCAACTTTTGCTGCGCAGTTGGGCAGTAGAACAGCCTTTCTCGGCCAGCAATTCGGTTGCGAAAGGGTTGACCTTTCCGGTCGGAAAACTACCGGCACTGTATGCTCGCACACGACCGTGGGCGCGTTGGTTCATTGCGCTTTCGGCCATGATGCTGCGCGCAGAATTGCCGGTGCACAAAAATAATACGGAAAAAGTGGAAGCACTCATTGGAATTGACTCTCGATAGCGATAAAGCATTTCATGCGCTGGCGCATGAGGACGCCGGTTTGAATTCGCAGCCCGCACCGGCGCAGCAGTTTTCGGTTAGGAATCCAAGTAACTCGTTCATGACTGAAAAATTGGCGCTGTAGTAAATGAATCGGCCCTGTTGTCGAGACAGCAACAAACCGGCCTGACTCAGTTCTTTAAGATGAAATGACAACGTGGCGGCCGGCACGCCTAAGCGTTCTCCGATCTTGCTCACAATTAAGCCATCTGGCCCTTGTGCGACCAGCAAGCGGAAAATGGTGAGCCGGGTATCTTGCGCCAAGGCCCCCAGCAAATTGACAGCGATTCTCGTTTCCATAGTTCCATGATAATCGAATTATCAATGGTCGTCATCACTGGGAAAGCAGGGACACCGCTAGCAGTAAATGAACGAGAGATTCATACAGAACAAACTAAAACCATTTGCCAGCCTAGAGACCGCCCCGCCAGCGCGTTAACGCACGAACTCCACGGCGATCTCGAAACTCAATTGGCTGCTGCTTAGCTCTTTGGGAGGAGGCGGTAACGGGAGGCTGCGTTCAAGCATTTTGAGCATGGCTTGATCGAGAATCATTTGGTTGGTGGACACCATAACGTCGCTGGAAACCAAGGACCCCGATTTATCCAAGGTGACACGTAAAACGCCCGAACCAGTCAACCCCAAGCGCCAAGCTCGTGGAGGATACTCAAGAAAGCCCCGTATCCGTTCCATGGCTTCACGCTTGTAAGCCCCCATCAGTAAGTCTTCGTCCAATGCCGGATTCGTGGCCGGTGCAGCAGCGTTCTCGGTCGCCACGACCATCTGGGATGCCAACGGTGTATCTTCGACAACCGCAACAGGCGAGGCGGGTGTTGACTCAGCTCCAACGATAGCGACAGCGGAGGGGGGCGTTGCGGTCGTAGCGTCGCCAATTTTGCTTAAGTTATGTGGGGTGGTTTCTTTTGTTGTCGGCGATGAAGGAGCTGACAACGGCTTAGTCGATGCCTGCATTGCAACCCCAGGTTTATTCGTCGCGTTTACTTTTACTGGCGTGGTGACAGAAGCCACGCTATCGGCGATGGGCGTAGGTTTACTGCCACTGACGAGCGTACGCGCATTAAAACTCAACGCGTTGAATTGATTAAGCACCAACTCACGCTCACTTTTTTCATTTTGAGCCAGCAGTGCAGACTTAAACGATTTTGTCGGAGGGATATCACCAAACCACGCCGACATCAGCAACACAAAAAACTGACGTCCCTCGATCGTTTCAATCAGTTGGTTGTTCAAATACACCCGCGTTCCGCCGTTAGGAGAGTAGTCAAAATCTACTTTGTCGCCATTTTTTAAATTATCTTTAAAAGCATCCGCCAAACGCAAAATACTTTCACTTTTTGCCATCCACACATTGCGCGGATTATTGAGCGCAATCCGCTCCTTCCAATGCCGCTGCAATGCTTTGGCCGTCATAAAATTTGGCAAAATTTTAAACGTTAATCGCTTGCTGATGCTGTCGTTACTGATCTCGGGTATTGATGTAAAAGATTTCGGATAATAAACCGCACCAATGTATAGGTCCGATTGCAACTCTTGCGCCACGCCTATGCCTTGCAAATGCAATGTCATACCGTCGGCATTGACGACAGTGTCATTATTTTCATTTGCGGTCAGCGATAGCGACAACAAAAACAACAAGACAAAACGAATCAACATAAGCTGTCCCTTAAATGCCAATGCGCCGCCCTGAAAGCAGAGCAGCGCATGGTGTCATTTATGATAAAACAAGGTAAACCTTAGAAATTGGTTTGCCAACCCAAAACCACTGTTCTACCCATTGCCGAATAAAGACTGCGGTTAAAATACGGCCACGACGATTGCACTTGTTGCGGCGCTTTATCATCTACGTTCTTAATACCAATCGTCAGGTGTGATGAAGAGAATACATCCACGCCAAATTGATAATCCCATTGTGAATATTGTTTAACTTCACGCGAACTACCATCATTAAACATCATCGACCATTCGCCTACGACATGACTGATGATCGCGTGCGTCACACTATCACCTTTCCACACCAACGAGGTAGAAGCGCGATCTTCTGGTGTCGCACGAGTGCCTTGATATTCCACATAAGCCGTATCAGGAGCCGCTTGCTCTTCTAACGATTTCAGGTGAGCAATGTCAGTTTGCCATTTTAATTTTCCACCCAATACATCATCAAATGCAAAACGCAACGATAGGTCATAACCTTCACCACGCATACCAGCGAGATTCAAAAATTGATTGTTAATGGTCGTTGAAGTGACATTTACCGGATTGCCATTGCCATTTTCATTCACACGAAGCACCCACTCGTCACAGCGCGTATTTTCTTCATTACCATTAGCATCAAACGCGGAGGGGCAGAGCGTTAATATGGTCGATACACCATAATCGTTAATAATGTTGTCGATTTCTATTTTCCAATAATCGAACTGGAATTCGAACATTGAAGAGGGAGCAAAAAGGAGTCCGGCTACAGCAGATTCAGATTGTTCCGGCTCCAGCGCGAGATTTCCCA
>CAZYUS010000095.1:0-2253 GCA_964650615.1 uncultured Pseudomonadaceae bacterium | reverse complement strand
CCATTTGAATAAAGGGAAATCCACCCGAACTACCCGCGTTCAATCCGGTAAATAATTGATGCAAACCAGGCGCGCGAAAACCGGTTCCCCACGAGCCGCGAAACAATAACGAATCGACCGGTCTAACACTCAAACCAACTTTCGGATTCGTGGTGTCACCAAAATCGCCATAACTGTCGTAACGAACTGAGGTCGAGAACTCGACATAATCACCCGCTGGGATGGCAAATTCGACAAACGCGGCCGACACATCTCGATCACCTTCGGCACCGGAAGCACCTAAACCAAGCACTTCACGATTGATAATGGCGTCATGTGAACGATCATAAAAGGATTCCTTTCGATGCTCGACCCCAGTCGCCATCCAGATCGGACCGTAACCGGTATCAATCACTGGTCCAGACGTATGCCAATCCACGGCATCAATATTCGACTGACCTAAATGCCAAAACGATTCACTGTAATCATCTATGACATTGGTTGAAAAATGCTGTCTTAAATCAAAATCGCCCAGATCAATACGATGCTGCAACTCAAGGTATTTCGAATTCAACATCCATCCATCGGTGTAGTTTTCGTCAACGTCATTACGCACGGTGTACAGCGAACCGTCCCACTCGAATTGGCCAACGGTACCGTTTAGCGCAACCACCACATTATTTGTTTTAGATTCAGTAACAACAGTGGGCGTACCGAACTCCACCGCGCGTCGGGTAAAATAGACGGTATTTGCGGATTCCATTTGTTCAAAAACCGGTGTCGCCGAATCAAAGAATCCGGTTGATATAGATTCAACATTAACCTGATTTACTTGAATCGAAAGACTAACGTTATCGAAATGATAAGTAAACGAAAAATCGACGGCATAGCGTTCGGCTTCGGGAAGCAACTGAGATTTTTCGGCATAGTCATACAAACATAATTGTCCAGTATAGCCAGTCGCTGGATCGAGCGAGAAAAGATTTTCTGGCAAACAGTTTTCACCGGGAATAACCGTGTCATTGGTTAAATCAATGCTAAAACCTTCACCAGAATACCTGTTTCTCGCGTCAAAAAATGGGCCGTTTAAGCTAGCCGTATTATCGCGATCGGAACCTAACAATTCATTACGTTTTGAGGCATCAAACGCCACCAACCATTCAGTGCTAGTGGTTGATGTCCCCCATTTAAATTGAACGCCAGAATCTTCACCGCCGCCACCATCAGTGGCCTGCGCATTAAACTGGATCTCGCTACCGACAAATCCATCTTCAGTAATGATATTAACGACACCAGCAACCGCATCCGAACCGTACAATGCCGAAGCACCATCTTTTAATATTTCAATACGCTTAATGCTCGCGAGCGGAATGCTATTAAAATCGACGAACGCCGTACTGCCATTTGCACCAAAAGGATAAATTGCGCGACGACGACCATTTACCAACGTTAACGTTCGTTCTGGGCCGAATCCGCGCAGATCAAACGCCGCCGCTCCCGGTGTAAATCCCGTGGTAAACGCTTCATTAAAACTGCCGGCACCCGTGTAAGGCGACATTTGCAATAACTCGGTTAACGTACGCGCTCCCGATTGTTTGATGGATTCTTGATCAATAACCAAAACAGGCGAAGATGTTTCCTGATCAATACGTTTGATGTGCGAGCCGGTAATGACAATACGTTCTGCATCGGCGTCATCCGCCACAACAGAAAATGAGTGCAGGAGTCCGGCCAGCATAAGCGAATGCGCCAACGAATTTAAACGACAACGATTTTTCAAGACAACTTCTCCGCGAACATAAATAAAGAGGATCTATCCGCACGATGCGACGATTTTCACCATGGCAGATTTAGCCTTAGCGCATTTCGTCACACGCATCGAAAATAGACGGTAAAAAAACGGTGATAAAGCAGACGTGTCCAGCGTCCTTACTGGGGCGCGCAATCTAGATTCTGGGCTCTGTGGAATCAAGGAATATTTGATTGAAAATTAAACAAATTTGACCGGATCGTTTTGTATCGTAATGTATCGGTTTTAATTGTTTTGTATATTCATACGCAATACTGTTGTGCGTTCGATACTCAATTATCGTCGACGGCATGAATCCGTAACGTAAATCAAAAAAACGTCCAACCAAGTCGAACAACATCATCATCATGGAAAACCGGCGCTGAATGATTTTGCACATCGCCAAAGAAGCGCTTCATGCGTCTTTAGCGAAAGCCATATCCGATTGGCGGGTATCTACCACTATATAGCCTATAATATATATT
>CAZYUS010000094.1:0-12772 GCA_964650615.1 uncultured Pseudomonadaceae bacterium | reverse complement strand
CATCAACAAGCGGCCCACTGCGAAAGCGGTGCCGCCTCGGCGTTATTACGCCATCACGGTTTACCGTATAGCGAAGCGATGGTGTTTGGTTTAAGCAGTGCCTTATCGTTTGCTTATATTCCGCTCGTCAAAATTAATGAATTGCCGTTAATTGCGTACCGGATGCCGCCGCGATTTATCGTGAATGGTTTGCGCAAATTATTAAAACTGCCGCTACGGTTTGAAACCTTTCGCGATCCACAGCGCGGCCTTAACCGACTCAACCAGCTGATTGATGAGGGGAAGTTAGTTGGTCTGCAAACGTCGGTGTTTTTTCTACCGTATTTCCCAGTCAATATGCGTTTTCATTTTAATGCCCACAACCTGCTCGCTTATGGCCGCGACGGTGACGAATTATTGTTAAGCGACCCCGTGTTTGAACACAGCAAGCGTTGTAAAGCCGCCGATCTGCAAAAAGCACGATTTGTAAAAGGGGTATTGGCACCGAAAGGATTGTTGTATTACATGGATGGCGACATTCCGTCCGTTGATATCGCGCCGCTTATCCCTAAAGCGATCAAAAAAACCTGCAACATCATGTTGTACACGCCACTGCCCTTTGTTGGTGCGCGCGGCATTAAATTGTTGGCCAATAAAGTGTTGTCATTGCAAGGAAAAAAAGACGATTTGTATATTCGTCGTTATGTTGGTCATATTGTGCGAATGCAAGAAGAGATCGGCACCGGTGGTGCCGGTTTTCGCTTTTTATACGCGGCGTTTTTACAAGAAGCCGCGACGATTTGCGACCATCCAGAATGGTCGGAATTGGCTAAACAATTAACGGCTATTGGTGATGAATGGCGCGAATTTGCCTTGCACGCCGCGCGCATGGCCAAAGGCCGCAGCGCCATTGATGTCACGCTTTTGCATCAACAGTTGATACAGTTATCGCAACAAGAAGATACGTTCTTTCGCAAATTAAGAAAAACGGTGGCGTGAGATTAAAACCGTCGGCGTTGCAATAACCACACCGCCAACGCAAACGCCAACACCGCAAACCCCCATAATTTGACGACGGCCGGCGCAATCGCCGCCCAACTGCCTTGATGCAAAAATAATTGCATGAACGCATCCAAGGGCCACGCCATTGGCGATAACGACGACAGCGTTTGCATTTCAGCTGGCATCACCATTTTCGGCACCATGACACCACCGAGCGCCGCCATGATGATGTTGGCGACGCCGCCAAACGTGGTGGCTTGTTCGGTGCTGTGCGCACCGCACGCGATCAACAACGCTAACGCAATCGCCGCCAAACTGGTGAACGATACCAAAACCCACAACGGCCACCACGCCGCCGTCATCTGCAAGGCGTCACCGCCCAGCAGCGGCACCACAAATCGTCCAACCAACAACATCAGCGCGGTTTGAATCAGTGCGATGACATAAAACGGAATGATTTTCGACAGTAAAAAAATGGTCATCGGCACACGCATACTGCGTAGCCGTTTTAAGGTGCCGTGCTGCTGTTCGGCGATGACAATATTCGCGATCGGAATGACCACAAAAAACATCGAGAAAATAAGCCACGCCGGCACACTTTGTTGCACTGCGGTGTACGGCACGGCGCTGGCTTGTATGGTTTCAAAAGCCAGCAATCCGTTTTGACTTAATTGTTCGGCATTCGGTAATTGCGCGCCCACCGATTGCGCTAACGGTGATAATTGATCGAGTAACTGTTGTGCTTGCACGGTCGCGAACGCGCGTTGTACGTGCGCCTGAAAACCGGCTACCACCGGCAACGGCGTACCGGCGCGCGTGCGCACCACAATTTTTACCGTGTGCTGCTCGCCTTTTTGCAACGCGGTTTCGAAACCGTGACGGATCTCAAGCAATAAGGCCACGCGCCCGTCACGTAACCCCTTCTCGGCGTGCGCCGCTTGTGTTTCGTGGTTGGCGTGTTCAACGCCTTGCATACGTTGCAATAACGCCGCACTGGCGACACTGCGGTCGTCATCGACAAAATGCCAGCGTACCGCCGCCGGTAATTCGGTTTGAAAGGTGTCACGCAACGCCAGCGACATGATCAGAATAAATGCCGATGGCATGACAAATAACACGATGAGTCCGTGCCAATCACGTTGCAGCGCACGCCACTCTTTCACCATTAATGACCACAACATAAATTTAATCCCGTAACTGGCGCTGCGTTAATTGCAAAAACACTTCTTCGAGGTTGCTGGCGCCGTAATCCAGTTGTTCGATCGCCAACTCTGCCGCTCGCAGCTGCTGTAAAAGCGTGACAATATCGGACGCTGCGATGACGACGCTCATCTGCGTTGAACTTAACCATTGCAGCGGCCATTGCTGTTGTAATTGTTGTTGCTGCGACACGCTGGCGGCGCGCGCCAAGCCAATCGTTAATTGCTGTTGTTGGCGCAGCAATTCACGCAAAGTGCCTTGCTGCAAAATACGGCCACCGTCGATGATCGCAATGGCATCGCTGACCGCTTGCACTTCTTCCATATAGTGCGAGGTGTAAATGATCGTGGTGCCTTGTGCGCGCAATTGTTGCACGCATTGCAACAAGAAATAACGTGCCTGCGGATCAACGCCAACGGTGGGTTCGTCAAGTAATAACAATTGCGGTTCGGCCAGCAATCCGATCGCTAAGTTCAATCGTCGTTTTAAGCCGCCGGAACAATGTTGCGCCGGTTTATCCAGCACCTGATGTAATTCAGTTTGCGTCACGACCGCGTTGATCCGCGCCCGTTTATGCGCGCCGCGCAAACCCGCGACACCGGCAAAACAATCAAGATTTTCAACGCACGTTAAACGCGGATAAAACGCATATTCTTGCGGCACCAAAGCCAGTAGCGGTCGCCGCGCATCGCACTCTTGCCATTGCAGGTAGCCGTGTTGCGGTGCCATCAAAGCTGACAACAACGCCATCAAGGTGGATTTGCCCGCACCATTAGGTCCCAGCAAGCCCAATACTTCGCCGCGCGTAATCGCGAGTGACACGTGATCGACCGCCGCTGATGCCGCACCGGGATAGCGATACACCAGATCGTGAACGCGCAATAACAAACTCATATGCCCATCGCCTGTTGCGCGAGATGATCACGTAGCGGTGTCGTCATCGCCACTGCGTCCAGCGCCAACGCGCGCAGCGGTGCCAGCAATGCGTAATCGTTACTGAATAATTTCACCAGACGGTCGGTGCGTTGTAATACGCGCCGTTGATCGGCTTGCCGTTGTTGCAAAAAACGTTGCACGGTGGCGGCCGACCACGGCGACTGTTGCAGCGTATTGGCCAGCGCATGGACATCACGTAACGCGAGATTAAATCCCTGACCGGCGATCGGATGCACTTGTTGCGCGGCGTTGCCCAGCAACAATAATCGACCTTGTTGTCGCTGCGCACTGACGATGCGTTGTAACGGAAATAATTGCCGCACACCGACACGCGTAAATTTTCCGGCGCGCCAACCAAACGCGCGTTGTAATTGGTTTAAAAACGAAGCGTCGTCTACCTGCAATAGTGACTCGGCGTCGTGCGGTGTTAATGACCACACCAACGACCATCGTTGTTGTGTCAGCGGTAATAAGGCCAGCGGACCGCTCGCGGTAAAACGCTCATAGGCGACCGAAAAATCGCGCGCGTCACTGCACACATTGGCGATTAAAGCCGTTTGTTGATAATCGGTGTGTTGCACGGGGATTGCCGCCTGCACACGCAGCGGTGATTGCGTGCCATCCGCCGCGAGTAACGCTTCACCCTGTAATTCAATAGTTTGTTGCTGATGTAAAACCGACACCACCACACCACCGTCGTGTTCACGAAATTGTTTAACGGTGGCCGGAGCCAACACCTCGGCGGCGTGGGTCTCGACAACGCGTTCATACAACACACTGTTAAGCGCGCGTAGCGGAATCACCTGACCTAAAGCCGGCACCTGCAGCGCAGCATGCGTTAACACGGTGTGACCAAAATGACCGCGATCCGAAACGTGTATGGTGTTGATCGCGCTGGCCTCGGTTGACAACGCAGGCCACACATTTAATTGTTCAAAGATCCGTTGCGAGCCATACGATAAAGCAATCGCACGTTCGTCAAAATGCGGCGCTTGCGCGTGCTGTTTCTGCGCTTGCGTTTCGATCAATAACACGCGCTTTTTTAGCGGTGCCAGCATTAGGGCCAAGGCGCTGCCGGTGGCACCGCCACCGACAATAATAAAATCGTATTTAGACATTAGGGGCTGTGGACCTAAATTAATTGGTTCTCGATTTTTTTGCTTCGTTTCGACGCGACGGTCGTGCGTTCGGGTTTGGCGGTTTGTGTTTTGGGTCGCGCCATTAACGCTTCAATCTCATCCGGATCTTTGGGTGCCAGCGTGGTCAACACCTCGTGACCATTTTTGGTGACCAGCACGTCGTCTTCAATGCGAATACCCATACCCCACCATTTTTTGGCGAGCCCCTTGGTGTGCGGCGCAAAGTACAAACCCGGTTCTACCGTTAACACCATGCCGGGTTCTAACACACGCGGTTGATTGTCGATTTGATAATCGCCGACATCGTGCACATCGAGTCCTAACCAATGCCCAGTCTTGTGCATATAAAACGGTTTGTAGGCTTCTTTTTCGATTAAATCATGAAGGCGTCCTTTGAGGATGCCCATTTCAATTAAACCGTGCGTCAACACCCGCACTGCCGCGTCATGAATTTTGTTCCACGTGTTGCCCGGTTTCACTTCGTTGATAGCAGCGGATTGTGCTTTCAACACCCATTTATACGCTTCACGCTGCGCCGGACTAAAGTGTCCGTTAACGGGAAACGTGCGGGTGATGTCGGAGGCATACCATTGGTATTCGGCACCCGCGTCGATCAACAACAAATCCCCGTCTTTGAGCACGTCGGCGTTTTCAACGTAATGCAAGATGCAGGCGTTTTCGCCGCCGGCCACAATGGAGTTGTAAGCACAAAAGCGCGCACCGTGACGGGCAAATTCGCGCGCAATTTCGGCTTCGATTTCGAGTTCGCTGACACCCATACGCGCGGTTTGCATGGCACGCACATGACCGTTACCGGCCGCGTGCGCCGCTTGTTTGATTAATTTGATTTCGGCGGCGTCTTTGAATAATCGCATTTCATGCAAGGCATAGCGCAGATCGGCAATTTCCCCCGGTGTGTGTACGCCGCGACGCGCCTGCGCACGCAACACATTTAGCCACGCCATGATGCGTTGATCAAAATCGGGACGTGAGCCCATGGTGTAATACACGCGCTCACGCCCCTCCATTAATCCCGGCAAGATCTCGTCGATATCGTCGATTGGAAACGCATCGTCAACGGCGAAGGTGGTGATCGCCCCGCTTTGTCCGAAGCGGCGTCCGTTCCACGTTTCGGCCAGCACATCGCGCTCCTGACAAAACAACACGGTTTCGCCTTGCGCGCGGCCCGGAATCAACACCAACACGGCATTGGGTTCGGGGAAACCGGTCAGATAAGCGAAATCGCTGTCCTGACGAAATAAAAAATGGGTATCGCGCGAACGGATCTGTTCTTGCGCCGATGGGATCACGGCAATGGCACCGCGCCCCAGATCTTGCATCAAACGGCGACGCCGTTTTTGATAGTCCTTAACCGTCAACATTGCCGAATGCGCCACATTTCAACCGGTTGATTATGCTAGCGCATTGCCGCCGCTCCGTCTTATAGTCTGCGCCGGTAATGGCAAGGCAGAACGACAGCGATGACGCAAGGTGATTTGCAACATCTCGAAATGCAACTGGATCAATTGCTGACACAGTTTCAGCGATTGAAAAGCGAGAACACCCAGCTGCGCAGCAAGAATGCCGAGTTGCAAGCGGAGCGAAATCGTCTGGCCGAAAAAAATGAAATGGCCATGCACAAAGTCGAAGCGATGTTAACCCGCTTGCGCGGCCTCGAACAAAAAGGGCAGGAGTCACGCGGATGAATACGTTGAATTTAAAGATCCTCGACAAAGACTTGAAGATCGCCTGTCCCGCCGAACAAGTCGATAGCCTGACCGAAGCCGCTCGTTTGCTGGACTTGCGTATGCGTGAGATCCGCGATCACGGCAAAGTCAGCGGCGGGGAAAAAATCGCCGTGATGGCGGCGCTTAATTTGGCCCACGACCTCCTGCTGGCACGCGCCGATGCGGCCGGTAATCGCGACAGCGACGAACGCATACGTCGTATGCAAGATAAAATCGAAACCTTGTTATCACTGAATCGTCAGCTGGAACTGAGCTGAACCGATATAATTCTTTCTCGCGCGATGACGCTATTTCGATCATCACCCCAGCCATGCTGGTATTTTTGCAACGCTTTTTAAGAAAAGACGCTTCCTGTTGTGTGCGCCAGTGGAGTCATGTCCTTGGGGCGATTTTTTGTCACTGGGTGGACTGATGCTGACCGTGTTGTGCAAGTCCGTTTTGACCGGAAAGCCTGATCGGTTACTTGGTTCACCCCCTTGGAGCTTATGCTTCCAAGGCGAAACCCGCAGCGGCATAAGTGGGAAGCGTCCTCTTAGCGAGCTAACGTTCCTAACATGGTCAAAACACATTTGATCTTTGATGAACCATAAAAGCGCCATTCGGCGTGCCATGCGCACCCGACGGCAACAACAAACCCAACGCGATCTCGATGTGGCGGCGCAGCGTTTTTTACGCTTAGGACGGCGACTGCTGGCACACCATCGGCGGGTCGCTTTTTTTATGCCGTTTGATGGCGAACCGAATATCGTGCCTTTGCAGCGCGCACTAAAACGCGCGGGGCATCACATCGCGTTGCCTAAGATCGCGCGCAAACCGCCTCTCACCATGCGGTTTGTCGAATTAACGACCGGCGGCAAACTGAAGCGCAATCGCTTTAATATCGCTGAATCGGTCGACCATCGGCATTGCCCGCTGGCGACCCTCGACGCGATTTTACTGCCCTTAACCGCCTTCGACGGACAGGGTAATCGTTTGGGAATGGGGGCGGGATTTTACGATCGCGCGCTGCAATCGCGACGCGGCAAATTACTACGGCGACCACGCTTAATTGGCGTGGCCTATCACTGGCAAGAAATAGCTTCGCTGCCGACTGATCCGTGGGATCTGCCGCTGCACGTCATCCTGACTGATAAAAAGATCATCCGAGTGCGATAGTAACCGCTACTAACGAGCGCCCAGATGTGGACCTTGTGCCGGAGTGGCGACGAAGCCGGTGGCTAATCCGTCGGCATCCGCCGGCGGCGCTTCGGTGATCACGACACTGGCAATAATGCCAATCGCCACGACGACGGCGAGTATGGAAAATACGTCGGGTTTGCGTTTAATCATGTGTGTTTTACCCACAACGACGACGG
Source organism: uncultured Pseudomonadaceae bacterium (assembly GCA_964650615.1). Classification (GTDB taxonomy): domain Bacteria; phylum Pseudomonadota; class Gammaproteobacteria; order Enterobacterales; family Permianibacteraceae; genus Permianibacter. Next base: position 5,413 of record CAZYUS010000094.1, on the reverse strand, counting down.
TGGCTGCAAGCAGCAAAACCGCGCCAATACCTGTTGTTGTTTGGCCACTCTTGTACGACGGTGACCTGTTTAGAGAGTCTGCCGTTGTAGACGAGGTTTGTCTGAGATGCAAGTCTCTTTTGCAAATTTTTTTCTGAACTGAGTGAAGCCCATAAATGAAACCATCGCCGCGTTACTGGTTAATCAAATCCGAACCCGATGTCTTTGGCTTGGACGACTTAAAAAACTCACCGAATCAGACCGCCGCGTGGGAAGGCGTGCGCAATTATCAAGCGCGCAATTTCATGCGTGACGAGATGAAAATCGGCGATTTGGCGTTTTTTTATCACTCCAATGCCCACCCGCCCGGCATCGCCGGCATCGCCAAAGTGGTGAGCAAGGCCTATCCCGATCCGAGCCAATTTAGTGCGCAAAACGTTTATTTTGATCCGGCATCGAGGCCGGACAATCCGCGTTGGTCATTGGTCGATTTTCAGTACGTCAAGACGCTGCCGCGATTTTTGCCGCTCAACGAACTAAAACAACATCCGGCACTGGCGGAATTGCTGATTCTGCGTAAAGGCAATCGACTGTCGATCACCCCTGTCGAAAAGGCGCATTGGGACTACATTATTCATATCGCCGCCTAATCTCGCCGTTCGTCACGGCCAAGGAACGGATCGTGCCTACCTCGTTTAGCCATTGCCTAGAACGTCTGATCGCGATCGACGGCGTCAACACGCCATCGCACGCGCCACCGGCACAGTGGACCGTGTGGCGCGGCAGCACCGCGTTTAGCGACCTGACGCCGACGCTATCGCAACCGCCGCAGCGCCATGAACTGGCCTTGCTGCTGGCTTTGCAATGGCAACACCACAGCAGCGAAAACCTGCACTTGCACCCGCATTTTATCGCCGCCAGCCAGCATTTCTGGTGGGCGCTGGCGGTCACGTTATTGCAGGATTGGTCGCCGTTTTTATCGTCGCGCCATCCACTGACCTTTGTGGCCGAACAATTACTCGATTGGGGACGCGGTTACGAACCGTTGGCGACGCCAGAAAGCACTCGCGAATGGCAAACACTCGACGCGCTTTGTCGCGATATCGCCGCCCAAGCGGTGTCAAAATCGGCCGCCATGATGCAAGCGGTAAAACAATTACACGAACATTTGCAACAGCTACAGCAACGACAACGCCAAAACGACAAACGTTTGTTACTGAATGAAGAAAAAGAGCGACGCAGTCATAATTGCCAAGCCGCCGTTTCACGCGTCTTGCGGCGCGCCATTTATGGTCAGCCAGTACCGGCTTTAATCACCGATTTTCTCGACAGCACTTGGCGACGTTATTTGTATCAACGGTATTTGCAACACGGCATGGAAGGCGACGAATGGCAACACGCGGTGCGCGATTTGGAATTATTGGTTTGGCTAGGCAGCGACGCCAGCGCCGACGAAGTCAAAGCCGCCGCCGCCAGCCACTATCCGGCGCTACGCGAACGCTTACGCGCGGCCATTGCGACCTTGCGTCAAGACGCGCCGCTACGCATGGATTTTTTTTCCGAATTGGATTATTTGATTGAAGCACGCGCCCGCAATGCACCCGATGCGGGTTTACCGCTGGGCGAATTACCGTTCGATGACGAAGATGACGACAACGCTTATTCACCACGGCACGAACTAACGTCCTTACCGATCCGGATTGGGCAGATCGTGATGCTCAATGTAAACGGTGAACAACGTCGCGCGCGGTTGTTGGAAATCGATCACGTCAATGACGCCTTGCTTTTTGCCGATGCACTGGGCGGAAAAATCGCGAATTTAACGCGACAACAATTTTCGCAACGGCACGAACGCGGTGATGCCGCGCTTATCGCTGAACCCAATTTAGTGCAATCGGCAGCCGACAAATTAACCCCGTTACTCGAACAAGCCTTAGTCGCTGCCGAATCCGGCCAGCGCGAACAACTCGCGACCAGACGCCGTGAACGTGAAGCTGAAATGGCGGCGCAGTTCGATGAACGACGCAAACACGAAGCACACGCGCGTGCTGAACGCGTCGCACGCGCCAAACAAGAAGCCGAAGACGCACAAAAACGCGAAAGTGCGACACAACAAATCGATCAACTTCGCAGTGGCGCAATGCTGCATTTGAGTTTAAACAGCAGCGCACCCCGCACCTGTTTTCTGGCGTTCATCAATGCTCAATCCGGCCACTTCGTTATCGTCGATCGCCAAGGTCAACGCATTGCCGATCTGTTGCGCCAACAAATGATCGATCTCTACCTGACACGACAACTCGATATTCTGGAAAGCGGCACCGCGCTCAACACCCGTGGCTTGAGCGATTTGGTGCGCGAACGACGCGAATTTTTGAATGACGGAAAAGAATCATGAGCGCCGATAAACGACGCGAAGCGCGACTCGAACATCGCGAACTTTTACATTTACAATTAGCGCGCGGCGACGATGCTGAAGCCGGTTTGTTATTGCACGCCAACACCGAAAATATTTCAGGCAGTGGCATGCGCGCACGCACCAACCGTCATGTTAGCAACGGCCGTATTTTTGATGTGTTAGTCGAACTACCGGAACAATCGGCCCCCTTTTTGTTAACGGTTGAAGTGCGCTGGTGTCATCGTGCGACCAGCGACTATTTTGATGTCGGACTCGCGATCTTGCCCGCCAGCCACAGCGATTATTTACAATGGCAGCCGTTGTTTAAAAAACCATAAGGTCAATCGTGTTCGCTCATTTTTCCACACCATTGCGTTGCGCAGTGGCCGTCGTCGCGTTGCATTGTTGCAGCGCAGCACAAGCGACAACAACACCAGCGTCGATAACGGTCGATGGCCACGATGACGAAGCCTTTTGGTCACAGGCCCAAACGCTCGATCAATTCGTCACCGTCGAGCCGTTCACTCAACAAACACCGGCGCTCACGCAAACCGTCAAGCTGCAATCACTGCCACAGGGATTAGCGGTGTTTTTTACCGTCGCGCATCCAGCGGATGTCGCACGCACCAAACCGCAAACACAACGCGATCAAGTGGACGCCGCCGATCGTGTCAATTTAATCGTCGATTTCGATGGCAAAGGCCAGACCGCCTACAACTTTACGGTGTCATTAAGTGCGTCGATCGAAGACGGCATCGTGTCGCGCAATCAATGGCGCAGCGATTGGGACGGTGATTGGTTTTACGCGGTCAGCGAGAGCGCCGAACAATGGACAGTTGAATTGCTGATCCCGTGGACCATTGCCGCGATGGAGCCGGTAGAAGGCGACACCCGACGCATTGGTTTGTATCTGGATCGGGTGTTGAAATCGCGCGGCGAACGGTATGCGTTTCCGGCGGTGCGTTTTTCGCAAAGCGATTTTGTCGCGCGTTTTGCGCCCATTGATATCACCGCGTTCAGCAGCGCACAGTCACACCTTTTTCCCTATGTCAGCGTGATGCACGATAAGGTTCATCACGACACCAAAACCCGTGCCGGTCTCGACTGGTTTTATAAACCGTCTAATCATTTTCAATTAATCGGCAGTTTGAATCCCGATTTTGGCCAAGTGGAAAGCGATGATTTGGTGATTGATTTTTCCGCCACCGAAGTCTTTTTTTCCGATAAGCGTCCCTTTTTCACTGAAAATAATGACGACTTTAATTTGCCACTGCCCGATGACGGTCAACTGGTTTATACCCGTCGTATCGGCAATCGGCGAGAAGACGGCAACGGCATCGCCGATATAGATGCCGCCGTCAAATGGCGCGCCGCCAACTAACAATTTTCGCTGGCCTATTTGGGCGCACAAGAAGCGGATTATCACGATGACATCGGTCGCCGTTTTCAAATTGTGCGCCCGCGTTATCAATGGCAACAAACGCATCTGGGTTATGCCTTGTTGCGTACCGACAGTCCTTTTTCGCAGCGCCAAGCCGATGTACACGCGATCGATATCGACAGCGCCAACTGGCAAGCCTTGCGCGTGCGCGCGCAAATGTTACGCAGCCACGTCGTGCAAACGATTGAAAACGACCGTCGCGATAGCAGCGATGATGGTCAGTGGATGACGGTGGATTACACGCCCAGCGTCGCCTCGCAACACACGATGGAATACCTGCACTACGATCGCGATCTGCAATTGCGCGATTTGGGTTATGTGCAACGCTCGGATCTGCGTCAGACCAAATGGCAATCAAAATTTCTGCACACGGATTTTGCGGCCAGCAACATCATCAAAGAAATGAACTGGACTATCGCTTACGCTAATCGCCACAACAACGACGGCCGCGATTTAGGCGCACACCTTGGCATTGAAAATCGCCTGCGCAATCAGATCGGCGATCAACTGAATATCGAACTCCTGCGCATCAATGCCGGCATCGACGATCAGATCGCGCGCGGTTATGGCGTGTGGGCGCGCGACAGTCGTTACGAACTCGAAGCCGGATTCTCCAGCGCGCGGCGCGGTAACGGCGCGTGGGAAGTCGAACTGAATTCGGGCAATGAAGGGCTGCACGATAATTTTTACGGTGCCGTGTTGGCGTACAAACATTTTTTTGGCGAGACGTTTAACACCGAATTCAAAACCTATTATTTCGTCACACCCGATTGGCTGTATTGGCAACACGATAACGTGTTTGCGCACTATCAACGCACACGCGACTATCACCTTGCCTTCGCGTTTAACTGGTTTCCGTTCGAGCGACAAGAATGGCGGTTGAAAACGCAGTGGGCGAGCACCGTGGCCACACGCGGCCAGCGTTACGATTTAATCGCCGAAACGATGCAAGACGCCGGCCTTGCCAGCGACGATTTAGTGGTCAACACCTTTGGCTTGCAGCTGCGCTATCGCTACCGTTTGGGCAATTTGTCGGATGTGTTTGTGGTCTACAGCCGTGGCGGTTACCGCGATGACAACACGCAACGCAGCGGTCCTGGCGACCTGCTCGGTGACGCGCTGCGATTGCGTGATGCCGACCAACTGCTGGTGAAATGGCGTATGCAGTTTTAACGACGGCACCAGCGCGTGCGGTTCTTCCATCAATTAAATCGCGCCACGCGCTGCCTTTGGTTTGAACATTGGCAGCCAAAAGCGGAAAATACCGCGCTTTTTTTAACCACGTCCCGGACCCTTCCCGATGCCTAGCCGTTCCCAGAAAGCCAATGCCATCCGCGCCCTCGCCATGGATGCCGTCCAGAAAGCCAAATCCGGTCATCCCGGCATGCCGATGGGCATGGCGGATATCGCCGAAGTGTTATGGAACGACTATTTACGCTTTAACCCGCAAAATCCGGCATGGCCCAATCGCGATCGCTTCATCATCAGCAACGGTCACGGCTCCATGTTGCAGTACGCCTTGCTGCACTTAAGTGGCTACGACGTCAGCCTCGACGATTTGAAAAACTTCCGCCAACTGCATTCCAAAACCCCCGGCC
>CAZYUS010000093.1:0-12929 GCA_964650615.1 uncultured Pseudomonadaceae bacterium | reverse complement strand
CCCCTTGCGGGCAGACGTAGCACGTGGTCGGCATCGCATTGTCATCCGGAATGCCAATGGCGCACTCCAGCTTGGTGGGATCGTTGACGTTGGGGATCGGGGCCTCCTGTCTTGCCGAAACTGGGTTAAACACCGGCCCGTAAACACCGCCGCCTTTGTCTTCGTATTGATTGCGCGCGCGAAAAAGTTGCGCAAAGCCTCGGGCGTAATTATCGAAGTTGGCGTCTTGCTCGCTGGTTAATTCGAGGCTGGCCAGCGGCACTTGCGGATTGCCGTCTTTATCGCTGCCGGCATGGCAATTGATGCAGCGGTTGTCGCCCGCGCGCGGTGCATTCCACACCGGCTGAATATGACGCAGATAGTGAATCGTGATGCGACAGGTGGCGTTCCACGCGGTTTGGCAGCCATTAGAGGTGGGAATGCTGTTGCTATCGGCCTCGGCACGCGCTGGAAAATCGCTATATTGCCACGCAAAAGGGGTTACTTCGTTGCCTGCGGTACTCCAGTCGTCGTCAAAAATAATGTCCACGGAGGGTTGGCGACTGCCGTTCAAACGCGCCCACACTTCGGCCATGGTTTCACCGGCATCGGCCCATAAGGCGATGTTGGTATGGGGAAACGGTTGTCCGGTGTTCACCGCACCGGCGTTAATCGACGATGCTTCGGCGTCGGCGCGGCCATGCGGCAAAATTCGATTTCCGGCAGCAGGATTGGCTGCATCGACCGGCACACCTTGCGGTAAGTGACAACCTGAACAGGTGACTTTTTCACCGGCTTTAAAATTCAGCCAGTTATTGTGACGCGGCCCGATGCGGTGACCATTGCCATCCAGAATTTGAAAGCCGATGGCGACGTTGGCCGGCACTTGAAACTTGGCCGAGCCGTCCGGTTCGACCGGCACATAGCCTAAAATTTCGCGCATAAATCCGCCGCTGAAACCAAACGCCGAGCCGTCAAAATTGCGCACGTCGTCACTTGGCAATGACACCGCTTTTTCAATACGGATAAAGCGCGCGGGGCGATTGGCGACGGGGGTGATGGTCGGATCGGCTAATTGTGCGATATCGACAACGGTCTGAGCGTCCAACGCTTCTTGATAGGTCGCCGGGTCGATGGCGCGGCCATCGAAATCATAAACGCTACGGATATGCAGCTCGGCCACTCCGGCGGCGGCCAATGCGCTATCGGCCACTTGAGGATTGGTCACGGTGGGTAGCGTGCGCGCGGCGATAGCGACGACATCGGTGATCATCTGGTCTTCGACCGGCAGCGTAATGGGCAGCTGGGTTTGACTGGCTATGTCATAGGTATAAATGCCGTATAGCGGGCGTGCTTCGTCTAAACGCATACACGCCGGTGCGGCGCAATCAGCCGGTTGCGCGGCAAAGCGGGTGAGGTTGTCGGCACTGCACGGCACGATGCGCGGGCTGGTGGTGTCGCTGCCTTCGATAAACCGACATTGTGACCAGCTCACCAGTAAGCGACCACTACCATCCCACAATGGCCATGCCGAGTTAAAACGGCCGCCGGGTGAGAGCAACGACGTTTCGTCGATTTGCACGTTACCTAAAGAAAGACGACTTTGTGCCGGACCGGTTCCGGTTTGACCGGTCACCGCTTCGACGTTATTGACGTAGTCGTGCGTGTTAATCGCAATGATGTCGCCACCGTAATGCGCGCTCCTAAACGGCTTGACGATGGCCATCATGCGGCCATCTTGCAGTTGGCGTGGTTTTAAAAACTGGATATTGGAATTGTTGCTGCCGGTAGCGTGACTGCGGTTGCCATACAGCAAGGTCGAGGCATGACGATTGGTAACGGTGCCGTAGGTTTTATCCATGGTGGCGACGCTACCGTCCGAATTCATCGTGTAAAGGTGCATCTGCTGCGTGGCTTCGGGCGACAAACGGTGGTCATCCCAGCGGGTATAAACCAGACGACCATCGCTTAACACGCTGGCGTCCAGATCGTGGCTCTGGTTAAACGAGATCTGCTCGATGTCACTGCCATCGTCTTGCATGACGTGCAAGGACATGGCTTCGGTTGCGCGTTCTTCGTCCATATGGGTGAAATTGGATTTGCCCTCGTCCAGTAGAATCGCCTTGGCTTGGCGCTGACGGGTCGACGAAAACACGATGCGGCCATCCGGCAAATAAGCGGGCGCGATATCGTGACCGGCTTCAGCGGTAATTGGCGCTTCAATCACCCGACGCAGCGTGTCGGTGGCCAACTCGTATTCCCAGATATTCCACGTCGGCTGACCGGGATCTTCTTCGTCCAGATCGGGATTCATCGGTGCGTGCAGCGCAAACACAATTTTTTTGCCATCCCACGACGGCGAAATGTCTTTGACATCATATTGTTCCGGCAGAAAATCCGGATTGGCATTGATAAACGCTGGATCAACGCCGACCAAGCGTTGCGTGATGTTGCGCTCGGCCGCGCTTGGTGCCGCGCGATCGCGCACCCACAGCGAGGCACCGGGATGAAAGGCGGCTGGTTCGCGCTGATCGATTTCGATCAAGGTTTCCGCCGTGTTGACATCGTTGTCGCCGTCTTCTGTGGGGAGTGGGCGCTTGATATACGCAATCGGTATATCGAGCACCACCGGATCTGGATCTTGACCGGCACTGCCACGGCTATTGTCGCCGGTGCAAGCGCTCAGAAAGACCAAGGTGGTGGCCACCAGAAGGCAAGTTCGAGCGAAAGTTGTGCGGGAATTCAGGCACATACGGTATTTCCTCTGCTGGTGTCAGGCTGCGTTGCCAGTATACGGCGGGCGACGTTGATGCGAATTATCCGCGTGAGACTTGTGTCTTTTCTGTGCGTACAGTCACGATTAGCCGACTTTAACTTGATTAAGATCAACACCGTTAAATCCTATAATCGAAATTCGTTGATGTGTGTCGCACAGCATACGCCATCAACAACGTCTCGACGATGTGAGTCCGGGTCCGTGATCGCGAACCCGTTACGAGGAGTGCCGGAATGATCCACCGTCCTAATAACCGATTGCCGAGGCGCGTTACCGCCTTCGCTACTGCGACTGCGTTGCTGATTTTGTGTAGCGGACAGGCGGCCGCCGGTGCGCGAGAACAAGCCAAACGCATACACGATCGGATCGCTGGAGTGCCGCCTTCCGATGCCGTCCTGACCAGCATGGCCAACAAAATCACCGCCAATGACGTTGAAGGCGCGGCCATGGAAGCGATGGAAAATACCGCGTTCTACGACGTCACCTTAAAAAATTGGATCACGCCATGGACCAATCGCGATTTTTCGGTGTTTGAACCGCTCAACGACTACACCGCCACCGTTATCGGTTTAATTCGCGACGATGAGGATTTTCGCAAAATTTTATCGGACGATGTGATTTACGTCGGCAAGCCGTCAACCGGCGCACCACCCTATGCCAACAACAATAACGCGCATTACGTTTTTCTCGAAGACAATCACATCAGCTTGAAAGACGGGCTGGAGAAAGAATTGCAATCCGTCGTTACTGGCTTGCCCGCCGCTGCCACCGCCGGAGTGTGGACGACGCGCGCCGCGTCAAAAGCGTTTTTCAAAGACGGCACTAATCGTTCGCAATTCCGCTACACCATGGTCAATCATTTTTGTCAGGACATGGAAGTGCTTAAAGACACCACACGGGTGCCGGATCGCATTCGTCAAGATGTCTCACGTTCACCGGGCGGTGATAGTCGCATTTTTTTAAATAGTTGCATGGGCTGTCATAACGGCATGGATCCACTCGCGCAAGCATTTGCGTATTACGATTTCGAGCACGATGTCGACAACGATCCTGACGGCGAAGTCGGTAGCCTGTCTTATAACGCCGAAGGTTCGTTACCGGATCCCTTTACCGGATCACGGGTAAAGAAAAAATATCTCCAAAACGCCGCCAATTTTAAACCGGGTTACATCACGCCTGACGACCATTGGGATAACTATTGGCGCAGCGGTCCGAATAAATTGCTCGGCTGGAATGACGCCATGCCAGGCAGTGGGACCGGTGCCAAATCCATGGGCGAAGAACTGGCCAATGCCGAACAATTTTCGCGTTGCCAAGTCGAAAAAGTGTTCAAGTTAATTTGTTTGCGTCCGCCAGTCGATGCAGCCGATCGCACGCGCGTAAACACCATGATTAACCATTTCAAAAGCACTGGTTATAAATTGAAATCTGTTGTCGCTGCGGCGGCTGATTACTGCAAAGAATGAGCCGGAGGCAAGCGATGAACCTGAACAACGCAATCCGTTTTTGCCGCCACGGCGAGACCGTCATCCTGAGCGCGATAAAAGCCTCAATCATAAGTGCGGCGCTGATTTTATTAGGCGCGTGTTCTGGTGGTGGCGGTGCCGAAACGGCGCAAAACACACCGCCGAGTGGTGGTGGCAGTTCGTCTAATTATTCGGGGCCGGCACCGGCTAGCAGTGACGCGCAAAAGTTTTACATCAATTTTTGGCAACCGATGGTGGATAAGTGTGGTAACTGCCATACCGATGGCGGTCAATCACCGGCCTTCGTGCGTGACGATGATGTGAATTTGGCGTATGAAGAAGCGATCACGATCGTCAATTTATCGGATCCGGCGAAATCGCGAGCGGTCGAAAAAGTGGCCGGTGGTCACAATTGTTGGTTAAGCAATCCCAATGATTGTGCCGATTATATTACGCAAGCGATTGCGCGCTGGGCCGGTGGTTCGGGCGGTGCTAGCAATGAAGTCACGTTTACCGCGCCGGAAATCATTGAGCCGGGTGCGAGCCGTAGTTTTCCGGATAGTGCAGACAGTTTTGGCAGTTTGATTTGGACACCGTATTTAACCAATCCAGATCAAGGTCGTTGCAATACGTGTCACAGTGAAAAAGCGGCGACGCCGCAACAACCGTTTTTTGCCAGCGCTAATCTTGAAACGGCTTATGCTGCCGTTAAAAGCAAAATCAATCTGGATGAACCGTCACGTTCACGCTTGGTGATCCGTTTGCGCGATGAGTTTCATAATTGCTGGAGCAATTGCACAGACGACGCTGCCGAAATGCTGGAGGCGATTACTGACTTTGCGAACGGCACCGTGGCGGTTGAGTTAGATCCAGATCTGATCCCATCGAAAGCCTTGAAAATATCGGATGGCATCATTGCCTCCGGTGGTGGCCGTTACGAACCGAATCTGGTGGCCTTATGGCAATTCAAAACCGGTGCCGGATCAGTTGCAGTGGACACCAGTGCGGTCGAGCCCGCGATCGATATGAATATGTCTGGTGATTATTCTTGGGTCGGTGGATGGGGCGTGCAATTTCGCGGCGACGGTATGAATCCGGCCAAGGCACAATCAACGACCACCGCAGCCAAAAAACTCCACAATATGATTCAAGCGTCGGGCGAATACACGATTGAAACGTGGGCGGCTCCGGCCAATGTTTCGCAAGATAATTCGGCGCGCATTGTCAGTTATTCCGGCGGTCCTGCGAATGTCAATTTTGCATTGGGGCAATCGCTGTATAACTATGATTTTTTAATGCGCCACAGTAACACGGCCGCTAATGGTCAGCCGATGTTGTCCACCAAAAATACCGACGAGCGCGCGCAAGCAACCTTGCAGCACGTCGTGGTGACCTACAGCCCTTTAGGTGGGCGTAAAATTTATGTCAACGGCGAATACACGCAAGATGCCGATAGTGTAGCGGCCGGTAGTCTGGCCGAATGGGATGATAAGTTTGCGCTGGTTTTCGGCAATGAAACCGATGGCCAAAGTCAGTGGGAAGGCATTTTGAAAATGGTGGCGATACACAATCGCGCGCTGACACCCGAACAAGTGACGCAAAACTATAAAGCCGGAGTGGGTGAACGCTATTATTTGTTGTTTTCGATTTCGCACTGGGTTCCTACCGATAAAGGTTGTATGAAAGAAGGTAAATCGCAGTGTTATATCGTGGTGGAAGTTAGCCAGTTTGATAATTTCGGTTATTTATTTAACGCGCCGTTTTTTGTCAGCCTCGATCCGGCCATCGACTTAAGCGACGTGCCGTTACAGAAAATGCGCATTGGTATTAATGGCCGCGAAGCGCCGGTCGGTCAGGTGTACGCCAAATTGATGACGACGGTGGGTAAACATAAAGATCCATTATCGACGTTAGGCACGGTGATCACGATCGAAAAAGGGGCCGAAAACGACGAATTTTTCTTAACCTTTGAATTATTGGGGACTGGTGAAAACGTCGTCATCGAAGCCGATCCACCGCCGCCGCCAAGCCCCGAAGATTTGGACCCAGTGTCGGATATCGGCGTGCGCACGTTTGACGAGATCAATGCCACCATGTCAGCGATCACCGGTATCAGTCGTAACGACAGTGATGTGAAAACAACTTACGCCACGATTAAACAATCGTTACCGGCCATTGAAAGCATTTCGGCATTCGGTTCGTCGCATCAGATGGCGATCACGCAGTTGGCCATTAAATATTGCGATAAATTGATTCGTGACACCAGCAAGCGGGCGACGTTCTTTCCCGGATTTAATTTTGCAGCGTCGGCATCCACCGCATTTAATGGCGGAGGCACCGATCTGGTGATCGATCCGTTGTTGAAAAATATCACCAGCAATGGCTTAAGCACGCAGCCAATAGACAACGATGTGCGCACCGAATTGAATTTATTAATCAACGGTGGAACGCAATCCATTGATGGTCATACGGTAACGTATCCGGGCTTGAAAAATACCAGCTCAACCGAAAGCGTGGTGAAAGCAGCCTGCGCTGCGGCACTGGGCAGTTCGGCCATGTTAGTGCAGTGAGGCGGAGGAAAACCATGTTCGAGCCTAAGCAATCTTACGGTTTAAATGACGCCATTTTGCACGCCGATCACGCGCGTCCGACATCGCGTCGCGATCTGCTACGCGCCGGTCTCGTGTCCGGTGTTGGTAGCGTGATGGCCGGCAGTGTGTTCAGTTTGTTTGCCAATCCGCGCGCCGCACAAGCAGCGCTCGCGCCCGATCTCGAAGCGCTAAAAAATGCGTGCGGCATCGCATCGTTAGGGGCCGGAAAAATCCCGTTTATCTGCATGGATTTAGCCGGTGGAGCCAATATTGCGGGATCGAATGTGTTGGTGGGTAAACAGGGCGGGCAGCTGGATTTTTTAACGGCGGCCGGTTACAGCAAAATGGGATTGCCAGGCGATCGCTTGCCGATGCGAACTTCGGTTGGTGGTGTCATCACTGACACTAATATCGACACCAGCTTGGGTTTGGCGTTTCATTCTGATAGCGCGTTTTTGCGTGGCATTAACACGGTGTTATCGGATACCGCCAAAGCCAATATCAACGGTGCAGTGATCGCGGCGCGATCCGAGAATGACACTAATGCCAATCCGCATAATCCGATGTATGGCATTAACAAAGCCGGTGCTAACGGGTCCTTATTAACCTTGATTGGTTCGCAAAATACCGATTCGGGGGGTAACTCGGTGGCACCGCCGGACATGATCGATGTGGCCAAGCGGCCGACCAAAGTCGATCGTCCTTCCGATGTTGTCGGATTGGTCGATGTTGGTGATTTAACCAGCGTGTTAACGCAAGAAGATGCGGTCGCGGTGATGGAATCCATGTACCGCTTGAGTGCCAAAAAAATGGGCCGTGTTGACACCAAAATCAGCACCGATGAAATCGTCAAAGATCTGGTGAAGTGCGGTTACATCAAAAGCGCCGATATGGCGCAGCGTTTCGGCAACAAGTCGCAGATCGATCCGGCGCAAGATCCGGCTATCGTCGGTGCCGATGGCGTTTTTGATCAAACGCTGTTTGACAGCGACGGCGAATTTCGCAAAACCGCCGCCGTGATGAAATTAGTAGTTAATGGCTTTGCCGGCGCCGGCACCATTGCGATGGGAGGATTCGATTACCACACCGGCGATCGGGCTACGGGTGAACGTCGTGATTTTCGTGCTGGTGTGTGCATGGGCGCGATACTGGAATACGCGCATAAACTGCGTACACCGGTGATGTTGTATGTGTTCAGTGACGGTTCGGTGTTTTCCAACGGCGCCGCCGACAATTCCACCGATGGCCGTGGCAAAGGGCAGTGGACGGGAGACAATCAGGCGACGGCGGCATCGTTCTTTTTGGTGTACAACCCTAATGGTCGGCCTTCCTTAAGTACCGAAGCCGGAAAAACCGCCCCGCAGCACCAACAGATCGGTTGGTATTCGGCTGACGGCGACGCCAATGTGCAATCCAGTCCGGCCGCCAATAACGTCAATTTGCTGGTCAATACCGTGATCTTGAATTACCTGGCCTTGCACGATCAGGTCGACGAATTCGGCTCGGTGATCAGCAATCATGGTTTAGGCAGTGCGACCGCACTCGATGGTTTGGTCGCATTTCAACCGATCTGCAACGGCGTTATCACATCGCCGGTGTGAGTGAACTCAAAAGGGCGGCCTTTAAAGGCCGCCACAAACGCTCAACTTTCATTGTGTGTTTAATCGCCGCAACTTCTCGTCGATAGCCGCGATCTCGGCCTGACAAACGCGCGCGATCTCGTTTAACACGTCGGCGTTTTCTAATTGCACGGCACGTTCTTTGGCATCGGCATCAAGCCCTTGCGCAACATCGCGTTTGATCGCCTCCAGTTTTTGTTGCCAGTGCGCGCGTTGGCGTCGTAATTCGGTTTCATTCATCTGTCATACTCCTTTGGCTCGCTTGACAGTGCGCGCAAATGTCATTACTCGACCTGATCGGGATCAAGGCTGCGCCGAGCACTCAAATTTGCTAGTGTTCGGCACCATAAAAAAGACCATAACGAGGTACACGATGAAACGCTTTTTGCGCATGGCCGGGCGAATCAGTTTGGGATTGGGCTTATTGCTGTTGGCGGTAACGTTATGGGCATATTGGCAATTGGATGCGAGTTTGCCGCAACTGGACGGGCGCATCACCGTGAGCGGTTTGCACGCCGAAGTGGCGGTGCTGCGTGATGCGCAAGGGGTGCCGTCGATACGCGGCAGCAATCGTCTTGACGTGGCGCGTGCGCTTGGTTATGTACACGCGCAAGAACGTTTTTTTCAAATGGATTTATTGCGTCGTCGTTCGGCCGGTGAGTTATCGGCATTGGTGGGCGGCGCGGCGGTCGAACTCGATAAAAAAACTCGTCTGCATCGTTTACGTTTTCATGCCCAAAAAAGTGTCGCATTAGCCAGCCCATTCGAGCGCGATGTGTTGGCACATTACACCGATGGTGTGAACGCCGGTTTGCAAGCCTTAGGCGCGCAGCCGTTTGAATATTCGGTATTACGCGTCACGCCGCAAGCGTGGCGTAGCGAAGACAGTATACTGGCGGTGTACGCCATGTATTTAACCTTGCAATCCGCTGACGGCAGTGCCGAACTCGGTCGAGCCTTAGCGCAAGCAAAATTACCGCCTAAAATTTTCGAGTTTTTATCGGCACGCGGCACCGAATGGGACGCACCATTAATGGGCGAGGCGTTTGCTGCCAGCGCGATTCCTTCACCTGCCGAGATCGGCGATTTCAAACCGGAAACGGCCGGTGATATTTTCGAAGATTCCGCGCAAGACGATTTTCCCGGCAGCAATAACTGGGCGGTTGCGGGCAGTTTCAGCAAACACGGTGGCGCGATTCTGGCGAACGATATGCATTTGGGTATTTCGGTGCCGAATACCTGGTATCGCGCGCAATTTATTTATTCGGACGAAGGTCAAGAAGTGCGCGTGGTCGGCGTGACCCTGCCCGGTGCGCCGCTGGTGGTGGTGGGAAGCAACGAATCGGTAGCGTGGGGCTTTACCAACAGCTACGGCGATTGGTCAGATGTTATTCGTTTGCAACAACCTGATCCCGAACATTACCAAACGCCAGAAGGCGTAAAAGCCATTGAGCATGTGCAAGAAACGATCGTGATCAAAGGCGAAAAATCGCAGGTTCTGGATATCGCGCAAACGCAATGGGGACCGATTGTTCATCAAGACGCCGATGGTCGCCGCTATGCGTATCGCTGGGTGGCGCACGATCCCGAACAAGCGGTGAATTTGGGACTCGCCAAATTAGAAAAAGCGCAAAGCGTTCTCGAAGCACTAAGCATTGCCAAAGTGACGCGGATACCGGCGCAAAATTTTGTCGTTGCCGATCGTCATGGCAGTATCGGTTGGACGATCGCCGGTGCCATTCCTCGCCGAGTCGGATTCGACGGACGTTTACCCAGTGAATGGCACGACGGCACGCAACGCTGGGACGGTTATTTATCGGTCGGTGAATACCCCGAAGTGGTGAACCCGCTTGACGGTCGTGTGTGGACCGCGAACGCACGCGTGGTGAGCGGTGATGCGTTAACGATTATCGGCGATGGCGGTTACGATTTGGGGGCGCGCGCGCAGCAGATCCGCAATGATTTATTTGCACTCAATAAAGCTGACGAACGTGATTTACTGGCGGTGCAATTAGATGATCGCGCGGTCTTTTTATCGCGCTGGCAGCAACACCTCACGCAATTATTAAACGATAAAAATATCGACGACAATGCGACGCGTAAACAATTCCGCGATTTAATTGTGAAGTGGGATGGACGCGCCAGTGTTGATTCGGTGAGCTATCGTTTGGTGCGTGGATTCCGTTTCTTATTGCGCGACGCCATTTACAAAGCGTGGCTTGCCGACGTTTATAAAATTGATCCTAACTTTCGCAGCAGTTGGATCTCGGGACAATGGGAAGCGGCGGTGTGGAAAACCATCAACGAAAAACCGCAACATTTACTGCCCGCACCGTATCAAACGTGGGATGACTTTGAATTAGCCGTGCTCGATAAACAGATCGCCACACTGAGCAAAAAAGATAAACATTTGGAACGTCGCACGTGGGGCGAAAAAAACACCGTCGCCATTCAACATCCGTTGGCCAAATTTTTACCCGTTGTTGGACGCTTTTTAAATGCACCGCTGCAACCTTTAGCCGGTGATTCGAATATGCCGCGCGTGGTCGGTGCTAATAACAGCGCCTCCGAACGATTAGTGGTGTCGCCCGGACACGAAGCCGATGCCATTTTTCATATGCCCACCAGTCAAAGCGGTCATCCAATGGCACCTTATTTTATGGTGGGACATGAAGCGTGGGTTAAAGGCGAAGCGACACCGTTATTACCCGGTGATCCGTTGTATAAACTTTATCTGCAACCGATCACGCGCTAACGGCATCCAACGTTTTTCGACCGCATTTTTTGTGTAGGGCGGCCTTTAGGTCGCCAACTTTTTTTAAACATCCACAAAAGCGGCCATTACAATGCCCTGATCGGGGCGCAAAAATTTCAGGACACATCATGACCACGATTGGAACTCCACTTTCTTCAACCGCCACGCGCGTGATGTTGTTGGGCAGCGGTGAACTGGGAAAAGAAGTAACCATTGAATTGCAACGATTCGGGTGCGAAGTGATCGCCGTCGATCGCTATCACCATGCGCCTGCGATGCAAGTGGCGCATCGCTCTCATGTGATCAATATGCTCGATGCCCGTGCGCTGCGCGCGGTGGTTGAATTGGAAAAACCACATTACATCGTGCCGGAAATCGAAGCGATTGCCACCGATGAATTAGTCAACTTAGAACACGAGGGTTACACCGTGGTGCCAACGGCGCGCGCGGCGCAATTAACCATGAATCGCGAAGGCATACGACGGTTAGCAGCCGAAGAATTACAACTCCCAACATCGCCCTATCAATTTGCCGACAGTTGGGAACAATTTGTTAGCGCGGCGGCAAAAATCGGTTATCCCAGTGTGGTAAAACCGATCATGAGCAGCTCCGGTAAAGGCCAATCGGTGATGCGTTCCGAACTCGATTTGCAACACGCATGGACGTATGCGCAGGCCGGTGGCCGCGCCGGAGCAGGACGCGTCATCATTGAAGGCTTTGTGCCGTTTGATTACGAGATCACGATGCTCACGGTGCGCACACGACACGGCACGGTGTTTTGCGATCCCATCGGTCATACGCAAATTGACGGCGATTACCGCGAAAGTTGGCAACCGCAAGCGATGTCGGAAAACGCGTTAACACAATCAAAAGCGATTGCTAAGAAAGTGACCGACGCGTTAGGTGGTTATGGCATTTTTGGTGTCGAGTTATTTATTCAGGGCGAACGCGCCATTTTTAGTGAAGTGTCGCCGCGTCCACACGACACCGGATTGGTGACATTAATTTCGCAAGATTTATCTGAATTTGCCCTGCACGCCCGCGCGATTTTAGGATTGCCCGTTCCTAGCATTCGACAACAAGGTCCATCGGCGTCGTGTGCGCTATTAGTGCAAGGCGAATGCGAACACGTGCAATTTGGCAATTTGTCGTCGGCGCTCGCGCAGGCCGACACGCAACTGCGTTTATTCGGTAAACCGGAAGTGAACGGTAAACGCCGTATGGGCGTCACCTTGGCGCGCGCACAAAGCGTTCAACAGGCGCGCGATAATGCCGTGCAAGCGGCGCAGGCCATCACGATTACCGGTGCCAAAAACGCGGCCAATCCGCGCTCAAATGAGTGAATAACTATCGCGTTTGGTGATAATGTCTAGGGCTTTTCGCTTTCCATCATCAATACATCCGTGGCTTTATTTCACGCCGTATTGCGCTTTTAGTTTGTCGATTAGCGCTTTCTCATGTTTTTGAAATTCATTAAATTCGTTAATGATGTTAGCGTGTTTTAGTGTCGATAAATGATAAGTCGATTTATCATGCGGTAAACTTTCATCAAACACTAAAATAGTGGCGTTACCCATTTTATTTTTCATGTAATACGCAGCGACATCAATATTGGAATAACCGGCATCGACTCGTTTTGCTTGTGCGCTTTTGATCACCGCTTCGAGTGAGTCTAATTCCTGCAATTTTATTTTTCATGCGGTCACATCGCCCATATAAACCCACGGCGTAAATCCGCGCGGT
>CAZYUS010000092.1:5699-12948 GCA_964650615.1 uncultured Pseudomonadaceae bacterium | reverse complement strand
TCGCGGTAATTGGATTTGATGTTGATGACGGCGTTACCGCCCTCTTGGCGCGCGGTCGCGCAGCGACACCAAAGCCGATAAAAACGCCCATTCGCAGGCTTCTTGGTCGCTTTTGTTAAAGGCGTTGGTTTTTTTATTGCTGCGGAATTCGCCAAAATTTTTGTTCGGTTTGCCATGGCGGCTGTCGCCGAAAAAAAAGCGGATATCGGAACCCAGCAAGGTTTGACTTTGCTCGCGCTCCAGCACCGTTTTGATGGCGTAATCGCTCACCGTGTCGCGCGCTGCTGCGCTCGCGCACAAGCCGAGCGCGCACACCGTTAACGGCAGCAACAGGGTTACTTTATTGCGTGGTGGCATCGCGATCTCCTCGTCATTACTGGGTTGATCCGGTGAGCTGCCAACTGCCGGTGACATCGCTCTGCGTCGGATGGCCACTGCCACCGACTAACAGGCCGCCGGTGGCGACGGTGATGTGCTCATCGAACGAAAAATTTACGTCGCCGATGCCCGAACCCAATACTTGTTTGCCGCTACGCGGAGGATTGGTGCATTGGTAATTCACCTCGAAAGTGTTGGCCGCCATGATGATCGACGGATCGACCGCAAGGCCGGCCAGCGACGTGTGGCGATCGCGATTGCCAACCGCCCAATGCGCCAGTTGCAAGGTCGGCGGGCTGGACGCTGGGATTGATAGCTCGCCCGACCCGTCATAGTTGCAGTCACTGGTGTGCGAGCTGTAGGTCCATTTCAAGGTTCCCGAAACGGCGGCGTACAAAAAGCCGAATCCAATGGGAAATTTATCGCCGTTAGCCAAAACATAAGACTGCGGCAAACTGCCGGGAATGGGCGGGAAGGCATCGACCGCAAGCTGGAGACGGACGTTGCTAAATTGGCGGGTTTCGATCGACTGAAACGTCGGCTCGGTGTGGGTCAGATTAAACGACGCGTTGGCGGTCCAATCGCGACAGCCAATATCGCTGGCGAACAGGCCGGGTTCGAGGCTGACCGCCTCCAGCTGGTTGTAGTTATCGTGCGTGGGATCGACTTCAGCGTTGCCGTACATAAACACCATTTCGTCGATGCGACCGCCGGGGTTGTCGCGGCATACCGAAAAATGGGTCACATAGGTCATGTCGATGGGGGCGCTTTGCCAGCTGCCATTGACCTTCATCAGCACCTGCATGCTGGCACCACTGCGCTGCAAATCGTTGTGGCCGGTAAATTCCATGGTGTCGCCTGCCGCGCCTTGATTGCTGACGTCCAAGCGATTGGTCAGTGCATTGACGACCGTGATGGCGCGGGCATTGACCGGAAATTGCACGCGATAAAACGCCATCGACAGATGGGGGAGATCAACCGCATGACCTAACGCTGCCGAGCCCGACACCAGTGTCACGGTTTCATCTTTTTCCATAATCGCGTGGTCGGTGACATGGAACGGTTTGAATTTTTCGACGCTGTCGCGATTCCACATCGCCGCTACGAAGCCGGGCCATAAGCGTTCGAGCGACGTCGCGAACGCGCCCACCGCGCTGTCCAACACGGCCACCTCTTCGCTGCGATTCTTGCTGGCTTCCCATATTTCGCGCACCACACCGGCACCGAGGCGCGTTTCAAGATAAAGCGGCAACAAATAAGCGCCGTAGGGGTAAGGGTCGTCTTTGGGTTTATTGATATCGTCATAGGCCATCGACACGCAGTTGATCGAATTATTCTTGCACGCAGCGGTGAGGTACTGCTTGGCGTATTGCGCTTCCCAACCGATCTCGGGATAAACGTAGTGCGAGGCCCACGCCGCCGTGGCTTCTTTCAGCGTGCGGTATTTATCGATCGACGGCGCCTCGGTGTCGTAACTCAGTTGAATGGCGTGCATCAACTCGTGCGCGGCTTGCGCCACTAAAGCCGAATTCGACAGAGTTTTATTGAGGAAAATGCGCGCGGGGACATCGCGCGAACCGCTGCCGACGGTATCGGTGCGACCTTCTTTAGTGCCTAAGTTGTCGACCAAAAACACATCCAAACGACCATCGTCCTCAACCAGACGATGGTTGCCAACATCCACATCCCAAGCGCCCAAATCGGATTTGGGGCTGCGCTTCATCAACGTGGTGAGCGCGGGCCAGATACGGTTGTCGTATTCGTAAACCAGCAAGCTGGCTTTGAGGTAATCGCTGCTGTCTTGACTGTTTTTTACCCACACCACGACGTTGCTGCCTTCGACCGGCGACCAACCGGTTTTGGTCGGAGTCGCTTGGGCGCTGTATTGGATGGCGGTTTTGTTTTTGCCATTCAGGGCGCTACCGGCGTAATACGGCGGCAGAAAAAACGCCCGTAAGGCCGCCAGTTGATCGGCCGGCACATTGTCTTCACCGACCGACGTTAGCCACGCTTTAGCGCGAGCAATGGCTTCACCCTCAATAACCGCACTGTCATCGCCCCGAAATTCGTTCGGCAAGCGGCTGTCACCAAATTCGGCATACAAACCATAAATCGTTGCCTCAAAGGCGTTGAGCGTACCGGCAACAAGCGCCGTTTCGATTAAGTCGGCACTGCTTGGCGCGGTGCTGGAGCGGTCTACAAACGCGGTTTCGGGCGCAAAACCGCCATCGACAACCACATCGACACAATGCACTTGCACCGCGTTAACCGATGCCGAGGCGACGCTGCCCTTGCCGTCGGCAACACCACAAAATTGCGCCGGATTAAGCGGCTGGCTTAACACCGTGACGTGATAATTCGCCGCTGTGTTCAACGTCGTCACAAAGCGGAATGCCCCCGATGCGCTCACCGATAACGGCTCGCCACCGTTGAGTGACAACACCAATCCGATGCCCTTTAGTGCATTGACGTTGCCGCCGATCGTGTATTGACCGTTGCTGCCACCGCCGGGATCACTCGGATTATCGGTCGCCGCGCCGCCGCCTTCTCCGCCGCAGGCGCATAACCATCCCAGCGCGAGGGTGCTTAAAAATCGTGATAGGGCATACGTCATGGTGGCTTTCCTTTTCGTGGACTGAATCAACATCGACCTGAGCGATGCGGGTCGCCTTCTTTTCTCGGCGGCATACTCTGAGGGGTATGGCGCTTTTTAAGGGGGGCCGACACCCGTATCATCGCGGGCGGTGCCAACAACATCCTGAAGTCGGGCGGAACAATTCCGAACAATTCCGACGCAGGGCGGTACTCGCGACATAAACACGGAGAAACGACTTGAACAGGGGCGAAGCACAAGGTCACGGCGCGGCGGACGCCATGCCATTCGAGCGCGGTTTGTGGCGATTTGGCGTGGCAGAGTTTGACGAACGCCAGATGCTGCTTAAGGTGGCGGGCGCTTCGGTTGCCATCGAAAACAAGCCGCTGGAATTACTGTCGGTATTGCTGCGTCATGCCGATGAAGTGGTCACCAAAGACGAATTGCTTGAACACGTCTGGCCGGGCCGAGTCGCCAGTGAGTCGGTACTCACCAAAGCGATGGCCAAATTGCGCTCGGCGCTTGGCGATGACGAACAAACCCTGATCAAAACCGTTTACGGATTCGGTTATCGTCTGGTGGCCGATGTGCGCCTCGAACGCGGCCCAGCGACCCCCTTGCCCACCACGGTGCTGGCGATCGGCGACCGGCCACCCTTGCGCCCTCACTGGGTATTGGAACGCGCCTTAGGCGGAGGGCGCGGCGATGTCTGGTTGTCGCGCAACGAAAAAACCGGCGAACGCCGCGTGTTCAAATTTGCCCACGATGGCGAATCGCTACGTGGTTTGAAGCGCGAAATCACCCTGTTTCGCGTACTCATCGAGAGCCTTGGCAACCGCGAAGACTTTGTTCGTTTGTTGGATTGGAACCTTGACGAAGCGCCGTTTTTTGTCGAATCCGAATACAGCAACGGGGGCAACTTAAACGATTGGATTGAAGCGCAGGGTGGTTTTGACGCCGTCGCGCTCGAACAGCGGTTGCAATGGGTCAGGCAAGCGGCCGACGGCTTGGCAGCAGCGCATGAAGCGGGCGTTTTGCACAAAGATGTCAAACCGGCCAATGTGTTGGTGGACCAGCGTAGCGACGGCCGTACAGTGGTCAAACTGGCCGACTTTGGCAGCGGCAAAATGCTCGACCCCGCTCGCGTTCGGGACTTAAGCATCACGCAACTGGGCTTTACTCAAACCCGCACGCTCGATGCCTCTGAAGGTACGCCCCTGTATTTAGCCCCCGAACTGATCGCCGGTCAGCCGCCAACCGCGCGCTCCGATGTTTATGCCTTAGGGGTGGTGCTGTTTCAAATGGTGGTCGGTGATTTTCGCCGTGTGTTGGCACCGGGATGGGAGCGTGATGTTCACGATGATTTGCTGCGCGAAGACATCGCGGCGTGTTGCGATCACGATCCGGCTAATCGTCTTGCCAGCGCAGCGGTGCTGGCCGAGCGATTGCGTCAATTACCCGAACGTCGTTTGCTGCAACAACAAACCGAACAACAATACCGTGAAATGGCGCAATTGCAGTGGCAATTCGATCGCGCGCAAGCCCGTCGCGGATTGTGGCGATTATTGAGCGCCGTGTTGGCAGTGGCGGTCGTCGCGATCAGCGTTTTGTTGTGGCAATTACAACAGCGTAGCGAGCAAACCGCGATGGCGTTGCAACGCGCGCAAACCATCAGTGATTTTTTACAACAAGATCTATTAGCTGCCGCCAATCCCGATATCACGGGGCGCAAAGACATGACCGTGCGCGAATTATTAAGCTCGGTATCTGAACAAGTGGACACGCGATTTGCACGTCAGCCACGACAATTAGCCGACATCCGTCGCACCTTGGCGAATTCGTGGGATGGCGTTGGTGAAATCGACCGCGCCATCGAAGAAAATCGCCACGCGTTAGCGTTATTAAAAACCTTGCCCGACGACACCCGCGAAGAACGCTACGACATTGAAAGTCATGTCGCGCATTTATTGGCTCTCGATTCGCGTTTTTCCGATGCCGAATTGATTGCCCGCGATTTTATGCAAGAAATCGCCAACGATCAGTCACCGTCGGCGACAATATACCGCGAAAAAATGCGCGCTTTTTTACCGTATCTGGTGATTCGACAAGCGCGCGATGTCGAACAAAATCTGGTGTTGTTGGCGCACCTTCATCAGCGTGCGAAAAGCGAATTTGGCCGCAGCGATGAGCGCACGTTATATATCGGAAAAATACTGGCAGAGGCCTATTCTGAAGCCGGTCGTTTAGCCGAATCCGATGACGTGTATCGACAAAACATGGACGCGCGACAAGCCATCGGTTTGAATGATGCGACGACCCGCAATATGGTCGGCGAATGGGCCGCCGTGTTAATGGAAATGGGCCAAGATGAACGTGCCTTACCACTGGCGCAGCGCAGCTACGATGACGCCTTGAATCTTTATGGCATCGGCAAACAACACACGTTGTTTAACGGCAATACGTTAGCGATTGTGTTGCAACATCTCGGTCAATTCGATCAAGCACAAACGCTGTACGAATTTTTACTCGACAACGCGCGCCACAATCTTGGTGATGAACATCTTGAAACGATCACCATCAGCGATAACCTCGCCACCTTGTACGCCGATCGCGCGCAACACCAGAAAGCACTCGATATTTATTTGCACAATAACGCGATCATGGTGGCCAAAAAAGACGACGGCCTTGCTCGTCGTATTCAAAGCAATCACATCAACCTTGCGCGCACCTTACAGGACATGAATCGTTGGCAAGCGTCGCTACCGTGGGCGGCCAAGTCCTTTGCGCCCGGCACCGATCCTGACGACGCGCACACCCATTACGGGCGTTGTGTGTACGCCCGCAGTTTGCGTAAAGCCGGAAATGCGCGCGAAGGCGACGCCGTGTTCGATCGCTGTATTCCTGCCGTCGAGGCGGTTTTTGGTAGCGACCATCCGGTCACCGCGCGTGTCAAAGGCTGGCGTGAAGAAAGCCTTGAGTGATTCTGGTGCAGCCTCGCAAAACGCCGCACCATTACGGTGCGGACATGCATAAATATGAAAGCAAGCATACGTATGGATGTCTATACAATCAAAAAAAGCTTGCCTAACCCTACGACACGTTGATATTAGTTTCCGGCAACAGCATAAATATGCTGTTCGCCTGATTGGTTCTTCCTACTTGTCCACGTTGGTGCGGGAATGCAAATTCCCGCCCCAACGCTTTTTTTGGACCGTTCAAAGGAAAAGCGATAGCGGCTGTTGCATGAGTCTGGAGACGAAGGCTGATGCCGCTATACAACCCCGCACACGAAAAAGATAACTGTGGCTTTGGATTGATCGCCGATATGCAAGGCCGTCCGAGTCACGCCTTGTTGGCCACGTCCTTGTCGGCGCTGGCGCGCATGACCCATCGCGGTGCCGTCGGTGCCGACGGCAAAACCGGTGACGGCTGCGGCGTGCTCATGCAGTTGCCGAGTCATTTTTTCCGCCACTACGCCGCCGCGCAAAAATTGCACTTAACGCCGCAGTTTGCCGTCGGCATGGTGTTTTTGCCGCACGACGAAAGCGCCGCGCAACGTTGCCGCGATGAACTCAACGCGCAACTCGCCGACGAATTATTAACCGTCGTCACGTGGCGCGAAGTGCCGGTCGATGCCTCGCATTTAGGTCAGATCGCACTCGCCAGTTTGCCCAAAATTGAACAAGTCATCGTCAATGCACCGGCGGGGTGGAGCGAACACGATTTAGAGCGCCGTTTATTCATGGCGCGCCGCCGTACCGAAAAAAAATTAAGCGACGAGCGGGCGTTTTATATTTGTTCTTTATCCGGTTTAGTGCTGGTTTATAAAGCGCTGACCTTGCCCGAAGATCTGCCGCGTTTTTATCACGATTTACGCGACGAACGCATGGAAGTGACGGTGTGCGTTTTTCACCAGCGCTTTTCCACCAACACCGCGCCGCAATGGCGATTGGCGCAGCCGTTTCGCTTTTTGGCGCACAACGGCGAAATCAATACGATTTCAGGCAATCGCGCGTGGGCGCGTGCGCGTGGATCAAAATTTCGCACGCCGTTAATTCGCGATCTGCAAGACGCCGCGCCGTTTGTCACCGAAGACGGCTCCGACTCGATGTCGCTCGATAATATGTTGGAAGTGTGTTTGGCCGGCGGTATGGATATTTATCGCGCCTTGCGTTTATTGGTGCCACCAGCGTGGGATAACCGCAGCGATATGGACGCCGACTTGCGCGCGTTTTACGAATTTAACGCCGGTCACATGGAACCGTGGGATGGCCCGGC
>CAZYUS010000092.1:0-5689 GCA_964650615.1 uncultured Pseudomonadaceae bacterium | reverse complement strand
GTTATGTGATCACGCGCAACGGTTGGTTAACACTGGCCTCCGAGATTGGCGTGTGGGATTACGCGCCCGAAGATGTGATCGAAAAAGGTCGCGTTGGTCCCGGCGAAATGCTGGCGCTTAATACCGGCACTGGCGAATTATGGCGCAGCGGTGCCATTGATTTATTGCTCAAAGAACGTCACCCGTATCGCCATTGGTTAGAGCAGCACAGTCGCGTGGTGACCGCCGAACACGAAGATCGCGCCGATCAGTTACCACGCAGTGCGCTCGAATTTAAAACGCTGCAAAAATTATTCGGCTTATCGCGTGAAGAACGTGAATCGGTGCTGCGTGTGCTGGCCGAAGACGGCCAAGAAGCCGTCGGTTCAATGGGCGATGACACACCGATGGCGGTGTTATCAAAACATTCGCGCAGTTTGTTCGATTATTTCCGCCAACAATTCGCACAAGTCACCAATCCGGCGATCGACCCCTTACGCGAAGCTGCGAGCATGACGCTGACGACCCGTTTGGGTTCGGAACACAATGTGTTTCAAGAAGCGACCGGAAAAGCGCAGCGCTATGTATTGCATTCGCCGGTGTTATCGCACGGCGTTTATCGCGAACTTTTAAGTTTAGTGGCACCGACAAAATCGATCACCACTTTGCATTTGCAAGCAGCATTAAATGAATCGCTAGAAGCGGCCATCAACCGTTTGCAACAGCAAGCCATGAACGCGGTGGAAAGCGGTTCAGTGTTGCTGGTGTTTAGTGATCGCGAACAATCTGCGCCATATTATCCAGTGCCAGCATTATTAGTTGTGGGCTCGGTGCATCAAGCCTTGGTGCGAGCCGGTAAACGTACCGATGCCAACTTGATCGTTGAAACCGCTAGCGCGCGCGATCCGCATCATTTTGCGGTGTTGCTCGGTTGCGGAGCCACCGCCATTTATCCGTGGTTGGCTTACGAGGTCATTGCCGATTTAGTGGACGAAAATGATCGCGACAAAGCCTTAAGTTACTATCGCAAAGGCATTGCCAAAGGCATTTTGAAAGTGATGTCGAAAATGGGCATCTCGGCGATCCAAAGTTATCGCGGCGCGCAATTATTTGACGCCATTGGTTTGCATCAAAATGTCATTAGCCGCTGCTTTCCGGCGATCTCGTCGCCGCTTGGTGGCGCTGATTTTGCGCAACTGGAACACGATCTGCGTGCGATTCATGCCAGCGCCTACGATGCTAATCAATCGCTGCGTTTAGGTGGTTTGCTGAAATATCAATTTAACGGCGAATACCACGCGTGGAATCCCGATGTGGTGCAATCGTTGCAGCACGCCGTTAAAACCGGCGAGTGGAGTGATTATCAACACTACGCCGGATTGGTGGACAATCGCCCGCCCGCCATGTTGCGCGATTTATTAACCTTTAATGTATCGAACACGGCGCTCGACGTGGCGGCAGTTGAAGCAGTCGAGTTGATCGTAAAACGATTCGATTCGGCCGCGATGTCGATTGGCGCGTTGTCGCGCGAAGCACACGAAACGCTAGCAATGGCGATGAATCGTTTGGGCGCGCGCTCGAACTCGGGCGAAGGCGGCGAAGATCCGGCGCGTTACAACACCGATAAAGTGTCACGCATTAAACAAATTGCATCAGGCCGTTTTGGTGTTACGCCCAGTTATTTAGTTAACGCCGATGTGTTGCAAATTAAAGTGGCACAAGGCGCTAAACCCGGAGAAGGCGGGCAGTTGCCGGGCGATAAAGTCAGCGCCGAAATTGCTGCGCTTAGGTTCGCCACACCCGGCGTAACGTTAATTTCGCCACCACCGCATCACGACATTTATTCGATCGAAGATTTAGCGCAATTAATTCATGACTTGCGCACGGTCAATCCGCGCGCGTTGATCTCGGTGAAATTGGTGGCGTTAAACGGCATCGGCACCATTGCTTGCGGCGTGGTGAAATGCGGAGCCGATCTCATCACGGTTTCAGGTTACGATGGCGGCACCGGAGCGGCACCCTTAACGTCGGTTAAATACGCGGGTTCACCGTGGGAGTTGGGGTTAGTCGAAGTGCAACAAGCCTTAACCGCGAATGGTTTGCGTGATCGCGTTATCGTGCAAGTGGACGGTGGTTTCAAAACCGGCCGTGATGTGATCAAAGCGTCGTTATTGGGAGCCGACAGTTTCGGTTTCGGCACCGGCCCGATGATCGCCATGGGTTGCAAATATTTGCGCATTTGTCATTTGAATAATTGTGCCACCGGCATCGCCACCCAAAACGATACCTTGCGTCGCGAACATTTCAAAGGCGACGTTGAAAAAGTGATGAATTTCTTCCAGTTCATTGCGCAAGACGTGCGTCACTATTTGGCGCAGCTTGGGTTGAAATCATTAGGCGAAGCGCGCGGTCGCGCCGAATTATTGCGCGTTATTGACGGACAAGAAGGCAAAATATTGTCGCTGAATATCGCCGCCTTACTCGAAACCGTGCCTCCGCCATCGTCGTGGAGTTTGTCCACCACGCGTCACAGCATTGGTCGCGAATTAAACGTGCAAATCGCCAACGATGTAATGCAACACATCGAAAAAGGTGAGCGCATCGAACGGCATTATCGCGTGCGCAATTCTGATCGCACCTTGGGCGCACGACTGGCCGGCGAATTGGCAACGCAATTTGGCGTAAAAGGTTCGCCGGTGGCCATCGACTTGCACTTTCGCGGCATCGCCGGACAAAGTTTCGGCGCGTTTAATCACCACAATATGCAACTCACGCTCGAAGGTGACGCCAACGATTACGTCGGCAAAGGCATGGCCGGCGGCCGTCTGATCTTGCGTGCGCCCGAACATTCGCGCTTCGCCACCGAATTAACGCCGATCATGGGCAACACCTGTCTTTATGGCGCTACCGGCGGCGAAATTTTTGCCAATGGCCGTGCCGGCGAACGCTTCGCTGTGCGCAATTCCGGCGCGCTGGCGGTGGTAGAAGGCTGCGGCGATCACGGTTGTGAATACATGACCGGCGGTGTGGTGGTGGTGCTGGGTAAAACGGGGCGCAATTTTGCGGCCGGCATGAGCGGTGGCATCGCGTTTGTGTACGACGCTGATCGCCACTTCCCGAATCTGGTTAATGCCGACATGGTTGAAGTGGTGAACTTACGTGATCTGCACGCTGCCGGATTTGCGCAATTTTTGCGTGAACGCTTGCAAGCCCACGCCGATTTAACCGGCTCACGTTTAGCATCAAGTTTGCTGCGCGAATTCAGCACCGCCGTGCAATCGTTTTACGTGGTGAAACCGCGCCAGTTTTCGCTGTCGCAGTTATTACCGCAAGCGGTGAAAAACCCAACACGCAAACACGATCAGTTTTCGGTTACGTTAATTTAAAACCGTACCCCACCCTAACCCTCCCCTTGTTAAGGGGAGGGAATAAATGTTCCTTTGCCCAAGAGCATCGGAAACTCAATCTCCCTGCCACTAATAGGGGAAGGTTGGCAGATGCAAACTCCCTCCCCTTAACAAGGGGAGGGCAGGGGTGGGGTAGTTTTGAGTATGAATTATTTATAAGGATGCCATGATGTCCGAATCCGTTTTACATTTTTTGCAAACACCGCGCGCCGAACCGCAAAAAATTGCACTCGATGAACGTCAAACGGTGTTCAAAGAAATCTATCGCGGCTTTGTTAACGAACAAGCGCAATCACAAAGCAAACGCTGTTTGTCTTGCGGCATTCCTTATTGCGGTTGGAAATGCCCCGTCCATAACGATATTCCCGGTTGGCTCAATTTAGCGGCCAAAGGCAAATTATTTGAAGCGGCCGAACTGTGTCACGAAACCAATTCACTGCCCGAAATTTGTGGCCGTGTTTGCCCGCAAGATCGTTTATGCGAAGGCGCTTGCACACTCAACACCGGCTTTGGTGCGGTCACCATTGGTTCGATGGAAAAATGGATCGTCGATAACGCCTTTGCACAAGGCTGGCGACCCGATTTATCACACGTGGTCAAAACCGATAAAAAAGTCGCGATAGTCGGCGCCGGTCCCGCTGGATTAGCCTGCGCCGATGTTTTAACCCGTCACGGCATTCAAGCGCATGTTTATGATCGCCACGACGAGATCGGTGGCCTGCTGATGTTTGGCATCCCTGAATTCAAATTAGAAAAACGAGTCATCACTCAGCGCCGCGAAATTTTTGAAAGCGCAGGGATAGAATTTAAACTCAATTGCGAAATTGGCAAAGACGTGTCGATGGACGAATTATTAGCGCAATACGACGCGGTATTTTTAGGCACCGGTGCCGAAACCCCAGTGCAAGGTCAATTGCCCAACGAAGACGCGCCCGGCGTGTATAAAGCCATTGATTATTTAGTCGGCGCAATTCGTCACACGCAACAACTGCCCGCCAAAGGCGCAGGCTTAATTGATCTGCGTGGCAAAAACGTGGTCGTGTTAGGCGGTGGCGACACCGCAATGGATTGTGTGCGCACTGCCATTCGCCAAGGCGCGGCCAGCGTGAAATGCATTTATCGTCGCGATGAAAAAGACATGCCCGGCTCACGCCGCGAAGTCGCGAACGCCAAAGAAGAAGGCGTGCAATTTGTGTTTGAACAACAACCACTCGCGATTGAAACCCACAACGGCATCGTCAGCGCGATCACCGTGCAACACACGCGCCATCACACCACACAAACGATCGAAACCGACGCCGTAATCGTCGCGTTTGGCTATCGCCCACACGTACCTGATTGGTTACAAGCCCTCAACGTGCAAGCCGAAAAATCCGGCAAAGTGATCGTCGGCGCACAAGGTGTTGCAGCGCAGCAAACCCATCATGCGCGCATTTTTGCCGGCGGCGACAATGTGCGCGGCGCTGATTTGGTGGTGAACGCGGTAGCCGAAGGCCGACAAGCCGCGAAAGATATTGTGGCGTTGTTGAAATAGTTAATTGCCATTGAAGGTGACCTGTCACTTCGTGTTGTTTTAACTCATGGATACTAAAAGTAAAAAAGGCGATCGGGGATCGCCTTTTTTATTTGGCTGAAGTAAGCCCCTTGACTGTGTTGCGCACCGCGCTACACTGCACCCATGATAGAATCCTTCATCCACAAAGGCCTACAACGGTTTTACGAAACCGGTAGTACGCGTGGCATACAAACCAATCACGCAAAAAAGATTCGGATACAACTTTCTGCTTTAGATACCGCTCGAACGATCGACGATATGGATCTTCCGAGCTACCGGCTGCATCCGCTAAAAGGTGATCGAAAGGGACTTTGGTCAATTACGGTGAACGGCAACTGGCGTATTACCTTTGAGTTTAGAGATGGTAATGCCTACATATTGAATTACGAGGACTACCACTAATGGCTATGCACAACCCACCCCATCCCGGCGAATTTATTCAAGAAACATTTATGGAACCATTTGGTGTTAGCTGTCGCGGTTTGGCGAAAAGTTTAAATGTTTCGCCCTCCACCTTAAGTCGCGTTTTAAAAAAGCAAAGTGGCGTCAGCCCTGAAATGGCGCTTCGCTTATCCAAAGCACTCGGGCGTACACCTGAAAGCTGGTTAGCAATGCAAGACATATACGATTTATCGATCGCTAAAAAGAAAACAAAACTGTCTGATGTGCAAAAACTGAATCTCAATGCGGCCTAACTACGAAACTCGCCACGGCTTTGGTGAGGCTAAATAAATCCGTCCCCTTTTTC
>CAZYUS010000091.1:0-12971 GCA_964650615.1 uncultured Pseudomonadaceae bacterium | reverse complement strand
TGACGTAATTTGGTTAGCGCACAACACGTTTGATGATGATTACTTTGGGTAATCGGAACGGCATATCTGGTTTCATGCTTGCACTCCCCCTGTTAAAAGAGCGAGTCGAAACAGTTTGAACAAACCCCTGTGCATACTCATTGCAGACGACAATCACTCCGACCGATTGATCTTGCAATCTATTCTGAGCAAGGCTGGTCATAAAGTCTTCGCCGCCGAAGATGGCCAACGCGCGGTCGATCTGTTCTCCTTACACAAACCGAATATCGTTTTGCTCGACGCCATGATGCCGGTAATGGACGGCTATGAAGCGGCACGTAAAATAAAAGAATTGGCAGGCGAGCAACTGGTTCCGATTATTTTTCTCACTTCGCTGCGCGAAACCGAGGCCCTAGCGCGTTGCCTCGAAGTGGGCGGCGATGATTTCCTCACCAAACCGTATAACAAAATTATTCTGCAAGCCAAATTAAATGCCTTGTACCGGATGCAACAGTTGTACGACACGGTGGCCAAGCAACGTGATGAAATTAAGTTTCATACCGATCGTTTGGTACAAGAGCAAGATGTGGCGAAAAAAGTGTTTGACAACATCGCGCATCCGGGCTGCCTGAGTGCAGGCAATATTCGCTATGTGCTTTCGCCGATGTACGTCTTTAACGGTGATGTATTATTGGCTGCCGAAAAACCGTCGGGTGGTTTGCATGTGTTTCTCGGTGATTTTACCGGTCACGGTTTACCCGCTGCGATTGGTGCAATGCCAGTGTCCGAGATCTTTTATGGCATGACGCTAAAGGGATTTGCGTTAAACGACATTTTGAGCGAAATTAATTCGCGTTTGAAAGAAATCTTGCCGACGGGTGTATTTTGTTGCGCGATTGGTGCCGATATTGATTTTCGACAAGAGTTGATTCATGTCTGGAATGGCGGAATGCCTGACGGCTACTTGTTAAAACAAAACGGTGAGTTGATTGCCAAAGTACCGTCGCGCAATTTGCCGCTGGGGGTGCTGTCGTCCGAGCGCTTTTCGACGCGTGTGCAAACGGAACAATTCCCCATTGAGTCGCGCATATTCATGACATCGGATGGCCTCGCCGAATTGGATAATGGTGAAGGCGTTTTGTTCGGGCATGACACCGTCGAAAAAGTGATCGCGAATGTCGGCAGTAAAAATATCGTCGACGCTATCATGCAAGAAATTACTCGGTTCATGCGCCACGAGCAGCAATCGGATGACCTCACTTTCGTCGAGGTGGTGGGGCGTCCAACACAATTTGAAGAATCGGCCAAGAAAACCGGTGGTTCGCTGCGCTGGAGTGGTCCGCAAGATTGGAAACTGGAATACGAGTTGCGACCACAAGCCTTGCGCACCTTCGACCCGCTCCCCATGGTGTTGCAGATGTTGATGGAATCGCCCGGACTGCGTTCGCATCGTGGTCGTGTGTTTACGATTTTGGCAGAACTCTATTCCAATGCTTTAGATCACGGTGTATTGGGTTTAAGTTCATCACTGAAACAATCACCGCAAGGCTTTGCGGAGTATTATCAAATGCGCATTGCGCGCATGGAAAGCTTGCAAGAAGGGTTCGTTCGCTTTGCGATTGAACATTTACCGACACCGGATGGCGGTCGCATCGTCATGCGTTTGCAAGACAGTGGTAAGGGTTTCGATTGGCGCGCGTATGAAGCGAAATTGAACTTAGAAGGGTACAGCGGGCGCGGCCTACCGTTGATTCGATCGTTGTGCGAATCCTTTCAGTACGAAGGCGAAGGCAATTGCGTGACCGCCGTTTATAAGTGGTCGATACAGGAGTGATTCGTGGCCAGTCTTGATATGCAATTAATTTCGGATTTAAAAGAGTTGATGGAAGATGAATTTCCGTCTTTGGTTGAAATTTATTTGCACGACAGTGTTGATCGAATGCAACAAATCGAGGCGGCGGTCACCGCCGCCGATGGCGACAAAGTGCGTCATGCTGCTCATAGCTTGAAAGGCAGCAGCAGCAATATTGGCGCGATCGAATTGGTGACCTTGTGCCAAAAATTGGAAGAAATGGGAAAAGCGAATCAACTTGATGCGGCCCCCGCCCAGGTTACGCTGATACAAAGTGAGTTGGCGCATGTTCATCAAGCGCTGAAGGATGTGTTAGCGGGTTAAACATCGCACCACCTTTCTTTCTTCTCAATTTACCCATCACTTGGCACGTGTCTTGCCCGTTAATTCCTCAACGTGTTTGAGGATAAAAAAATGGACGTTCTACTCGGTAGTTCAGTTGAGCTAAATTCCACCACAGCGGGAAATAACACTGCTTTAATCGGTGCGGCTGCCACTGACAATGCCAACGCGTTTGAGCAAGTTTTGGGTGCGGAATTAAACGCGGGAACGGCTGACGCGTTGTCGTTGTTGCAAACCGAGGAAAAAACACCGGAAGCACTCGTGTTATCGTCGTTAGCAAATGAAAATGGCGACGAAATCAGTGAAACGCTGACGTCGGATGAGGATAAGACCGTTCAATCGTCGTCCGACAACAACATCGAAACCGAACACGCCGTTGAGTATTTACTAACGAATCAGCCCATTAATGTGACGCCGGTTACGGGCAATACCGTTGCGATATCATCGAATAGCGAGGCGCAAAATAGCGCCGATCAAGAGGCCGATGAGGCGCTGCTTGCGCTTGCAACCAGTAGCAAAGTCAACGGCAAGATCGCTGCCGCTTCAGGCAAAGAATTGCCGGATGATATTGACGCAACCGAAAGCGATAAAGGATTAACCGTCGCGGTCAACACGATGCGTTCGCGGCGAACGGCCATTGATGGCGAGCCATCAAATCATCCGGCGGAGTCGCTAGCGACGACGCCGGAAAGTGATGAGATTTTCGGAGAAGCCGTGTCGCGTAGTGAAAGCGGTGTCGTCACTGTTGCGGACGCCGCTGATGCGACCAAATCAAAAGCGGCTAATCCAGTTGCAACCAAGACCGGTGACGGTTTACATATCGGTGCGTCAGTTTCGGTAT
Organism: uncultured Pseudomonadaceae bacterium; assembly: GCA_964650615.1. Classification (GTDB taxonomy): domain Bacteria; phylum Pseudomonadota; class Gammaproteobacteria; order Enterobacterales; family Permianibacteraceae; genus Permianibacter. The sequence goes on along the minus strand of CAZYUS010000091.1, from coordinate 9,957 downwards.
TAACCAACGCCAAATCATTCGAAGCAAAAAAAACGATTTCGCCGGACAACGGTTTGAGCGTAAGCAATGGGTTGTCCGCCAATTCAGGTGTCGATTTTGCGTCAAAAGAAATGCCGTCGTGGATCTCATCACCGGGGGAATTGGCGCGCACGTTAAGCGACGATAAAGCGTCTCCAGCGCGATTGGAATCGACCGCTAGTGTGATCGCGCCATCGACAACGGCGGAAAATAAATCAGCAGAAACGTCGATGCCATCGGCGCTACGATTATCGCTGCATAATCCGCGCTTTAACGACGTACTCAGCAATCAGGTATTGTGGCAATCGAAGCAGGGCATGTCACAGGCGGACATCCATTTGAATCCCGCCGAACTAGGCCCGATCACGGTCAAGTTGACGCAAGTGGGCAGCGAAACCACGGTGCAGTTTGTGGTGGCACATCCGGCGACCAAAGAACAGTTGGAACAAGCGTTGCCGCGTTTGCGCGAGGTGTTTCAAAGTGGCGGTTTGCAGCTTGGTCACGTCGATGTGCAAGATGGCCGTAAACAATCGCAGGAACAAGGTCAATCGCAACCCCCCACCGCAACACCTCGTCACGTGGCGACCCATCAAGCGGCCATTAACGAAAGCGTAAGTGCCACCCGTCATGCGGTTGCCGATGGTATTGTGGATTTTTACGCGTAATTAATGACGTTTATTTTTTTCTAAGAATTTTTTACTGCGCTTAAACCAAAGGGGCCATTCACGAAAGGTCCTTTTTTTTGCGCTTTAAATCAGGGGCAAATGGTAAATCGTCCTACCGTCGCAATAACCGCGTTCGAACCGTAGGGGCCATTCACGAATTGCCCGTTTTTATTACGCCGAAAATTTGACGGTTACGTTTTTTAAAATTCGGTCTACACTTCAACTTATTGTTGTTAAACCATTTTTTTGTGTATTAATCGCTGGCCCGATAGCTGCATAGGGCTTTGCGTGTGACGGGAGTTTGGCATGGCCGAAAAAAAAGAAGTCGAAGATCTCGAGCTGGGTGAAGCCGGCAAGGGTAACAAAAAGAAACTCATCATCATCATCGCCGCTGCGGTGTTGTTGATAGGTGGTGGCGTCGCTGGTTTTCTGTTGATGAAAGGCGGAGACAAAAAGCCTAAAGCCGCCGAACACAGCGAGCAATCGGCCGACGAAGAACACGGTGAAGAGGCGAGCGACGACGCAGAGCATGACGAAGCCGCTGACGAAGAACACGGTGAAGAAGCCGCCGAAGGTGAAGAACACGCCGAAGAAGCACCGGAGGAAGAAGCCGCCGAAGGTGAAGGTCATGCCGGTCCGGTTTATTTAGAGCTTGGTGAACCCATCATTGCTAACTTACCCAGTGAAAAAAAATCGCGCACGATTAAGGTTAATGTTGTGTTCGTGATTAAAAATGCTGCCGGCGAAGCCAAAGTAAAAAAACACTTGCCGCTGCTTAAAAGTGAGTTATTGATGATGTTATCCAGCACCACGGTTGAGGCGTTAAGCAGCGCCGAGGGACAACAAACCTTTCGCGAGCATGTGGTCGAAAAAATGAAAGAAACGGTCGCTCACGAAGAGAAAAAGCCCTATATCGAAAAAGTACTATTCACCCAATTCATTATGCAGTAGCGGGTAATCTTTCATGGCAACAACGGATTTACTGAGTCAAGACGAAATCGACGCGCTGTTGCATGGCGTCGATGATGGCGACATTGATACCAGTGCCGACGAACTGCCTCCTGGCGAAGCGCGTGGTTATGATTTTTCGTCGCAAGACCGTATTGTTCGCGGTCGCATGCCGACGTTAGAGATGATTAATGAACGCTTTGCGCGGCATATGCGGATCAGTCTTTTCAATTTATTGCGACAAGCGTGTGAAGTGTCGATTAATGGCGTGCAAATGGTGAAATTCGGTGAATACGTTCACTCGCTGTTTGTGCCGACCTCACTCAATATGATCCGTATGAAACCGTTACGTGGGACGGGGCTGTTTACTATGGAAGCCAAATTGGTGTTCAGTTTGGTAGACAATTTTTTTGGTGGGCAGGGCCGTTTTCACGCCAAGATTGAGGGCCGTGAATTTACTCCGACTGAACGGCGCATCATTCAAATATTACTCGACCAATGTTTTGTTGATATGACCGAGGCGTGGTCGCCAGTGATGAAAGTGGAATTTGAATATTTAGACTCCGAAGTCAATCCGGCATTGGCAACTATCGTCAGCCCATCTGAGGTGGTTGTTGTGTGCAGTTTTCATATCGAGTTAGAAGGCGGTGGTGGCAATTTGCATCTCACCATGCCTTATTCAATGGTAGAACCTATTCGCGACAAATTGGATGCCGGTGTGCAAAGCGACCGCGACAATGTAGATGAGCGTTGGACACAGGCGCTGCGTGAAGAAATCATGACGGCACCGATTGATTTCAATGTTCATTTGACGGATGCCGACGTGAAATTGCGTGACATTATGGACTGGAAAGTGGGGGATATCGTTCCGCTCGATATTCCAGAAATGGTATTGGTCCGCGCCGGTGGTTTGCCGGCCTTTCGTGCCAAATTCGGTCAAGCGCGTGGCAATTATGCGATCAAAATACTGGAAGAAATCAAGCGCGATCATATTTTGAGCGCTTTGCAGATTGGAGTGTGAGATGAGCAAAGAAGAAGAGCAAATGGCCGATGAATGGGCCGCTGCTTTAGCGGAACAAACCAGTCCGGCACCGATGGAAGAACTCAAATCCGATCCTCGTCCCGGCGGTAAGGATGAACGGTTGGATGTGATACTCGATATACCGGTGACCTTGTCAATGGAAGTGGGACGCACACAAATTCCGATCCGCAATTTATTGCAGTTAAATCAAGGCTCCGTGGTTGAGCTCGACCGTCTCGCTGGTGAACCGCTGGATGTGTTGGTCAACGGCACGCTGATCGCTCACGGTGAGGTCGTGGTTGTTAACGAAAAATTCGGCATCCGTTTAACTGACGTGATGTCACCGCATGAACGGATCAATAAATTACGTTAGGACGAATATTGCCGCGAAAAATAGCGTTATCATCGAGCGGAACCGTCGCCTTAATTTGCTGTTTTATTTTCAAGAGATAATCGGAAATACCGTGGATAAAATGCTTCAATCCTATCTAGCCCTTCTCGTAAAAAAGCAGAGGGCGATAAAAGCTCCCTCCTTGCATTTCAAAGAAGGGAGTAGGGGGTGGATGAATTTGACCTTTTTCTTAAAAAAATCGCGCTCAAAACGCTCCGGTTTATTGAACGCAAGATCCTTTTTTCTGATTAGCACACTTTTCCCTTTTTCCGTTTTAGCCGCCGAACCTGCGACGCCTTCTGTAGGGCGTTTATTGCTCGGGTTACTGTTTATGGTCGCGCTGATTTTTATCGGCGCATGGTTGATTCGCCGCGCGCCACACATTAATGCGCACGGTGCAATTAAGGTTATTGCCTCAACCTCACTGGGTACCCGTGAGCGTGTGGTGTTGTTGCAAGTAGGGCCGCACCAATTATTGGTCGGCGTCACCGCTCATTCCATCACTCCCTTGCAAACCTTGAGCGAAAATATCGAATTACCTGCGTCGGCGCTGCCGAGCTTTCAAGAAACCCTTAATAAGCTATTGAAGGGTAATCGATCGTCATGAAATGGATGCTTATTTGTTTTCTGATGATCTCAAACGCCGTGGTGTTTGCCGACAATGGCTTACCGGCTTTTACCGTCACCACTACGCCAGCCGGCGCGCAGCAGTATTCGGTGACGTTGCAAATTTTGATCTTGATGACGGCGCTAAGTTTTTTACCGGCCTTAGTCATCATGATGACTTCTTTCACTCGCATTACCGTGGTGTTCGCTATTTTGCGTCAAGCGATCGGTTTGCAACAAACTCCGTCGAATCAAGTGCTAGTGGGTTTGGCTTTGTTTTTAACCTTTTTCATCATGGCACCAGTATTTAAGGAGGCCAACGAGAAAGCGGTGCAGCCCTATCTCGATGAAAAAATAACGCCGATGCAGGCATTTGATGAAGCCAAGGTTCCATTTCAACGTTTTATGTTGGCGCAAACGCGAAAAACCGATCTCGAATTATTCATTCGTTTATCCGACACCACGGTAACGGACGTAGAATCTATTCCGTTTACGGTATTGGTTCCCGCTTTTGTGACCAGCGAATTAAAAACTGCTTTTCAAATCGGGTTTATGTTGTTTATTCCGTTTTTGATCATTGATCTCGTGGTTGCAAGCGTTTTAATGGCCATGGGTATGATGATGTTATCGCCTCTGGTGATATCGCTGCCGTTTAAATTAATGCTGTTTGTATTGGTCGATGGATGGGCTTTAGTGGTTGGCACGTTGGCTGCAAGTTACGGCTTATGAGAGTGACATAAGTCGGTAATTTGACGTGACCCCAGAAACGGTTGTTGAAATTTTACGCCACGCTTTATTTTTAACCATTTTGCTGGTGACGGTGATCATCGTACCGGGCTTGATCGTGGGGTTATTAGTGGCCATTTTCCAAGCCGCTACCAGCATTAACGAGCAAACACTTTCTTTTCTTCCTCGTCTTCTTGTCACACTGATTACCATCATGTTCTTGGGGCATTGGATCATCAATCAATTGCTCGTTTATACCGACGAATTATTTCGTCAAATCCCCCTGATGTTGACGTAGTGCGGCGAAAATGAATTTCACATTCGAACAACTCGACGCGTGGATGGCAATGGGGATCTGGCCGTTTTGTCGTATCGGTGGTTTGGTGATGACGTTAAGCGTATTTGGTACGCGCACGATTCCGGTACGCGTGCGTTTACTGTTGGCACTTAGCATCACGGTTTGCGTCGTTCCGGTGCTGCCACCTATGCCATCCATTCCGTTGTTTTCAATGCAGAGCTACTTGATTGTTGCACAAGAATTGATCATCGGCATCGCATTGGGTTTTGCAACACGCGTTTTAATGGAAATATTTGTCGTGGCAGGACAGTTGATTTCGCTGCAAACCGGGTTGGGATTCGCGTCGTTAGTTGATCCAGTCAACGGTGCTTCCGTGCCATTGATTGGCCAGTTATTGTTAATGGCCGCGATGCTGATGTTTTTTTTAATGGACGGACATTTGATGGCCATTGAAACGGTGGCGCGCAGTTTTTATTCCTTGCCGGTAGCCACTGATACGTTGGCACGTATTGATTTTTTGGCGATGGCAAACTGGGGACAATGGTTGTTCGCGGCGGCATTAATGGTCGCCATTTCCAGTGTCCTCGCGCTGCTTATGTTAAATGTCGCATTCGGTGTGTTAACGCGCGCCGCGCCGCAAATGAATTTATTCACCATTGGTTTTCCGGCCACCATGTTGATCGGATTGTTATTGATGTGGGTGTTGTTGGCCGACCTACCGATCCATTTCGAGAATGAACTGCATCGTGCACAGCAATACACCTGTCAGCTTGTCGGTTTCAGTTGTTAGGACGCGCTAATGGCAGAACATGAATCCGGTGAACGTACCGAACAGGCCAGCCCCCGAAAGCGCGAAGAAGCGCGCAAAAAGGGGCAGGTCGCGCGCTCTAAAGAGTTGGTCACCGCGTCGTTATTGATTGGTGGTGCCGGAGGGTTTTTATTATTTGGCCCGTCGATCGCGCAGGCGATTATCGACATTGGCGTGCAGTCATTCCGCTTGTCGCCCGCCGGATTGGAAGATCCTTATAACATGCCGCTGAGTTTAGCGAGCGCAGTAAAAATCGCTGGATTAGCGGTGCTGCCATTTTTGATCTTTATGTTTGTTATCGGCGTCCTGTCTAGTATCGCGATTGGCGGATTATCGCTATCCGGTGAACAAATCGTGCCGAAGTGGGAACGGTTATCGCCATTTAATGGTTTCAAACGGATGTTCGGTCTGCAATCGGTGGTTGAGTTAGTAAAAAGTATCGGAAAATTTCTTGCTGTAGGTCTGATTACGTTTCTGGTTTTGCGCGCTTACAGCGATGATTTTTTGCAATTAGGGCGGCAAGACATTCGTGGCACTTTACAACATGCCAGCGAATTGTTGTCGCACGCATTTATGTTGATCTCGTTGTCCATGATCATCATCGTGTTGCTGGATGTGCCGTATCAGATCTGGCACTTCGCGCGAGAATTACGCATGACCAAAGATGAATTGCGCGAAGAATTCAAAGAAACCGAAGGCAAGCCGGAAGTCAAAGGCCGTATACGTCGTTTGCAACGCGAGATCGCACAGCGGCGCATGATGAGCAAGGTTCCCACGGCGGATGTGGTGATCACCAATCCAACGCACTTTGCGGTGGCTTTGAAATACGATCCCTTGTCGCCGCGCGCGCCGATCGTGTTGGCGCGTGGCGTTGATTTAATTGCTTTGCAAATTCGTCGTGTCGCCGAGGCCAACGGGGTAAGCGTGATTGAAGCGCCACCACTGGCGCGTGCGCTTTATCACACCACTGAACTCGATCGCGAAATTCCGCAAGGTTTGTATTTGGCGGTGGCACAAGTATTGGCGTATGTTTTCAGTTTGCGTCAATACGGACGTGCCAACACCAAATCGCTACCGACCGAATTTCCTATTCCAGATGATATGCAGTATTAAAAAATGGCGAGCCATTGCATAAAGGTTGATAACCCATGAAAAATATCACGATAACCGGTTTGGGTACGCCATTATTGGTGTTGTTAATTTTGGCGATGATGACCTTGCCCTTGCCGACATTTTTATTGGACGTGCTGTTCACGTTTAATATTGCGCTGGCATTGATGGTTTTACTGGTTGTGGTTTATGTCAACCGGCCACTCGATTTTGCTGCCTTTCCTACGGTGTTACTTATCACCACCTTATTGCGTTTGGCGCTTAATGTTGGCTCGACACGCGTGGTATTACTCAATGGTCACAACGGTGCCGACGCGGCCGGTTCGGTGATCGAATCGTTCGGTAGCGTACTCGTCGGTGGTAATTATGCCGTCGGTATTGTGGTGTTCATTATCTTTATCATCATCAACTTTGTGGTGGTGACCAAAGGTGCAGGACGTATCTCGGAGGTCAGTGCACGGTTTACCTTGGATGCGATGCCGGGCAAACAAATGGCGATTGACGCTGATTTAAACGCCGGTTTAATTACACAAGATGAAGCGCGCACTCGTCGTTCGGATGTCGCCAAAGAAGCGGATTTTTACGGTGCGATGGACGGTGCGTCAAAATTTGTGCGCGGTGATGCCATTGCCGGTATTTTGATTCTTTTTATCAATTTGCTGGGCGGTATGGCCGTTGGTGTGTTTCAACACGATTTGGCGTTTGCGCAGGCAGCGCAGTTTTATGCGCTGTTGACCATTGGTGACGGGTTGGTGGCGCAATTACCGGCGTTACTGTTATCGACCGCGTCGGCCATGATGGTGACGCGACAAAATGCCGCGCAAGATATGTCGGCGCAATTAATGGATCAAATGTTCAAAGAACCCAAAGCACTTGGCATCGCCGGTGCGATTTTAATCGCGATGGGTTTGGTTCCGGGAATGCCGCATTTCGCCTTCTTATTTTTAGGCTCGTTGTGTTTTGGCGCGGCGTTTTATATGCGCAAACGGATCAAGAACAATGAAGCAAAAGCGGCGCTGGCCAAAGCCGCGCAAGCCGCACGTCCGGTAGAGCAAGAAGTAAAAGAACTAGGCTGGGATGACGTCGCGCAAATTGATCCCATCGGGTTGGAGATCGGTTATCGCTTGATCCCGCTCGTGGACAAAGCGCAGGACGGAAAATTGATGGCACGCATAAAAGGCGTGCGCAAAAAATTATCGCAAGATCTGGGATTTTTAATTCCGGCGGTGCATATTCGCGACAACCTCGATCTCGCGCCCAGTGGTTATCGCATTACCTTGATGGGGGTTAATGTCGGGGAGGCCGAAATTTATATTGATCGCGAATTAGCCATCAATCCCGGTCAAGTCTTTGGAGAATTGCAAGGCGTCAACACTAAAGATCCGGCGTTTGGTTTGCCAGCAGTTTGGGTTGATCGCACGCAACGCGAACACGCGCAGGCATTGGGCTATACCGTGGTCGATGCGTCTACGGTGGTTGCCACGCATTTGTCGCATATTTTGCAATCTCATGCCGCCGAATTATTAGGTCATGAAGAGGTCGAGGCGTTACTAAAACAATTAGGCAAAACGGCGCCGAAATTAGTGGAGCAGTTGGTGCCGAATTCGCTGTCATTGTCGGCGGTGGTGCGTGTGTTGCAGAACCTGCTGCGTGAGCAAGTGCCGGTGCGGGATATCCGTACCATCGCCGAAACCTTGGTGGAACACGCTAGCCGCAACGCCGACAGTTTGTCCTTAACGGCGGCGTGTCGCGTGGCGTTATCGCGTTTGATTGTGCAAAACATTAACGGCGCAGCGAGCGAATTACCGGTGATCGCGCTTGAACCGACGCTCGAACAACTGTTGCATAAATCGCTGCAAATTGCCGGTGACGACGGTGCCATCGAACCGGGGCTTGCCGAGCGTTTGCAGCGTTCGTTGCAAGAAGCGAATCAACGCCAAGAAATGTCGGGACAAGCGTCGGTGTTACTGACCTCACCGAGCTTGCGAACTACGCTCGCGCGTTTTGCGCGTTTCGTGGCACCTGGTATGCACGTGCTGAGTTATCAGGAAATCCCCGAAAGCAAACAGGTGAAAATTGTGGCGACGGTGGGCTAAAGGGCTGCGGCCCTTTGACACACAACCACGGCTGGCAAGCAAATTGCGTATGCCTACTGAATTACGCCCGATGGCGCGCTTGCAAGAGCGGAGGAAAACATGAAATTACGGCGATTTGTGGCAAAAGATATGCGCACGGCGCTGCAAGAAATCAGTAAAGAGTTAGGACCGGATGCGGCGATCGTGTCGAGTCGTCGCACGTCGCAAGGTGTCGAACTTTTGGCGGCGATTGATTACGACCCAGCGGTACTGTCAGAGAAACGTCAATCGGTGACCGAATTAGAACCGGAGCAACACGCTAAAGCGGCATCAATAACCGACGATGAAGAATGGCCCGACGATCGTTACGAACGAACGCGCACGGTTGCAACGAAATCAACACCAGCCAAAGAAGTCGTCGCCGACAGCGGCAAATTGCAGATTGAATTCGGTAATGATCCGGGCTTGTTGTCGTTGCGCGAAGAGATGCGTCAGTTGCGCGGCTTATTTGAAGAACAGATGCAAGGGCTGGCGTGGAAAGATCACGAGAAACGCCATCCGATGAAAGCGTGGTTATCGCGACGTTTAAGTTTGTTGGAATTAAGCCCGCGTTTACGCGAGCATTACGCTAACACCCAGATTAAAGAAGCCGAGCGCGCGCTGGCGCAGGCCTTGGCCGCGATCGCCGGCGATATTCAATTAGCGCGTGAAGATGTGATGGCGCATGGCGGAATGTATGCCTTAGTCGGGGCAACCGGCGTGGGCAAAACCACGACGGCGGCGAAATTGGCGGCGAAATTTGCGTTAATCCACGGCGCGCACAGCGTGGCCTTGGTATCGACGGATAATTTTCGCATTGCGGCGCACGATCAGCTGCGTTTATTTGCGCGATTGATTGGTTGTGCATTTCGTATCGTTGATACGCCGGAACAATTACCTTCGGTGCTAGATGGTTTGGTGGATAAACGGTTAGTGATTATTGATAGCGCCGGTATGAGCCAGCGCGATCAGCGTTTGCATGATGCCTTGTTGCATTTGCGCAGTTCGGTGTATCCGCTTAAACACTTGTTGGTGATGTCGGCCACTTCGCAGCGCGCCCAATTACAGGAATGCACAAAACAATTCGGTGTTAACACGCTAACTGGCGCAATCTTGACTAAGCTTGATGAAGCGACATCGTTAGGGCCGGTGATTTCGGCCTTAATCGAATCGCGTCTGCCCTTGTATTTTGCGTGCGACGGGCAACGGGTGCCGGAAGATTTGCACCTGCCGAACCGAAATTATCTGCTGC
>CAZYUS010000090.1:0-12980 GCA_964650615.1 uncultured Pseudomonadaceae bacterium | reverse complement strand
CAACCTTCATCTGAGCCGCCACGGCATTTCATCAACGCAAAAAAAAGCCCCTGTCATTAGCGGACAGGGGCTTTTTTTATGACACTGCGATTCGTTATTTGTAAAACGCTTCGACGCTGCCTTTAACCATGATCAGCAACGGTTGCCCTCGGCGGTCCAAGGCTTTAGGCGCGGCAATTTTTACCCAACCTTCACTGACGCAATATTCCTCGACATCGAAACGTTCTTTGCCATCGAGTCGAATGCCGATCTCGTATTCAAAGATCGCGGCATTGTGAAACGGGCTGCGCGGGTGAATCGACAGGCGATCGGGTAAAGCAGGACGGGCGGAAGATTCAGTCATAGCGAATATTCTTCAGCAAAAAAACGTGCGCTATTGTGCGCAAAGTGCGCGCCTAGCTCAAGCACCGGTATGAAGCGGTGGAAGCGGCGGCTTTTTTGGTTCGACCAGCCAAGCCCCACACCATCATCAACGAGACAAGCCGCAATGGCGCGATGGCCATACGCTAAGATCGCACACAACGGCGGCCTGCACTACCGGAGATCCAGCAATGCCCCTCAAAGTGGTTGATCAATTACCTGCCATTGACGCGTTATTGGCAGAAAATATTTTTGTGATGTCCGAAAGCCGCGCCATTCATCAGGATATTCGCCCCCTCAAGATCGCGATTCTCAATTTAATGCCCAATAAAGCCGCCACTGAAATCCAATTATTGCGATTACTGGCGAATACCCCATTGCAAGTCGACGTCGAATTATTGCGCTTGGATAATCATGTCAGTAAAAATACGCCGGAAACACATTTGGACAGTTTTTATCGCTATTTTTCGGCGGTGCAACAACACAATTATGACGGACTTATCATCACCGGAGCGCCGCTCGGTTTAGTGGATTACGAAAACGTCAGTTACTGGCCGCAACTGTCCGATATTTTGGCGTGGGCCGATCAACACGTCACGTCGACGCTGTATTTATGTTGGGCCGCGCACGCTGCGCTGTATTATCACTATGGCTTGCAACGCGAGATCCGTGGCGAAAAATTATCTGGCGTGTATTGGCAAAACGTGGTGGCACCGTTAAGCCCGTTGCTGCGCGGATTCGACGACGAATTTTTAGTACCCCATTCCCGCTTTGCGCAAGTACCGCAACAAAAATATCAACAGCACGATGACATCGTGGTGTTAGCCGAGTCCGATGCGACCGGTGCTTATTTGTTGCAAAACCGCAGTGGTAGCCGCATTTTTGTCACCGGCCATCCAGAATACGATCGCCACACTTTACACGACGAATATCAACGCGATGTCCTCGCCAATTTGCAGCCAAAGTTGCCTGAAAATTATTATCGCAACAACGATCCGACGCTCGCGCCGCAAAAGCGATGGCAAAGTCACGCCAATTTATTATTTGCCAACTGGCTCAATTATTACGTGTATCAAGCGACCCCGTTCAACCTCGCCCAGATCGGACAAACATCGCGTTAAACCGCTACACTTAACGGCGTTCCCGTTGGTTCAGCGTCCCTCGTCATGAACAATTATTGGCTGCGACCGTTACCGTCCATCGCTTACCACGCGATAGCTCGCGGATGCTATTTAGGTGCTCTGTTCGCGTGTTGCGTTTCAGCGGCGGGGGCCGAAAGCAAACGCGATGCGACCACCACATCACGGTCATTAACCAGCGCCGTAAAACGTCTGACGGTCAACACTTTTGCCGCGCATTTTACGCAAACCTGCCTTGATTTAACGGCAAAACCCGTGGCGCCGGAGCCGCAGCAATCGTTGCGATTGCGCAGCGATGGACGATTGCTCAGTCCTTATGGTGAAAGTCACGCCTTACGTCAGCCAAGCGCTTTTTTTGCGTTGTCGTTAACACCTCAGTCCGGACAAATGGCCGCGATTATGGATTGGCGCGATGGCGATAAAAACGGATTATTGCTGCGCGCACAAGCCAATGCCACAGAAATGCTGGCGCAAGTTGAACACCGTGACGGCGCTAAGTTTCATTCTCTGGTGTGCCGCGCCACAACGCCACATTCACTGCCGCAAACATTATGGCAACCGATCTACCCGTTCATCGCGTTTTCGTCACAAACGGTCTCGTGCATCGAGCTCCCGCATCGTGACGGCGGCAAACGGCAACTCGCCATTGAGGCGGCTCAAATCAAAGTTGGTTCACGCCTTTTTTCGACTCAAACGGTGCAGGAAGAAAATATATTCGTTAAACCCGAGTCACTGCTCTATCGCGCTGAACTCAGCGCGACACTTAGCTATGAATTAGAGCTTTCCGATGTCGGTGCCTTATTAGCGGTCTTTATCCATGACGGTGAAAAGACGACTGTGTGCCGATAAACGTGCGGCAGCGAAAATCACCGGTTCGTGTTTACCACATCAAATCATCTGGAACCGGAAAATCTTTGTACGGATCATCGTCGTCAATTTGTTGTTCGGTGTTGCTGTTGAAATGATCGACCACGATCACACTATTATCTCGCTGGGCGATTAAATTCGCCGCCGCACGCGGCACCAATTCGTATTTATCGTCAACACGCACAATCACCAAATACCCTTTGGCCAGTTGCGCTCGTAATTTGGCATTGACCAACACCGATTTTACCGCGCCATTATCGGTAAATTTATACGCATCATCGCCCTCACGCTTTTGCTGATAGTGCTGCACAATTTGCCGCACTTGCGCCATGGCTTCATGACGTTTTTTTTGTTCGTTTTCCGCTAACGCCAATTCGCGATCGCGCGCCGCTTTCTCGGCGAGCAAACGCTCGCCTTCTCGCATTTCATCGCCGGTACCGTTGTGCCGTTTTTGTTTTTGCGCTTTCGCTTGTTCGCGCACCACGGTTTTCGCTTTGTTTTTATCGACCAATCCGGCTTTCAGTAATTGTTCTTGTAGCGTGTTACGCATGGACGTGTCCATCACTCTGATCCGCTCGCGGGCTGGTATTGTAGCCACGGCCATCACGATGACAATAGCGTCACGCGACAACGAGGAATAAGTCGTGCCAATTAACCGCTTAAAAACTTTTCGGAACTAACAACCTCATTGAATGCGTGAAATCGCATTGGCACAAAAATCAAGGCCGACTATGATTAAGTCGAACCTTTGCCTTGCAAACATCCGCGCTGCCAACGGGGCGCGAATGCGGCGTCAGCGGAGACACCGGCGTTCGAAAAAGTCTGATGTGCACACAGACGAGTTTCGTTGGGGTAAACAGGAAACTGTTTATTGGAGAAACGGAAACGTTTCGATTTTCCTGTCGGTGGACAACACTCTCCACTAACAGGCGCTAAACCCGGTCCGGAACACCGGCGTAAGCGAGAGGCCGTTAGCCAGAACCGGCTGGATCATGAGGGTGCAATTTGATTACCCGTATCCGCTAAACCACATCGTCGCGCTGAACGGTTTGGTGACAGTAAAGAAACAGTAAAGTAAGTGCTCATCAGTGTGTTAGCGGCGTTTGATTCGTCAAGATGAATACGCCAGTCGATTTAACGGTAAGTCTGAGTCGTTGCAGAAAGTGAAGTGGCAAATGAAATAACGGTAGTGAAAGTTCTGCGTAATACGTAAAGATTAAGTACCACCCAGCGAAGACCAAGCCCTTGCGTTCCTAGGCCGCGAGGGCTTTTCTTTTGGCGTAAAAAAATTAAGCGTGACGCGTAAACCGATTTTATCGGTTCAACGTGGGGGCCATACGATAACATTCGGTGACCACTACGATTCGAAACGCTCACATGAACGCTTCCGATGGCTCGCCACCGACACCTTGGTTTATGTATGTCATTGAATGCATTGACGGCAGTTTATATACCGGGATCGCACGCGATGTGCATAAACGATTCGAACAACACCGCCAAGGCAAAGGCGCGCGCTACACCCGTTCGCATCCACCTCGTCACTTATTGGCTTATCTCGGCTTCGATTCGCGCGGCGATGCCTTAGCGGCCGAGTACACGTTTAAGCAGTTGACCCGCACTCAAAAAATTGCACACTTAAAACAGTGGAATAACATCGACGAAGACACGCACTGAATAAAACGTTAAGCGGTCAACACGCGATTACGTCCCTGCGCTTTGGCCTCGTACAACGCGACGTCAGCGTGTTTTAACAAGGCTTCCATCGTACTACCGGCGCGGTATTCACTGACGCCGAAACTGGCGGTGACACGATGCGGATATCGCGGGATCGACAGTTGATCGCTATCGAGTAAAGCGCGCAAACGTTCGGCTTGTTCAACGGCATCATGGAGTTCGGTATTAGGCAGCAAGATCAAAAATTCTTCGCCGCCCCAACGCGACACGGTGTCTTGTTCCCGTACCGAGCGATCGAATGCCCGCGATAGAGCTTTCAACACTTCATCGCCGATATCGTGGCCAAACTGGTCATTAATATTTTTAAAATGATCGATATCCACCAGAACAACCGAAAATTTTCCCTCGCAGCGTTCGGCACGTGCAATTTCGCTGTGCAGTTGTTGCGACATGGCGCGCCGATTCAATAATTTGGTGAGAAAATCGGTACGCGCCGTTTCTTCCAATAGCTGTGCGATGCGCGCGCGTTCACTCACTTCATTTTGTAATTGTGCGTTCGCGGCTTTCAGTTCGGCCGTGCGCTCGTTGACACGATGTTCCAATTCGGCTTGCGATTGTTGCAGCCGCGACATCATCACGCCAAACGTGGCACTGAGTTGCGTGAGTTCGTCGCCCTTTACACGCGGAAATTCTTCGTCTAAATGCCCCAACGCAATACATTGCTTGTGCAAGACATCAATGCGGCGCAAAAAATTTCGCGACAGCAGATGACCGAATAGCATCGCCATTAATACCGAAAGCAACAGCGAAAATATCCCGGTGTGGCGCAAGGTATTGAGTTTTTGTTCGACTTCATCGGCGCGCATATCAATGCCAATGGCGTAATGTCCATCGCTGCCGGCGATGGGGGCATAACCCGACATAAACGTCCCCCATTTGTCGCGAATAAGTTCACGGTCACAACTGGGCGTCGTAAATCCGGCAATTAACGCCGGCGCATTCACGTCATAAATTTCGCCTGGCTCGGCCGGATTATCCGGATCGGAATCGAGCACAAAACGGATCCGTTCGCCATCTTTGCGTATGACATAAATAAAGGCGATATCAGGATTAGACGCCGCCAATTCGCGCAACAGTTTCACGCCTTTTTTATAGGCCATGCTGTTTTTATCAGAGCTGTCCAAGACTTTATCTAAATCGGCGGGTTGCACGGCACGGCTCAATAACGCCGCACTGTATTGCAAACGAGTTTGCAAACTGGTGATCAAACTTTCGATCGCACTGTTGTAAAAATAACTGCCAATGCTGCCCGATACCAACACGATGGCGAGAAAATGGCTGAAGAAAAGTTTTTGGCGCGTCGAGAAGGTCATCCGGTTGTCCTTAATTATTATTTTTGTTGCCGTAACGCCGCCGACACGATCTCGTGGAGCGGACCAGACGCTGGCGAGCGTACAGGAAAATCGCGCGGCGAAACATCGGAGAACTCGCCGTCACCGGCGACGCGCACGTGCGGAAATCGTGCTGGGTGAGAAGCCCTCCCCGATTGACAAGGAAAGCGTAAAACCGGTACACCGCAGACCGCTTTTTCCTTGTCACCGCCCCCATCATGCCAGTCTCGCCACTCGCCCAATTTGAAACCACGCTGTCGCTCGGTCATTTCGTTGACGACGCCGCACAACGGCGCGCGATCATCGCGTTGCAACACTGCCACGAGGCCTTGCATGGCGACCGTCACGGTAGCGTTAACGGCGTGTACTTATGGGGGCCGGTCGGGCGCGGCAAAACGTGGTTGATGGACTTATTTTTTCGCACCCTGCGCGTACCGGCGCGGCGACAACATTTTCACCATTTCATGCGTGAATTACATCAGCGGCTTTTTGTGCTCAACGGCACGCCCGACCCCTTAACGCAAATTGCCGCCGATATTCGGCAACAGATCCGCGTGTTATGTTTCGACGAGTTATTTGTTAGTGATATTGGCGATGCTATTTTGCTCGGGCGTTTGTTCGGATTATTGTTTGATCATGGCGTCACCGTTGTTGCCACCTCCAATCAAGCGCCATCACAGCTCTATCACAACGGTTTTAATCGCGATCGTTTTTTGCCAGCCATTACCGCCATCGAAGAAAATATGCAGTGCATTCATTTGAATGGCGACGTCGATCACCGCTTACATCCCGATCGATTGTTGCAACGATACTGGATCAAAACCTCGTCTGATTCATCTCCGCTTGAACGCGTGTTTCAACAGTTAAGTTGCGGCGACGACGCGCTGGACATTGCGTTAATCGTCAATGATCGCGTCATCAACACGATTCACTATTCGGCCACCATTTTGCATTGCCGGTTTCACGATTTGTGCGAGCAGGCACTTTCAGCCAACGATTTCATTGCACTGTGCGATCGTTTTCGCGCCATTTTATTAAGCGATGTCCCCGCCTTAAGCGGCGCACAGCAAGAAGGAAAAATTGCACGCGGCACCGAAGATGCGGCCACGCACGTGTTGACCGGCGATCGCGCACTGCCAACCTTGGCGCGACACGACGACAGCGTGCGCCGGTTTATCGCTTTAGTCGACGAGTGTTACGATCGCGGCATTCCACTGTATATTCAAGCCGACGTCGCGCTGGATGACTTGTATACCGAAGGTTATTTAATCGCACCGTTTGCGCGCACCTTGAGTCGTTTAAAAGCCATGCAAGGAGAGCGATTCGGTCGCTTATAACGCCAGTCGCTCTACCTCACGTTTAAGGACACGCCATGAAACGATTTTTTGCCACATACGCCCCGTTTTCGCTCGCTTGTTTCGTTTTGACAATGACCGTAACCCACGCCGACCACCCGACAGGAACTAACACGACAATGACTCATTCAGCGGCAATGTTGACACCATGGCAAGGCCCATTCGGTGGCGTCCCGCCTTGGGATAAAGTGGACGTTGCGCAATTTGTTTCGGCATTTGATCGTGCCATGGACGAACAGCGCAAAGAGATCGCCGCCATTGCCAATAACCCTGAAGCCGCGTCGTTTGATAACACCATTGTTGCGATGGAACGCAGCGGAGAAACGTTGGACCGGCTGCACGCGTTGTACGGCGTGTACGTCGGCACCTTGAACACCGGTGAAATGCCGGTTATCCAAAAAATACTCGCGCCAAAATTTGCCGCTTTTGCCGATGAACGCATACAAAATCAAGCCCTGTTTAATCGCATAGAAGCCGTTTACAACAGCCCCGATAAACATAAGTTAAGCGCCGAAGCGCAACGTCTGATTTGGCTTTATCACACCAATTTTGTCCGCGCCGGTGCCAAATTAAATCACCAACAAAAGCAGCGTATTTCACACGTTAATTCGCGCCTCGCCTCAACGTTCACGCAGTTCAGCCAAAACGTACTTGACGATGAAACGACGGTATTTACCGTGATAGAAAGCGCCGACGATTTAGCAGGCGTGCCGGACGATATGCTCGCTGCGTATGCGGCAGCGGCTGAAAAACATGGTTTGAAAGGTCAATGGGTGATCGACAATACGCGCTCGGCGGTGGAGCCGTTTTTAACCATGGCACACTCGCGCCCATGGCGCGAAAAAGTGTGGACCGCTTTTGTTAATCGCGGCGACAACGGTGGCAAGAGCGATAACAACGCGTTGATCAGCGAAATTCTGCAGCTGCGTTTTGAACGCGCACAGTTATTGGGATATCCCACACACGCGCATTGGCGACTCGAACAACAAATGGCGAAGAATCCGGAAAATGCGGTGAAATTAATGGAGGCCGTTTGGCAACCGGCCGCTGCCGCCGTCAAGCGTGATGTCGCCGATATGCAAGCACTGATTGATCAACAAGGTGAAAAGTTCAAACTGGCGCCGTGGGATTATCGCTATTACGCCGAGCAACTGCGCAAGGCGAAATACGATTTGGACATGAATGAAGTGAAGCCCTATCTGCAATTGGATAATTTGCGCGAAGGGATGTTTTGGGCCGCAGGTAAGCTGTACGGATTTTATTTTTCACGCCTACAAAATATCCCCGTACAACATCCTGATGTAACCGTTTATGAAGTAAAAAATGCCGAGGGGAAACACATCGGATTATGGTATTTCGATCCTTATGCACGCCGTGGTAAACGATCTGGCGCGTGGATGAATGCGTATCGTGGCCAACAACATCTGGACGCGAATATCACCACCATCGTGTCGAATAATTCCAATTTCGTAAAAGGTAAAGACGGGGAGCCGGTGTTAATTTCGTGGGAAGATGCGCGCACTTTATTTCACGAATTCGGTCACGCCTTGCACGGTTTATCCTCGGCGGTCACCTACCCGACATTGGCCGGCACTGCTGTCGCGCGTGATTTTGTCGAATTTCCCTCGCAAATTAATGAGCATTGGTTGGCGACACCGGAAATTCTCAATCGCTTCGCCTTGCATTACCAAAGCGGAAAGCCCATTCCGCAAGGCTTGGTCGAAAAGATCCAACGCGCTGAAACCTTTAATGAAGGCTTTCGCACCATGGAATATTTAGCGTCCGCCATGATCGACATGAAATTGCATTTGGCCGGCGGTCGCACCATCGATCCGGATCAATTTGAACGTGAGGAATTAAACCGTTTGGGCCTGCCTGCCGAAATTGTGATGCGCCATCGCACACCGCACTTCCTTCACGTTTTTTCATCAGACGGTTATTCGGCCGGTTATTACGCGTATTTGTGGGCCGACAGTTTGACGGCCGATGCGTGGAACGCGTTCGAGGAAGGCAAAGGTCCGTGGGATGCCGACGTCGCGCGCCGTTTTCAACACCTGATTTTGTCGCTGGGGAATACCGTCGATCCAGCCGACGCGTTCCGACAATTTCGCGGTCGTGATGTGCGCATCGACGCGTTAATGCGTAAACGCGGCTTTATGTTAGCTCCAACCAGCCCTTCGCCATAAAAGCAAACGGAGCACACTCATGAACGACCATGAAATGAGAAACGCGGTGATGAATAGCGAGAGCATTAACGGCGCTGCAATTTCGTTTGCATATACGCGCACGTCTTTGGGTGAAATGTTAATTGGCGCAACCGATCGCGGTGTTTGTTCTTTACAGTTCGGCGACGAGCGCCTCGCGTTATTATCACAGCTGCAGCGCGAATTTCCGCACGCGGCGATTCACGAGATGGCGGAAGAAACGCAACCGCTACTCAAATCATGGTTGCGCGCTTTGGAAGATTATTTGCGCGGTGTGCAACCCCATCCCGATATTCCGATTGATTTGCGCGGCAGCACATTTCAACAACGCGTATGGACGTTTTTACGCCACATCCCAGTTGGTGAAGTGCGCAGTTATCAACAACTCGCGCAACAGATGGGGCAACCCAATGCCACTCGCGCTGTCGCCAGCGCGTGTGCACGCAATCGCGTTGCGATTTTGGTTCCGTGTCATCGCGTGATTCGCAGCGATGGCACGCTGGGCGGCTATCGTTGGGGATTAGCGCGCAAAAAAACGCTGCTGGCGAACGAGCAAATGTCGCATGATCGTTTGTGATTTTTTGCGCGCAGCCTGTTTAGAAACGATTGGCTTGCACCGCAACGTTCATGATGTAAAACGTCGAGGTTGATTCGTAACCGGAATCGCTGCCAATCAATAACCACAACTCCCCTTTGTCATCCGTGCTGGCGGTAAAGCGGCTAAGGTGATTATCAATGGTTTTATACATCCACGTCGCGGTGTTATTGCAATTGCTTTCTACCGTTGCCAAATCCCCAATCGCGATGGCGTCAGCACCGCCAATCGCTTGATTGCCTTTGTCGATATTCATCAACCAACTGCTGCCGTTTTGCACGCGATGTGGCTCGCTACGGGTTAATCCAATTTTCAACGTCACGCCTTCGCCGGGCGCGCCGCCCACACCCGCACAATTTTTCCCGGCATTACTCGCCACACGCAAGGTGTAATGAATATCGTAACGCGCGTTTTTTTCTAGGCCAGTCAGTTTACGTTTTACAAACATGAACAAATCATCAGAATGATTGTTGCCGGATAATTGATAACCCCTGCCGGTTAGCGGCGCGGGCAAGTTCTGCCAGCCCGACGCCAATTCATAAAAACTGTCTTGACCGACCGGATAATCGGCAAAGCCGGCAACGACGGCGCTGTCGTCAGCGACCAGTTGCCATTGATAATCGAAATCGACCGGCGTCGGCGTTTCACTTTTTTCCGCCTCGCAGCCGTTTAACAGCGACATCACTGCGATCACAACCAGTACGCTATTTATTTTTGGGTTCACGTTATTGATTCCCGTAGAAGTGTTGACACCCACGCAATGTAGCGGCCATCGCCCACGTTATCTGTGCTTAAATCGGGACCAGTTGTGGTCATTTGTAATCAAAGGCAATCGTATTGCTGACGCGATGCTGTAGAGCCTGCCGCGCGAGTTCAGTACACTTGCCGCTCGTTTTTTTCGCCGCCATGTGTTGCCGAGGCGACGATTCACCCGTGGCGGTCGCCACCAAAAATATTTTCAATTTGCCAGCCGCGTTTTTAGCGCGATGGCCGGAGTTGCGTCATGTTCAGCAAATGGTTTAAACCGCGTTGGCAGCAACGCGACGCCCGTAGTCGATTGGCCGCCGTGAAAGAGTTAAATCCTGTCAGTGAGGACGACCTCGCCGCGCTCGTGCAGCTCAGTCGCGATGACGATAGCGCCGTGCGCACAGCGGCGATCCAGCGTCTACCATTGACCTCGTTATTGACGCTGGCCACGGCAACCAGCAACGATGAAGCGCAATCGTCGGTGTTGAATCGCCTGCATGATTGCATCGCTCACGGCCAATTACCGCTCGCCGAATTAAATGCCACCGCGCAACGTTATCCCATTCTGCAGCTGACGCAGCGTTTTGTTGAACATCATCCGGTTCAGCAGGACGTGTCACGTTACCTTGACGATGAATTAAAAGCACGTTCGATCACGCTTGAACAAGCATTGAAAATGCTGCGTCGTTCGCGTCATCACGCCATTACGATTTCGCTAATTGAAAACATCACCGATAGCGAACAGTTGCAAAACCTCACCAAACACGTTGAACACTTTGATAAACGCGCCAATCAACTGCTCCGCGATCGGCTGCGCCACTTTCGCGAGCAACAAAAAGAACAAGAGCAGCGTCGCGCCGCGTTGGATAAATTACTGCAACGTATCGAACAACTCGCGAAAATGAGTTGGCACCCGCTGTATGAAGCCGAAACCCAACATGTGGCGGCACAGTGGCAAGCGGTGGACAATACCAGCCCAGCTGATCAGTTGCGTTTTCAAAACGCATTGACCTCGTGTCTACAAAAAATCGAACAGCAAAAATCGGTAAGCGCCGATGTCGCCGTCACCGAGACCAGCACGGCGCAGGTCACGCCGCCAGAAACAACGACCGAGGTAGACGTGATTGCAACACCGGTCGAGATTAAGGCGGTTCGCAATAAAGAAAAAGAACAACAAAATCAGTACATCGAACAACAATTCGACGCCAATGCAAACCACGTCCAACAAGCGTTGGACGCGCGCGAACCCAAAAATGCAACGACATTGCTGCAGGCCTTAAGGCAATTTGTTCGCGACCAAAAAATGAAACTCGCACCACGTCATCACAGCAAACTGCAAGCGTTGCAGAGTCAACTCGACGAATTGGCGCAGTGGCAGCAATTCGCGGTTTTGCCCAAGCTGGAACAACTCTGCGTGGCGATGGAATCGTTAATCGAAAGCGCGTTGTCGCCTAAAGATAAAGCGATCAATATTCGTGAGCTGCAAGAACAGTGGAAGCAATTACGGTTACCAAACTCACCCGAAGCACAAGCGTTTTGGTCGCGCTTTAAAGCCGCAGCCGATATCGCTTACGCGCCATGTGCCGACTATTTCGAACACGAAAAAGATCTACGCCAGCGCAATCTCGCGCAGCGCATAACGATTTGCGAATCGTTGGAATTATTTGCGAGCGAGCAACATTGGGAACAGGCGAACTGGGTGGCCGTTGAAAAAGTGATACACACTGCAATTAAAGAATTTACCCGTTTTTACCCGGTCGAACGCGCCGAAGAAAAATCCATTAAGGCACGCTTTGATCAAGCATTAAGCGTGATCAAAGATCGCTTACATGAACATTTCCGAAGCATCGAAAACCAGAAAAAGGCGCTCATCGAAACCGCAACAACATGGCTTGACGACGAAAACAAAATCGAAGCCGCAAAAAAAATGCAGGCATTGCAACAGCAATGGAAACACATCGGTCAAGGCAAGCACGGCAGCGATCAAGCGTTGTGGAAACAATTCCAAACGCTGGGTAATCAAATTTTCGCTAATCGCCAAGCCTATTTCGATGCCAAGGATCAAGCAATGAAAGCGCGGCACGACAAGGCCAGTGAAGTCATCGACACACTGTCGACCTTATTGACGGCCGATGACCAAGACATCTCTTCCACGCGACAACAATTTGTACAACTCAAAACGACCTTTTTGCAGCTGGAACTGAATGATAAATCCAGTCACGCGTTGATTCAGCGTTACGATCGCGTTTGTAGCGACGTAAAGCACCATATCGACGCATATGCGGTGCGACAAAAAGAACGCGAATGGAACGAATGGTCTGCATTGGCGAAAATTTGCCAAGCGATCGAATTGGCTCATGATGCGGCGTCGATAGGCTTACACGAACAGCGTTGGCAAGCGCACCCCGAAAGCAAGATCAAACAAATCATGAATGCGCGATTTACACAAGCGGTAGCGCAAAAACAACAAAATAACCATGACGATGCCGCGACCATCGAATTGCAACATCGTCAGCTGTGCGTAGAACTCGAAATCGCCGCCGGATTGGACTCACCACCACGCGACGCCGATTTGCGCAAATCTCAGCAATATCAATTGTTATCGCAAAAATTTACCCACAACAAACACAGCAGCAGCGATCCAAAGC
>CAZYUS010000089.1:11986-13010 GCA_964650615.1 uncultured Pseudomonadaceae bacterium | reverse complement strand
CGCTTGAAAACGAAAACCTCACGTTATTAAAACGCATGACCGTCGCCGCGTTCGGCATGATGCAAGCGATGATGTACACCTTCGGTTTGTATTTCGGATTGATCACCGACCTTTCATCGCATGACGCCAACTGGCTGCGCTGGGCCGGATTGTTTTGCACCCTTCCCGTTGTGTTGTACAGCGCGTTGCCGTTTTATAAAAATGCGTGGCGTGCGTTGCGATTAAAATCAGTTAACATGGACGTGCCGGTTAGTCTTGGTATTTTGGCGGCATTTGTTGTTAGCAGCATGAATACATGGCAATCACGTGGCACGGTGTATTTTGACTCCATCGCAATGTTTGCTTTTCTTTTGCTCACTAGCCGTTATATTGAAACGCGATTGCGCGACGCGGCCAATAAAGCATCGACATTGCAGCAACGTTTGCTGCCGACACAAGTGAATTGTTATCGCGAAAACCAATGGCAACTTGTTGCTCTAAAATCTGTTCACACTGGTGAGATTATTCGCGTCAGTTCAGGAGAAATCATTGCCATTGACGGTGAAATTATCGCCGGTCAGGGCAGTGTCGATGAGCGCATCGTGTCAGGCGAGTCGATGCCGGTGTTCAAAACATCGGGCAGCAACGTGTTAGCTGGTTGCATGGTGCAAGGCGGCACGTTGGACATTCGCGTCAGTGCCGAAGGCAAGCAAACGTATCTTGCTCGCTTAAGTCAATTGCACGATCAAGCATTGGCCGAACGACCGACGTGGCAACTGCTCGCGGATCGCATTGCGCATTATTTCGTGCTGGCGGTACTTGTCATCGCCAGTGGGTCCTATTTTTATTGGCGCGCCATTGACGAGGCACGCGCTTTCGATGTGTTACTCGCCGTATTGGTCGTTACGTGTCCTTGCGCCTTGTCCTTGGCATTGCCAAGCGCATGGGCGGCCGCCACCAAGCGATTATTACAACAAGGATTCCTCATCCGTCGCGCCCAAACGCTCGCCGCTTTAACACGAGTTGATACGGTGATCATTGATAA
>CAZYUS010000089.1:0-11976 GCA_964650615.1 uncultured Pseudomonadaceae bacterium | reverse complement strand
CACCTTGACCACTGGCCAATTCGACATCGAAAACGTGCAGCTGCACAGCGACGTGTCAAAAGAAAAATGTTTACAAATCGCCGCTGCGTTAGAACAACATTCGCGGCATCCAATCGCCAAAGCTTTCACGCCATTCAACCACGCAGCGGTTATTGCAAATCAGGTCAGCGAAAAATCCGGTGTTGGTTTAGAAGGTTATATTGATGGTCGTTACTACTTTATCGGACGCCGTGAGGGGCTCGATAAATCTTGCATCGTCGAAAACGACCACGCGCAATTTTATTTAGCCGACAACCAACGATTGCTCGCCAGTTTTACGTTACGCGATCAACTACGTGTTGAATCACTGCGTTTTGTTCAGCAACTTCGCGCGCTCGATTTGAGTATCATTATCGCCAGCGGTGATCGCGAATTTAATGTCGCCAGCTGCGCCAAACAACTAGAAATTACGCGTTTTCATGCGCGTCTGATGCCGGAACAAAAATTAGCCGTGGTGCGTTCGTTACAACAACAAGGTCACGTCGTATTGATGATCGGCGACGGCATTAACGACACACCGGTGCTAGCCGGCGCTGACGCCTCAATCGCCGTCGGCGATGGCGTTGATTTCGCGCGCCGCGCCGCCGATGCGGTATTGATCAATCCGTCGTTACTCATCATCATCAACGCCTTGAGGTTATCGCACCAAACACGACGCATCATCCGTCAAAATATTGTGTGGGCCGTTTTGTATAATTTATTAGCATTACCGTCGGCCATCACCGGTGTTGTGTCACCGTGGGAAGCCGCACTGGGGATGTCATTAAGCTCGCTGCTGGTCACGTTAAACTCGATGCGTTTGCAAGCGAATGTCGAACGCATCAAAGTTCCTGAATTGACTAAACCAACCATGGAAAGCGCAACATGAATGCCATTTATCTGCTTATCCCCATCAGTTTGATCTTTTTAGGCCTCGCTATTGCGGCCTTCTTATGGGCAGTAAAAGCACGGCAATTCGATGATCTCGAAAGCCCAGCTATGAGCATTTTGCTTGATGAAACCAAAGCCACCGCAACGACATCAAAAATGGACAGCGAAATCTTGCCACCTTCTGAATTAAAAGACGCCGACCATGACTGACGTGCCGTTTTGGCTTGCGGCGATCTTAAGCGGGTTTTTCGGCAGCACACATTGTGTTGGGATGTGTGGCGGTATCGCGGGCGTATTAACGCATTCGGTACGTCATCACGAATCGTCATCATTGCCGGTGTTGCAATTTGGTTTTCATCTGGGGCGTATAACAAGTTATGTGTTACTGGCGTTTGCACTTAGCGCTGTGGTGCAAACAGTTGGTTCGCTGACCCAACTGCAATGGTGGGCCGACGCGACACGCGCCTTGGCAGCTCTGATGTTGATTTTGATGGGCCTGTATCTCACCCGCTGGTGGACCGGACTCACCACATTAGAACGTTACGGTGCGACCTTGTGGCGGCGACTGCAGCCGCTGTTTTTACGCCGTTCGAGTGCGATGCGTCAGCACTTCGCCAGCGCGTTGTTCAGTGGTGTTTTATGGGGGTTGTTACCCTGTGGATTGGTTTACAGCGCATTGCTGACCGCCGGCCTGCAAACCACATGGTTTGATAGCGGTATTTTTATGGTGTTGTTCGGTGTCGGCACGATTCCCGCCCTTTTGCTCAGTGCCAGTTTGCTACGAACGGCGGCCGATTTGGAGCGGTGGCGACAACTGGGCGGCGTTGTCCTAATCGCATTCGGCGCAATGGTGCTGTGGCATCTGCTGCCGACACTTTTTTCTGTTCCAAGCGATATTTATCAATCGAATCATAGTCACCACCTGCCCCCGACTTGATCATCATCAATAGCAGGCGTCAATCGCGTTCCTACACTCTTCTCATTGAATAGGACGAAGATGATGATCCTGAACTTTCCGTTGCAACAAACGCCAACCACGATTAACCGTGATTTAATCTCCCGCTATAACCTAAGTGGGCCGCGCTACACCTCGTATCCTACCGCTTTGCAGTTTCACGACCGTTATACCCGCCGCGACTACGATCAATCAGTCGCCAAGGTCGATGCGCAAGCGCCGCTATCCATATACGTACACGTGCCGTTTTGTGCCACGCTGTGCTACTACTGCGCGTGCAATAAAATCATCACCAAAGATCAACGCAAGAGTGTGACTTACGTTGATTATCTTAAACGCGAAATTGCCCTGCACGCCAAAGCCTTGGGCAATCAGCATGTTGTTAGTCAGATGCACTGGGGCGGCGGCACTCCAACCTTTTTGACCCACGCCGAAATGGCCGCCGTATTTGATTGTTTGCGCCAGCATTTTCAGTTTGAATCGCGTGAAAAAGGTGAATTCGCCATCGAAATTGATCCACGCGCTATTCAGGATGACAGCCTCAAATTTTTGGGCAAACTAGGATTTAATCGCGTCAGTTTGGGCGTACAGGATTTTGACGAGCGCGTGCAAAAAGCGGTCAACCGGATCCAGCCCTATGAAGTGACCGAAAAAGCGGTCAAGCAAGCGCGTGAAAACGGTTTCGGATCAATCAATATCGACCTCATTTATGGTCTTCCCTATCAGACGGAAGAAAGCTTTCGTCACACGTTAAATAAAGTGCTCGAACTGCAACCGGAACGGCTGAGTATTTTTAATTACGCTCATTTGCCATCGCATTTTAAACCGCAACAATCGATCCCCAGTTACGCCTTGCCAAGCGCCGAAGAAAAACTGCGCATCATGGAATATTCGGTCGGATTTTTAACGCGCTCTGGGTATGTCCATATTGGTATGGATCACTTTGCCAAACCCGATGACGAGCTGGCAGTGGCACAACGCAACGGGCAGTTACACCGTAATTTTCAAGGATATTCCACGCACGCCGAGTGTGAACTGCTGAGTTTAGGCGTATCGGCGATCAGCGAATTAGGTGACAGCTATTGTCAAAATTATCGCGACCTCGATCAGTATTACGACGCGCTCGATCGCAACGAGTTACCCATCTGGCGCGGCCTTCGTTGCAGCGCCGATGACGAGTTACGACGCGACATCATCATGCAACTGATCTGTCATTTCCACGCTGATTTTGCGGTTATCGAAAAGCGTCATAACATTCAGTTCAAAAAAGTGTTTGCGCGCGAATTAGAGCGACTGCAAGAGTTCGTCGATGACGGCCTCGTTGTCGTGCATGAAGACGGCATCGAAGTGACACCGCTCGGTCGTCTACTTATCCGCAATATCTGTACGGTTTTCGATCGTTACTTAGCCGATATGGCCGAAGGCAGGTTCTCCAAACTGATTTAGGTTTTGACTTATGATCGAAATCAAATAGTCAGCTTTTTAATCAGATGATAGACTTGTCGGGACGCAGCACAGCTGCGGGAGAATCCCATGAAAGTGAACGTAAACGACGAAAGTTTGGGCCTTAATCTGCCCAAGATCTCCTGTCATCAATGCAGTATCAGCCAGCTTTGCTTGCCGGTTAGTTTGGCCGAAGCTGAAATCGAACACCTTGACAGCATTATCCAGCGCAGTCGTCCTATCCATCGTGGCGAGCATTTATTTCGGGGTGGCGATCCGCTCGTCAGCCTTTTTGCTATACGCACCGGCAGCCTCAAAACCTTCACTATTTCACCCGAAGGTGAAGAACAGATCACCGGCTTCCATTTAGCCGGCGAGGTGGTCGGACTGGACGCGCTTTACGGTAAATCACACCCCAGTTTTGCGACGGCATTGGAAACCACCATGGTGTGCGCCCTGCCGTTTGACGAGCTCGAAGAGCTGTCTGGCTCCATTCCCGGTTTGCGCAGCCAGTTGCTGCGGGTAATGAGTCGCGAGATCTTGGAAGATCAGGAACTGCTGTTGTTGCTAAACAAGAAAAGTGCCGAAGAAAGGCTGGCAGCGTTTTTGATCAACCTATCCACCCGCTACGGGCGTCGTGGTCGTTCCCCTACTCGTTTCTTGCTACCGATGACACGCAGCGATGTCGGCAACTATCTAGGCTTGACCATCGAAACCGTCAGTCGTCTGTTTGCGCGTTTTCAAAAATCAGGCTTGATCGATGCGCAAGGCAAAGAAGTGCATTTGCTCGATATGGACGCTTTAACGTCGATGGCTGGCACCAACTGCAACGCACACGCACCGACGTTATAAGGCGATTTTCTGCATCGCGAGAAACCGCGCCACGGCGCGGTTTTTTATTGCTTGCTAAACCGTCGAGCGTATGCGAAAAAACGCCACCTTATAAAAACAGCAGCGACTCATGTCCCGTTTAATTCTCGCCGCCACATTCGTGAGCGGCTTTTGCATCATGACGTTAGAACTTTTAGGCGGTCGCTTATTAGCGCCGTGGTTTGGTGGCAGCGTTTACGTTTGGGGAAGCTTGATCACCGTTTTCATGTTGGCCTTATCGCTCGGATATTTACTCGGTGGACGCTGGTCACTACAACAGGCCAACAGCAAAAAATTTGCGCTGATTTTTTGCGCGGGAGGATTAACGATAGTGCCGATTATTTTATTCGGTGACACGATCATGGAACGCATCTTCGATTGGGTTAGTGATCCGCGCTACGGTTCACTCTTGGCAGCAATCGTGTTGTTTTTTTTACCGTCGGCAATCTTGGGGATGGCTTCCCCCTACGCCGTTCGATTGCTCACCGATTCGAAAGAAAATAGCGGAGCCAGCGCCGGCTTTTTGTATTTTATTTCAACACTGGGCAGTGCACTTGGCACGCTTGCGACGTCGTTTTATCTGGTGGCATTATTCGATATAAACACCGTGTTGTGGTGTACGATGGCCATGCTAACGGTCACCGCATTTCCGTTATTTTTCGCAAAAAAAGTCTAAACCATGTGCCGACTAACACTTACCCTATTGTGTCTATCGCTACTGAGCGCATCGACGATGGCGGGCATCATTCATCAAGAACGATCGCTTTATCGCAACATTCTCATCAGCGAAGAAAACGGAAAACGTTGTATGCGATTTATGTTGCACGATACGGCCACCCATAATCAATCTTGCCGCTATTTAGCCGATAACAAAAAACTGGTTTTCGATTACACCAAAATGGTAATCGCCGGTGTGTTATTTAAATCGGACGCCAAAAAAGTACTAGTGGTAGGACTGGGCGGCGGAACATTACCAACCGTGATTTCTGAGCTATTACCACAAGCCAAAATTACCACGGTCGAGATAGACGATGCGGTTGTACGTTCGGCTCGAAACTACTTTTCGTTTCAAGAAACTGATCGCAACAACGTCGTCATTGAGGATGCACGCATCTGGATAAAACGTGCTGCCAAACGCGATGAAAAATTCGACTTAGTGATTTTGGACGCCTTCAATGGTGACTATATTCCCGAACATTTGATGACGCGCGAATTTTTGATCGAGGTAAAATCCTTATTAAACAAACAAGGATTGGTGTTAGCCAATACATTTAGCAGCAGCAAACTCTATCACTCTGAATCGGTCACTTATCAATCGGTTTTTGCGGGATTACGAATGATGAAATCGCCGAAAGGCAATCGCGTATTACTCGCCGCCAATAACGCCATCGCCACACCAGACGAGGCCGATCTACGACGCTGGTCGTTTGCACTATCGCGTTATGATGTTGATCCATTTGCGTTGTTGCAATTAGAAAAATCGCCAGATTGGGAAACGTCGGCAACCGTTTTGACCGATCAATTTTCACCCGCTAATTTGATGCAATAAACCATCGAAAGGGCGGCCAAAAGGCCGCCCTTGTATCTACGTTAGATAATCATTAAAAGATAATTGCGTGTTTTATTAAATACCCAATTTATCGCGCAAACCGTAATACCATGCGCCCAGAACCGTATACGGCACACGCAATAAATGACCACCAGGGAAATAATAATGCGGCAATTTTGCAAACGCATCGAAACGCTGGGCCTGCCCTTTCATTGCTTCGGCAATTAGTTTTCCGGCTAAATGCGTGGTGGTAACACCGTGACCACTATAACCTTGCGCGTAGTAAATATTGTTGCCGATGCGACCGAATTGCGGAATGCGTGTTAACGTCAACAAGAAATTACCACCCCAGGTATATTCGACTTTCACCTTTTTTAAGCTAGGAAAAATGCGCTCAAAATGCGGGCGCAAATAACCTTCAATTGACGCCGGATCACCGCCGCCGTACGTTACGCCGCCACCGAATAACAGGCGATGATCATCGGTAATACGGTAATAATCGAGTTTGTAATTGCAGTCTTCGACACACAGATCTGACGGGATCAGTGCTTTCGCGCGCGCTTCGCCCAGCACCTCGGTGGTGATCAGTTGCGAACCGCAGGGCATGGATTTAGCCGCCAATTCCGGCACGAGCTGACCAAGATATGCATTGCCGGCTACCATGGCGAATTTGGCTTTTACGCTGCCGGTGGCCGTATGCACGACCACGGTTTCACCGCGATCGATACGGATCACCTCCGAATCTTCAAAGATCTGGCCGCCCAAAGACTCAATGGCTTGCGCTTCACCTTGCGCCAGATTTAACGGATGGATCTGACCGCCATGAGGGTCGATCATGCCGCCGACATAGGCGTCAGTGTTTACGATTTTGTGAAGCTCCGACTTAGACACCATCTGCATATCGGGCTTGCCATAGTCCGCCCAGACCTGCTTGTGGCGCTCTAATTCGCGCAGCTGCTTGTCACTGAACGCTGCGAAAAAACCACCATCTTTCTGATTGCACGCGATACCGTATTTCTTGACGCGCTCACGGATAATGGCGCCACCTTCGAACGCCATACTGCCCATGGCGCGCGCGGCCTCGGGTCCGTAAGTGCGCAAAATAGTGTCAATATCACGGCTAAAACCGTTAACTATCTGCCCTCCGTTGCGTCCTGACGCACCAAAACCGACACGCGCAGCTTCCAGCAACACCACCTTAAAACCGGCTTCAGCAAGGTGTAACCCTGAGCTTAAACCGGTGTATCCGGCACCAATAATGACGACATCGGCCTCGATTTGGCCGAGTAATGAACTGCGCTTTGGAAACGCATTAGCGGACGCGGCATACCACGATCCGACATGGGGGGTGTGCGACATTATCGCCCTCCTTCTGTTTAATATCCTAAACAGTGTACCGGAGGGCGTTTGCTTTCGGCTAGCCTTTAGACTTGTGTAACATCAATTAACAGGACTTTAAGTCAATGCCGCATCCAAGGCATCGATCAGATCACTGGGTTCTTCGATGCCGACCGAAATACGAACGAGGTTATCGTGTATCCCCAGTTTGGCGCGAGTTTCAGCAGGAACCGAGGCATGGGTCATGATGGCGGGATGCTCGATCAACGATTCAACACCGCCCAAGCTTTCCGCGAGTGCAAAAATCTCGACACGTTCTAAGAAGCGACGCGCTTCATTCAAACCGCCGTCGATAAACATGGTGATCATACCGCCGAAACCGGTCATTTGTTTTTGGGCAATCAAGTGTTGCGGATGCGAAATCAAGCCGGGATAAATCACCGATTTCACTTTCTTGTGCGCACTCAAGAATTCGGCAATTCTCATGCTGCTATCGTTATGACGCTGCATACGCAGCGCCAAGGTTTTAACACCGCGCAGCGCCAAATACGAATCCATCGGGCCGGCAACCGCGCCAATACTGTTTTGCATAAACGCTAATTTTTCGGCTAATTCAGCAGTTCCAGCAATCAATAAACCACCCACCATATCGCTGTGACCGTTGATGTATTTTGTTGCCGAGTGCATGACCAAGTCGGCACCTAATTCGATTGGACGCTGATTAAACGGTGTCGCAAACGTGTTATCGACACAGACGATGATGTTGCGTTTTTTCGCCTCTGCTGCAATCGCGGCGATATCGCATATTTTCAACATCGGATTGGTTGGTGTTTCAATCCAGACCATCTTGGTATTCGGTTTTATCGCCGCCATAAAATTTTCGACTTTAGTTAAATCCACCATCGAACATTGCAGGCCCATTGAACGTCTTCGCACTTTATCAATTAGACGAAAAGTACCACCGTAAACGTCATCCATTGCGATCAAATGATCACCGCTATCCAGTAATTCCAGCGCTGTTGCAGTAGCCGCCATCCCCGAAGCAAAAGCGAATCCGCGCACGCCGTTCTCTAAATCAGCGACACATCGTTCGTAAGCAAATCGCGTCGGGTTTTGTGTGCGAGAATATTCAAACCCCTTATGCACACCGGGACTTTCTTGCGCATAGGTTGAAGAAAAATAAACCGCCGGCATCACGGCGCCCGTGCTGGCATCGTAATGCTGACCGGCATGAATTACCCGCGTCGCAAACGCCTTTTTTTTGCTCATCGTCATCACCTTTAACACCTTAACTGAGTAGTAATCGAACGGCGATCGCTAACAACAAAACACCTAACAAGCGATCTACCCATACGCCAGCGGCTAAAAAACGTTGGCGTATCGTCGGCTTTACCAAAATCCAAGAAACCAGTGAAAACCATGCGGCGGTGATCACCATCATCCACACACCATAAAGCAGTTGTACCGACACCGGCGTTTGCAAACTGACTACTGCCGTGTACAGCGACAAAAAAAACAATGTGGCTTTGGGATTTAATACATTCGTCAAGAAGCCCAGCCAAAAAGCACGGGGCGCGCTTGTTGTAACGCGATCAACTGCTGTTAAATCAACCGTCAAAACGCCATTGGAGCGCAAGCATTGCCACGCTAACCAGCACAAATACAGCGCCCCACCCCATTGCACAAATTGAAAGAAAAACGGTTCATTACGCAATAACAACGCAACGCCAAACACCACGTAACTCACGTGAACTAAAATGCCGCAACCAATGCCCAGCGCCGTCCACAACGCTGGCGTCAAACCGTGACGAACACTTTGCTTAAGCGTAACTAAAAAATCTGGACCGGGGCTTATCACCGCCGCCAAATGCGCCGCTGCTAACATAAAAAATTGTGACCAGTAAATGCTCATGATTAATCGGCCAAACTACCCTCGATAGAACAATTCGTGAATTGCCCCGACGCGTCTAAATTGAAACGCGTAGAAGCGCCTTTAGGCGCTAACAAAAAATCGCGCACGCCCAAAGGCGTTCTTACACAAGATTTATAACAATCCCTGTGATGTCATCCATTCGTCGTTATACATTTTCGATACATAACGCGTTCCGGTATCGCAAATCAATGTCACCACGCGTTTTGGAGTTTTTTGCGCGCGACAATAACGCAAAGCGGCAGCCAATAATGTGCCGGTAGATGAGCCACCCATGATGCCTTCGGCACGCAATAAAGTGCGGCCAGCTTGCATCGCTTCACGATCATCAATTTCGAACGAGTGATCCACCAGTGACATATCGCAAATGGATGGAACGAAATCTTCGCCTATACCTTCAACTAACCATGATCCGGCTTTTTTCATCTCACCGGTACGATGCAAATGATCCAGAATAGAGCCCTTCGGATCGGCCAACACCATTTCGACGTGCGGATTTTTCGACTTCAAAAACCGCCCCACTCCGGACAGCGTTCCACCCGATCCAACGCCCACGACCATGGCGTCAATTTTGCCGTCCATTTGTAGCCAAATTTCGGGACCGGTGGTTTCAAAATGCGCCTGCACATTCGCCGGATTCGCAAATTGATTAATAAAAAATCCACCGCGCTCTTGCGCTAACCGCGCCGCCACTTCTTGATAATATTCCGGATGACCTTTTTGCACATCGGAGCGTGTACGAATTACTTGCGCGCCCATGCCACGCAGGTTGTACTCTTTTTCCATGCTCATTTTATCGGGCATGACAATCAACAAGGGATAGCCTTTTTGCGCCGCCACCAAGGCCAATCCCAGCCCGGTGTTACCGGCTGTCGCTTCCACCAAGGTATCGCCGGGTTTGATCTTTCCGTCGCGCTCGGCGGCGTCGATCATATACATCGCGATGCGATCTTTAATCGAGCCACCCGGATTGAGATTTTCCAGCTTGCCATACAATTCGCAGCAGCCCACATCCAGATGCGATAAACGCATCAATGGTGTGTTTCCGACCATCTCTAAAATGGAATTTTGCACCGTCATATTGACTCCCATCAGCGGCGGCTCCAGCGAGGGCGCGTAGACTAGCACACCGCCACACGTCGTACCCTCATGACGCGGCGTAACGGGTATACTCTCCCGCCTTTTTTTGGACCTCATCTTTTGGACATCCATACGGATTGACGTAAGTTTCGGTTCGCGTGTTTTCCGCTTTTTTCAGGACATTCAAGAATGCTCGATCGCGCCAAAGTAGTAGATGAAAGTTTTTCACGCAAAATTTTATCCGGTGATTTACCGACCGCTTTAAAACGCATTACGCCGTCCCAAGCGGGCATGTCTCGCGACACCTTTGTCGAAATTTTTACTTCACAAATGATTTCGCGTTTGATGGATCTGCAAGCACGCGTTTTAAAAGATAAAGGTCTCGGTTTTTATACCATTGGTTCAAGCGGTCACGAAGGCAATGCCGCCGTCGCAAAAGTGTTTCGTCACACCGACATGGCATTTTTACATTATCGTAGTGGCGCATTTATGGTGCAGCGCGCGCGTCATATTCAAAATAGTGATCCGATCCGCGATGGTATGTTGTCATTTGTATGCAGCAAACTCGATCCGATCGCGCAAGGCCGTCACAAAGTATTTGGTAGCGTGCCGTTGTTTGTGCCGCCGCAAACATCCACCATCGCTTCGCATTTACCCAAAGCGGTGGGTGCCGCTCACGCGTTAGCAAAAATGCAACGCATGGGCCTTGACGCTACTATTCCACACGACAGCGTCATTTTGTGTTCCTTTGGCGATGCCAGTTTGAATCACGCCAGTTCGCAATGCGCATTTAATACCGCCGAATGGTGGCATTATCGCGGTCAACAAATGCCGTTGGTTTTTATTTGCGAAGATAATGGCATCGGCATTTCGGTGGACACGCCGAATAATTGGGTTCGCCATTCAATGGAGCGCCGTGGACTGTATTACGTCAACGGTAGTGGTTTACATTTGCCGGATGCGTACATGGCAGCGCAAGAAGCCGAAGATATCGCGCGCCGCGAACGTCGTCCGGTATTTTTGCATTTGAACACCGTGCGGTTGATGGGCCATGCCGGTAACGACACCGAAAGCCAATACAAACCACAGAGCTTTATTGAAGAACGCGAAGCGCAAGATCCCTTATTGCACACAGCGCGTATTGCCATTGAAAGTGGCTTTTTAAGTGGCGAAGAAATCGTTGCGCTTTATTCCAATTTGCGCGCCCAAGTGCAAAAAGCATCCGACGATGCCTTAGCGACACCAAAGCTGGATAACGCCAAAGATATTATGGAAAGTTTGGCTCCCGTTTATGCCGCCAAGAAAATGCCGAAAGCATTGACCACAGCGCAACGCGAACAGTTATTCGGCAAAGCCGTTTCGCAATTAGAAGACAAACGCACGCTGGCGAATTTGATTAACTTCGCGCTCACTGAATTAATGCAACAACATCCCAACGCCGTTGTTTTCGGCGAAGATGTTGGCAAAAAAGGCGGGGTTTATCGCGTCACCGCCGATATCCAAGCGCGCATCGGCGAAGAACGCGTGTTTGATACGCTGCTCGAAGAAACCTCCATTCTGGGCGCGGCGATTGGATATGCACACATGGGTTTACTGCCCATTCCCGAAATTCAATTTTTAGCGTACACCCATAACGCCGAAGATCAAATTCGCGGTGAAGCGTCAACGTTGTCGTTTTTTTCTGCCGGTCAATACAACAATCCGATGATTATCCGCATAGCCGGTCTTGCCTATCAAAAAGGATTTGGCGGTCATTTCCACAATGATAATGCGTTTGCTTTCTTGCGCGAAATTCCCGGCGTCATTATCGCCATACCGTCCAATGGTCACGACGCGGCATTGATGTTAAAAGAATGCGCTCGCCTTGCTGACGAACAAAAACGTGTAGTGATTTTCTTAGAG
>CAZYUS010000088.1:0-13091 GCA_964650615.1 uncultured Pseudomonadaceae bacterium | reverse complement strand
CATTGATAAAGTGGTAACTCGTTTGACGTTGGCCGGTGCTTTGTACATGACCGCCGTCTGCTTGGTGCCTGAAATGTTCCGTCAATTATGGAATACCCCGTTTTATTTCGGCGGTACTTCGTTGTTGATTGTCATCGTGGTGGTCATGGATTTTATGGCGCAAGTACAAGCTCACTTGTTATCGCACCAATATGAATCCTTGCTCAAGAAAGCGAATTTCCGTGGCTATGGCCCTACCGGCCAGCTGCGTCAACAATAAGGTAACGGGAGTCGATCATGAAAGTCCGTGCTTCGGTTAAGGCAATTTGCCGTAAGTGCAAGATCGTTCGCCGTAAAGGCGTCGTACGTGTGGTTTGTGATGAAGCTCGTCACAACCAACGCCAAGGCTAAGTTAGGCCACCTTCGCAGGTAGCCTGTGTAAGAGTTGCGTTCCGGCGGTCTCGCGTGTATCCTTGCGCGCCTTTTTACCGCCGGAACCAATCAGGTAGGAGTTCCATTTCATGGCTCGTATTGCCGGTGTCAATATTCCGGAAAACAAACATGCTGTGATCGCGTTGACCGCGATTTACGGTATTGGCCGCACGCGTTCGCAAAAAATTTGCGCACTGTCCGGCGTTGCTCCAACGACTAAAGTGCGTGAACTCAACGATGCTCAAATCGAAGCGTTGCGTACTGAAGTAGCCAAGTTCGTCGTCGAAGGCGATTTACGTCGTGAAGTTTCCATGAGCATCAAACGTCTCATGGATCTGGGCTGCTATCGCGGCACACGTCATCGCAAAGGCTTGCCGGTTCGTGGTCAGCGTACCAAGACCAATGCGCGTACGCGCAAAGGTCCGCGTAAGCCGATCAAGAACTAATTTCTGTTATTAAAACTGCTGGAAAATTACGATGGGTAAAGCACCTGCTTCAGCTAATGCGCGCGGTGCGCGCAAGCGCGTGAAAAAGCATGTGACCGATGGTATGGCTCATATCCATGCCTCGTTCAACAACACAATCGTCACCATCACCGATCGCCAAGGTAACACCCTGAGCTGGGCGACATCGGGGGGCTCAGGCTTCCGCGGTTCACGTAAATCCACTCCATTTGCGGCACAGGTTGCTGCAGAGCGCGCGGGTACCGTGGCCAAAGAGTTCGGTCTGAAGAACCTTGAAGTGTTCGTCAAAGGCCCCGGTCCTGGTCGTGAATCGGCTGTGCGAGCGTTGAACGCTGTCGGTTACAAGATCACCAACATCACCGACGTAACGCCGATCCCGCATAACGGCTGCCGTCCGCCGAAAAAGCGCCGCGTGTAATCGGAGTAGATCATGGCACGTTATATTGGTCCTAAATTAAAGTTAACTCGTCGCGAAGGTCAGGATTTGTTCCTGAAGAGCGGCGTCCGCGCCGTTGAAAGCAAATGTCGTGACCGTCTTGAGCAAAAGCCGGGACAACATGGCGCTGCGGCGAATCGCTTGTCCGATTACGGTCTGCAACTGCGTGAAAAACAAAAAGTACGTCGTATTTACGGCGTGTTAGAGCGTCAATTCAGCAACTATTTCAAAGAAGCTTCACGCTTGAAAGGTTCGACCGGCGAGCGTTTGTTGCAATTGCTTGAAAAGCGTCTCGACAATGTCGTTTATCGCAGTGGCTTCGCGGCGACACGCGCAGAAGCGCGTCAGTTGGTTTCGCACCGTTCAATTTTGTTGAATGGTCGTGTCGTCAACTTCCCGAGTTGCCAGGTTTATCCGGGCGATGTTGTTGAAGTTCGCGAAAAAGCCAAGGCTCAAGCGCGTATTAAAGCGGCAGTGGAATTATCCGGTCAACGTGAAAAGCCGACTTGGATTGAAGTGGATGAGGCGAAATTGGTCGCGACGTTTAAGGCGGTGCCTGAGCGTTCGGACCTGTCGGCCGACATCAACGAAAATCTGATCGTCGAGTTGTACTCGAAGTAATCCCCTAGCGTTTTAAGTCACCTACGGAGACGTCACCACTATGCACGGATACGGCACAGAACTGCTGAGACCGCGTCAAATCAAGATCGAGTCGCAAAGCACCCACACTGCTCGCATCGTGTTGGAGCCGTTTGAGCGTGGCTTTGGTCACACGCTGGGTAATGCCTTGCGTCGCATCCTGTTGTCTTCCATGCCGGGTTGTGCGGCGGTCGAAGCAGAGATCGACGGCGTGTTGCACGAGTACTCGACGATCGAAGGTGTGCAAGAAGATGTCATCGAGATCTTGTTGAACCTGAAAGGTTTGGCGGTGATGCTCGAAGATCGCGACGAAGCCACGATCACGCTGCAAAAAAGCGGCGAAGGTGTGGTTAAGGCCGCCGATCTGCAATTGGTCAATGGCGTCAAACTGATCAATCCAGATCATGTTATTGCGCACCTGACCAAAGGCGGTCGTTTGAGCATGAGCATTAAGTTGGCTCGCGGCATTGGTTACCAACCGGCGTCTAATCGTCGTGTGAACGAAGAAAGCGATCGTCCGATCGGACGTTTGTTGCTTGATGCGTCGTTCAGCCCAGTGCGCCGTGTGGCCTACGTGGTCGAGTCGGCTCGCGTTGAACAACGCACCGATCTTGACAAGCTGATCATCGACCTCGAAACCAACGGCACCATCCAGTCGGAAGAAGCGATTCGCCGCGCTGCGACGATTCTGCAACAGCAACTGGCTGCTTTTGTCGATTTGAAAGACGAACGCACCGTCGAAACGAAGAAATCTGAACCTTCGTTCGATCCGTTGTTGTTACGTCCGGTTGATGATCTTGAGTTGACGGTTCGCTCGGCCAACTGCTTGAAGACGGAAAACATTCACTATATCGGCGACCTCGTACAGCGCACTGAAGTCGAACTGTTGAAGACGCCGAACTTGGGCAAGAAATCGCTTACCGAAATTAAAGATGTGCTCGCCGCACATGGTTTGAGTCTTGGTATGCGCTTGGAAAACTGGCCACCGGCTAGTTTGCTCAATAACGATTAACAGTAAATCAGTCGCGAGACTGTAAACGATTTAGAGGATAGTCCCATGCGCCATTTGTGTTCTGGTCGCGCCCTTTCGCGAACCTCTTCGCACAAAGAGGCGATGCTGCGTAACATGGCAGTGTCGTTAGTGGAGCACGAAGTCATTCGTACCACGTTGCCGAAAGCGAAAGAATTGCGTGTTGTCATCGAGCCATTGATCACATTGGCTAAGAAAGACACTCAAGCGAATCGTCGTCTGGCTTTTGCTCGCACACGCTCCAAGTCGGCGGTTGAAAAACTGTTTGACGAATTGGGCAAGCGTTATGAAGGTCGTCCCGGCGGTTACCTGCGTATTATTCACGCTGGTTTACGTACCGGTGACAAAGCGCCGATGGCGGTGATCGAGTTGGTTGATCGTCCGGTTGCTGAAGTCGTTGAAGAATCTTCAAGCGAAGCGGCTCAGGCGTAAGCTGATGTTGTTTTAAAAAGCCGACATTCGTGTCGGCTTTTTTATTGCTAATTTTTTTGGCGGAAAGCGTTGAACGTGAACGACGAGCATAACGTTGAGTCATTGGTGACGGCTAACACATTTCGTTGGTTGTTTGTGGTGTCATTGTTAGTGACTACCATCGCTTGTTTGTTACCGGGCGATCACATTAATCCGAACGTTGGGCAGTTCGACAAATGGTTGCATGGATTGGCATGGTGCGCGATAGCCTTTTGCTCGACGTCGGCTTTGGCATTACACGCGCGCGCGCGTTGGCTGGCGATCGCGTTGTTCAGTTGGAGTTTTGGCGTCGAGTTGGCGCAACACTTCGTCCCCATGCGTGCATTTGAATGGGCCGATTTATTGGCCAACGGTGGCGGTGTGTTGGTCGGCATTTCGTTGGCGCGATCGCTTCGTCGTTTACCGCTGATTACAGGTAAGTAAAATGTTGTACTGGTTGCCCTCGCCTTTGCTTGCGTTGCTGTCTTTATCGTTGCATACGCTAAATACCTTTTTGTGGACGCCATTAATTTTTGTGTTGGCGTTAATCAAGGTTATTACGCCGTTGGCACGCGCACGGCGATGGATCAGCCGCTGGCTAAACGCGATCGCGGTCGGGTGGATTACGTGCAACAGCGCCATCCATTTTCTGACTAAGCGAATTGAATGGCACGTTGAAGGCGATGCCAAATTATTACAGCGCGAGTGGTATTTGGTGATTGCCAATCATCAATCATGGGCCGATATCTTTGTCTTGCAGCATGTATTTAATCGCAAAATTCCATTCTTGAAATTTTTTCTGAAGCATGAATTAATTTATGTCCCCGTGCTCGGTTTAGCGTGGTGGGCGCTTGATTTTCCTTTCATGCGGCGCTTCACCAAATCGTATTTGGCCAAGCACCCTGAAATGAAAGGAAAGGATGCCGAAACCACCCGTCAAGCCTGCGAAAAATTTCGTCATACGCCGATCGCAGTGATGAATTTTATCGAAGGAACTCGCCTCACAGCGGCGAAACACCAGCAGCAGAATTCGCCGTTTGCCAACCTATTGAAACCCAAAGCCGGTGGCATCGGATTGGTGTTAACGGCTATGGGCGATCAGTTGCACACCTTGCTTGATGTCACCATCGTTTATGATCGCGAACAGCCGTCGTTTTGGGATTTTCTGGGCGGTAAGGTGAAGCGCATTTGGGTTCATGTGCACGCGCTGGACATACAGTCCGAAATATTGGGCGACTATGACAACGATCCGGTGTATCGCGCCCGCTTTCAAACGTGGTTAAACGGGATTTGGCGCGAGAAAGATCTGCGTATTGATGCGCTGAAAAAACGCTGCCACTAAACACGGGCGCGACGCAGCGATCACGCCCTTGCGGAATGGGTTGAAACCGTTACGACCACTGAATGCGCATAGATAAATCAATTGCACGCAGGTGTTTAGTGAGCGCGCCCATGGAGACAAAATCCACGCCAGTGTGCGCAATACGCGCCAGCCGTTCAGCACTCACGTTGCCGGAAACTTCGAGACGAGCGCGACCGGCAGTAAGTTGAACGGCTTGATTTAGCTCGTCATCGGCGAACTCGTCGAGCATGATGATGTCGGCTCCAGCATCGAGTGCTTGTTGCAGTTCGGTGAAATTTTCCACTTCGATTTCAACCGGCTTATCCGCCGCAATCTCCCGCGCGCGACCGATCGCGGCTGCAATGCTACCGCACGCGGCGATGTGATTTTCTTTAATCAGAAAGGCGTCGAATAAACCGATGCGGTGATTATGTCCACCGCCGATACGTACGGCGTATTTTTGCGCGGCACGTAAGCCCGGAATTGTCTTGCGCGTATCGAGTAATTGCAAACGTCCATCTGGTGGCAACAGTGAATTGATGTGGCGCGTAAAGGTGGCTGTGCCGGACAACGTTTGCAGAAAATTGAGCGCGCATCGTTCGCCGGTTAACAGCGCGCGGGCGGGTCCCTTTATTTCGCACAGTACCTTATCGGCGGCAATTTCGTCGCCGTCGTTAAAAAACCATGAAATGGCGACGCGAGAGTCGATCTGAGCAAATACTTCGTCAACCCACGCCCGCCCGCACAGCACCATGTTTTCGCGCGTTACAATTCGCGCGTTGGCAAGCGTTGTGGCGTCGACTAATTGCGCGGTGATGTCGAGTGCGTTGTTGAGCGCTTGATGGTTATCGAGGCCCAGATCCTCGGCCAGTGCCGCACGAATTTGTGCGCTGCGCTGCGCCGTTAAAAAGGCAGATTGAAGTTGGTCATGCATGATGAAAAATGAATAAAATGTCAGGCCGATATTATCCGTGAGGTCATACGAATTGACCAATATATCAATGACCCGTCGGCAGGTAAGTGGCTAAACTAGCACCGTCTATCCGGTTTTCGGCCGAGATGGTCCTATTCACCCATTACACTGTGGACGCTATCACGGCATTTGTTTTCAAGCTTGGGTATGGTTTAGGCGACTGAGAGGAATCAGTTCGACGGGTTTTGCGCCCCTTCGCGCGGGATTAGCGAACGACATACTCCGCTTAACGAGATGAACGCATGAGCTTTGAACGAAAACCGACATGGCGACCACAGGCGTCAACTGTGCCTTCGCAGGAGTCGAGGAAATTGCCCAAGCTGATCGAACGATTGCGCGACCAATTGAGCGGAGCGTTTGATAAGTCGTTCGCCCGTATGCTCGACAACGCGGATGACGCACTCTTTGACTTAGCGGATAAAGCCGGTAATAACAAAGATCAATCCCTGTATTTTGATGCTATGCGCGAACTGCGCATTCGCCGCAAAGGCATGGAAAACGTTTTCCATCAAGAAATTGCCAACGCGTTTTTGCGCATGGCCGGCAGCGAGTTTGAAGATAGCTCGGCGGGCGTTCCATCTGCGATTTCGTTTGACTCGTTATCGCTAGTTAAAGAAGACGAACTGGAAGATAACTTAGCCATCGACGGCATGGCGCAACGTGCGCGACAGCGTAACGAAGAAGCGTTGCGTTTCATCGCGCGTCGCTTTGATGCCTTGTTACCAAATATCGACGTCAACGCCGACGATCTGCCCATCAGCCCCAAAGCGGTGTGCGAAGCGTTGCGTGAAGCCGGCAAAGCACTGGCTCTCGACACCAAAGCCAAGCTCGTGGTTTATAAACTGTTCGAGCGGGCCGTGCTCGCCGAATTGGACGGCATTTACGCGGAGGCCAACGAATTTTTGGCGGACAACGGCGTGTTGCCGGATCTGCACATTCGTAAGCCCAAGCCGGCGGCAATGCCTGCGCGACCGAGCGCCGCGCAGCGTGCTACCGCCGTCGCGCAAAATGAATACGGCGAAGCGGAAATCAACGGCCCGACGCCGCTGGATATTCGCGCCGAAGTATTTAACGCCATCCGCGATCTGTTGCAGGAGCAAAAAGGTGCGGTGATGGAAGACGCCGGTCTTGGCGCGCCGACGATGCCGATGGTTGAAACGAATCAGCTGATGAAAGCGCTGTCGGCGGTGCAGCATGATCCGAATGCCAGCAGCGGCCAGCAAATTGACATTCGCTCTGCGCTTGCTCACCGTTTACCGGTGGTAATTGGCCGTGTCGATGGCGGCAGCATCGGTTCGGTCAATGACGATGTGATTGATATCGTCAGTATGTTGTTCGATTTTATTTTAGGCGACAGCAATTTATCGGACGAAATCAAAGCGCCGTTGGCGCGTTTGCAAATTCCGTTAATCAAAGTGGCCATTGCCGATAAAACATTTTTCAGCAATCGCAATCATCCCGCGCGTGTTTTATTAAACGAAATGGCCTACGCCGGTTTAGGCTGGGACCCAGAGCGTCGCGGCCGCGATGGCTTGCAAGGAAAAATCGAAGCCATTGTTAACCGGATCTTGAGCGAGTTCGAAGAAGACATGGGGTTGTTTGAGGCCCTGTTGCTTGAGTTCCGCGCTTTTGTCGAAGAAGAACGTCGCCGCGCTTCAATTATTGAAAAACGGACGCGCGAAGTGGAGGTCGGTAAAGCCAAAGCCGAAACCTCGAAGACCAGCGTCGATGGCATTATTTTTACTGCTACGCGCGGCAAATCCTTACCGCAGGTGGTTACTCGTTTAATCAACGAGGTGTGGAGCAAAGTGATGTTGCTCGAACACCTGCGCAACGGTGTCGACAGCGACATTTTTCG
The DNA here is from genome assembly GCA_964650615.1 of uncultured Pseudomonadaceae bacterium. Taxonomy (GTDB): domain Bacteria; phylum Pseudomonadota; class Gammaproteobacteria; order Enterobacterales; family Permianibacteraceae; genus Permianibacter. The sequence goes on along the minus strand of CAZYUS010000088.1, from coordinate 5,488 downwards.
CGATCATCAAATTACGCTGGAACAATTAATTCGTAGTGTGACCGCGCGCACTGCCGCCGAGCGCGCGGCGATGCCTTCGATTCTTCCCATGTTAGTGCGTAAATTGCGTGCTGGATTCGAGGCGATATCCTTCGGAGCCATCGAATCCACACAACTGATGCAAGAATTGGAATCGGTGCATTTCGCCTTGATGCGTTCAAGTCCAGAAGACATTGAATCCTTCAATTCCGATCTGCTTAATAACGAAAACGAAGCGCCGGATCTGGGCGCGTTGGATACGCCACAAGAGATTGATTTATTGGCGGATGCATTACCGGAAATATCGGATGAAGATGCCGCGCTACTTAGCGCGCACGACATCGCGGCCGAAACGGTGATCGAAGAAATTCAGCTCGGCGGTGCGCCGACTGCGAGCAACGAAGATGACGAATTATTGCGCAAGGTTGACGAGCTTCCGGTGGGTAGTTGGATCGAAATGCGCGATGACAACGGCAAATCCACACGTTGTAAATTGGCGGCCAAAATTCCAACCATCGGTAAACTGATTTTCGTTAATCGTTCCGGAATGAAAGTGGCCGAGTTCACGCGTCCCGGTATGGTCGTTGCCTTACGTCGTGGTTCGGTCAGCTTATTAGACGATGCGGCGTTGTTTGATCGCGCGTTGGAAGCGGTGATATCGAATTTACGCAAATTAAAAGCCACCGATTAATCGCGCTCGCCAATCTGCCGTCACTCGGAAATAATAACGCCGTGATCAGCAGGAGTTCGGTCGATGACGGTGACGCTATGGGAAAACGGTTGGTGGCACAACGCGCGTAAAGTGCCGAGTCCACACTTTGATGCGCGCCCCGACGCGCACGACATTTCGTTGCTGGTACTGCACAACATCAGCTTGCCGCCCGGCCAATTCGGAAGCGGCGATGTGGAAGCGTTTTTCACCGGTCACATCAATTCTTCTGCTCACCCGTATTTTGAGTCCATCGCGCACTTGCGCGTTTCGGCGCATTTTTTTATTCGCCGCGATGGTGAAGTCGTGCAATTTGTCGCCACCGGCGCGCGCGCATGGCACGCTGGCGTTTCCTCCTTCCAAGGTCGTGAACGGTGCAATGATTATTCTCTTGGCATCGAATTAGAAGGCAGCGACGACACGCCGTTTAATTCGGCGCAATATCACCAGTTGGTGCAATTAAGTACCGACATTCTGCGGGCTTTTCCGCGCATTACACTGGAACGTATCGTCGGTCATCAACACATCGCACCGGAACGCAAAACCGATCCGGGACCTTTTTTTGATTGGGACCACTATCGCCGCGCCCTGTGCGCGAGCAATAACCGCTAAAATTAGCGGGCAACCGCGTCGGCGCTTACAGGATGTCTCATGATTTTGCTTTCCATTGTGTTGGTATTGTTAATGGAGTGGTATTTTCGTATCAGCCCCAGTTATCGTCATTTTCACTGGTTCTTGCGTTATCGCGGATTTATTCATGGCCAATTTCCGGCCCAGTTTGATCACCTCGGCGGTTTATTTTTAATTCTCGGATTACCGGCGTTGTTGCTCGGGTTGCTATTGGGGCTGGGCGATAACCGTTTGGCTGATGTTGTGCGCGTTGTCGTGAGTGGCGCGCTGCTGTGGTACTGCCTTGGCCCTCAAGACGTGCGCACCGTGCTAGCGGGCTATTTAGCGGCGCTGGAACGCGATGACACGCAAGCGGCCTTCGACCACGCCCGCGATATTTTGGGAACCGAAGGCGAAGATGATGTGGCGCAAATCGGACGATCGATGACGCATTTTATTCTTAGCGAAATCAATACGCGGTTCATTGCGGTCATTTTCTGGTTTGTTGTCTTGGGACCGGCTGCCGCACTGTTTTACCGTTTGTGTACGCTGTATGCCGACATGTTGAAATTAGAATCCGGTCATCCTCACGGCCCGCTGCTGCGCAAAGTGCGTCACGCGCTTGACTGGTTGCCTGCGCGCTTCACCGCACTGAGCTATGCTTTTATCGGCGACTTCGTGCGCGGCTACAGCGCTCTGCATCCCTTCTGGAAAGAAAGCAATGCGCACAGCGAGCGCATCTTAAGTGAAAGTGGATTGGCCGCACTCGCCATTAACTCGCCGTTGCCCGACGATGTATTGGAAGAAAATTGGCAGGCGCTCGCCTTGGCTGAACGCGCGCTGTTATTCTTTTTAGTGTTCATCGCGGTTATCTGTGTATTTGGATTATTGATCTAACATCGAGAAAATCACGGTGATACAAGGGCAAAGCAAACCACGCGTACTAATTGTTGAAGACAGCCGCAGCAATGCGATGCTGATCAGTGCGATCTTGAAAGAATTTTGCGATCCACTCGTGGTTGATAACGGTGAAGACGCGTTAATTATTGCCGACACGCAGCCCATCGATCTTATTCTTCTTGATGTCATGTTGCCTGGCGTCGATGGCTATCATGTTTGCGCGCATTTAAAAAACAATCAGAAAACCATCAACATTCCGGTTATCTTCCTGTCCGGCTTAAGTGAAGAGAATAACGAAGCACGCGGATTGGCGCTGGGGGCGGTGGATTACATCAGTAAACCGATTCGTCCTATCATCGTCGAAATGCGAGTGCGTAATCATCTTGAACTAAAACGGCGCGGCGATTTGCTGGCGCAACTGGCCAATATTGATGCGTTGACCGGATTGCCTAATCGCCGTCAATTCGATGAAATGCTAGTGCGCGAATGCCAACGTGAACGACGTGAAAAGAATGCGTTGTCGCTACTGATGATCGATGTCGATCATTTCAAGTTATTTAATGATTTTTATGGTCATCCCGAAGGCGATAAAATTTTACGATTAGTCGCCGGCGCGTTACAGGCGGCGTTGCATCGTGGCGGCGATTTTGTTGCTCGTTATGGCGGCGAAGAATTTGTGGTGATTCTGCCCAATACCGACAAATCCGGTGCTGAAAAAGTGGCGGATACCTTATTAAGCGAAGTTCGCGCGCTCAATTTACCGCACGAAAAATCCACCACCTCTCGTTATGTTTCGATCAGCATCGGTGGCGTAACTGCTCACGCCGACCAACTCACTCAACCCGATCTGGTATTACAGTTGGCGGATCAGCAGTTGTATGTCGCCAAACAAGCGGGACGTAACCGGTACGCAATCACCTAGGCGACATTTAGCGCCTGCTCAATTTGATGAATCGCGGTGTCGAGATAATCTGGTCCGGCATAACGTGCCACTTGCAAGGCACCGGTTAGCGTCGATAACACCAGCAAGGCTTTTTCATCGGCGCGGCCGTCAAAATGAAATTGTGCTTGATCGCGACCTTTGCTTAACACCCGCGTTAAAAAAGTCAGCACTTCCTTAATCAATAATCGCATTTGCATTTGCACCGGAGTTGGCGCCGACGCGGCTTCGATCGCCATGGCTCCAATGGGACACAACGCACCATCGCGCAGGTCGGCGTGACCACGGTAATAGTCGAAAAAAAGGTGCAGTTGTTTTACGCAATCGGTGCGCACTTCGTCGCTGCCGGTGGACATGGCGGCCACTTGCTGGCGAAACCGTTCGATTAATGCGACGCCCAAATCCGCCTTGGCCGGGTAGTGGTAATGAATTGCACTATGCTTGATGTCGAGTTCAGCGGCGATGGCCGGATAGCTAAAGCCTTTGAAGCCGTGGCGACCAAATCAAAGCGCTTACATTCCTCACTCGTGACTGTTTGGTATGCTTCTGGCACCTTAAGGGAGTAAGGTCGCAATCCGGCTTTCACGCGCAAATCCTGAATTTCCTTTACGGTTTCATTGACCATGCGATCGAGCACTTCCTGCTCGTCTGGATAGCCTGCGTTGTACAGTGCTTTATCCATGCCTTCTGCAAGTTCCTCGATCGCATTGCCATGGCGGTAAGATGCTAGCCAGAGTTGCTTTTTTAACTCAGGTGTTAGCAAGCCCGATTGCTCGTAAGCAAAACTTTCAAATCCGTAACTAAAAGCGACCTCGAGTAGCGCCATAACCTGTCCACCAACAACAGCTCGCATCAATCTTTCCCTTGGTTCGGCGAATGCTTGTGATATCTCATTCACTGAATCGAAGTTAGATGTTTTGGTCTTCACTTTTTCCAATAATGTATAAAGTTGTCGCTTACCTAGTTCGAATTCAGCTGCTGCATCCATATCATCAGCCAGAATTAACAGTTCCGCATCATCCTTCCTTGTATACGGATGTAACTGGGTTGGAAAAGTCGGGAAAAAATTCACGAGCCCAGTACCTAAGCTTTCATACCATTGTTGCACTTGGGCACAACGGACTTCATAAGGTGGTGCTGTTGTCGTTGGAGTGAGTTGGGGGCTATTCGCCTTCGAAATTTGGTTCAACTTCGAAGGTTTATAGGTGTTGTCCGGCTTATTCGAGACATCGCCATTTTCAGTCAACTGCGCATGTCCGTCCAATTGAATGTTCTTGGGATTAGTGGGGGGCTCTACGTTGCCGACTAGATCGGCAAAGTTAGTCTTCCAAAGGGATATGACCATAACCAAAAGCACCGCGATCAGGCTGAGTGTTGTTAACTTCTTATTCATCGGAATTACCTAATTGTGTGAGGTTTTGATAAGTAGGATTGATACAGCACTCAAGCACATATCACACATTTGGGCTCATTGTTGTTCCGTTGAACCACCGCACATAGTGGCATTTTTGCCTCCGCACAGTACTGCGTTATAACAGCCGCTTCCGTTACTGGTACCACATGAACTCCAGTTATCGCATTGATTATTCGAACCGTTACACGGTGCGTGATTCGATGAACAGCTATGTCCGTTCGGACCGCTACCGGTCAATTGGTATGCCGAAACTTCTGCTAACAGTTGCTCGTCTGTTAACTCAATCCGGCCATCATTGCCAACGGTGAGGGTGTCGAGATTAATTTTGCTTTTCATTGATTTGCTCCTTTAGTTTTGAACATAAATATTTACGTCATTGCGATGGGGATCGTACCGATGGGTGTTGACGTCGCAGTTGTCATCCCCTGCCACGGGCAACCCAGTTGCCCAGTATCAAGTGATGCCAAACCGCGCAGCCAGGGTTTAAGTTTGTTCTGATCGAGCTGCACCAATCCGTCTTCAGTCAGTTTGCCTATGCTGTTGCGATCGTCATTCAACGCCACCGTGCATTTGCCGATTCGACCATCAGCGCGGATAAGCAGTGAATTTGCTTTTGCGGCGTAACACACATAATCATTGCCAGCGAGATCCATACGTTCATCCAAGGTCATGGCGCGAAAGTTACCGGCACTTTCGCCGCGAGGACGACGAATGGCTACAGGTTGTGTGGCGGGTATCTGCCCATAAAAAATTGCTTCCAATTCAGACGTGATGTCATCCATTAGTGGTTTGTTAACCGGTGCGATTTGCTTGCCGTTGTCACCGCCAAGATCACGTATATCCTGCACGGTCAGTCGAAATCGTGAGTCGCCTTTTAGTGCGAGGTTTAGTTGACGGC
>CAZYUS010000087.1:0-13181 GCA_964650615.1 uncultured Pseudomonadaceae bacterium | reverse complement strand
ATTACGGTGTGACCAACGGCACATTGACACAGTTGCGTGAGCTGGCCAGTCAAGGAAAACCGACGATCGTTCACGGCTGGTTTACCGGTTCAGGCCATATTTTAGTGGTCACCGGTTATGACGGAAATTATTACACCGTGAATGACCCGTACGGAAAATGGAATTTACAAAAATACGGTTCTTATGACACCAGTGTGAATGGCAAAGGCATTAAATATCCTAAAGCCGCATTCGAATCGGCCATCAACGATAACGGCAGCGGCAATGATCTGTGGTTGCATGTGTTCAAATAATCTCAATCGGGTGAGGCTTATGCCTCACCCTGTTTTTTTTGGCTGCATTCGTCGACTAAAAAAATAATGTGCGAATAGTCGATGGCGCTGTGATGACTTAATCCTAATTCGCAGGTGCGGCTACTGGAATAACCGGAGCAACAACCGCTGACGTCATTTTTTAAGGTCGCTAACGCCGAGGCATTTAATTCCGGCGTGGTAAATCCTTTACTGCCAGCAAAGCCGCAACACTGAATGCCTTCGGGTTCAACAACTGACACGGCGCAGCGTTGTGCAATGTGTTGCAATAAGGCGTGGTGTTTTTGCCTTCGCGTCGAGCAGGTGATATGCAATGCGATGGGGTCTTTTTTGGGTGTCAGGGTTAGTTTATCCAGCACGTATTTGGCGATAAATTCAACTGAATCATAAACGGTGAAACCCTCCGTTTGCGCGGTCTGGCGCAAAAAATCGCAACACGCGCTGTTGTCCATATAAACCGGGATTTTTCCGTTTTGAGTAATGGTGTTTAAGGCGTCCAGCGTGTGTTGTTGTTGTTGTGTGGCTAAGTCGGGATAGCCGTTGCTATTAAACGCCATGCCGCAGCACAGCGATGACGATTGCGCAGGGATGATTACGCGATAACCACTGCGCTCCAAAACTGCTATGGTCGTTTCGGCGAGATTTTTTTTGCCTTCATATCCCAACACACGACTGCTGCAACTGGGTAGATAAACGACAGCAGGCCATTCGCTTTGAACGTGAACGACGCGAGGATGACGCGAAGGTGGCGGCAGCAGCGGATGGCGTAAACGTTTTGGCAGTAAACGATGCAGCGATAACGCCAACCGAATGATATGCGTGGTCAATGAAAAGTGACGATGGATCCATGTTATCCACCGTTTTTCGTGCGCTTGTTGCGCGCGCCATTCGCGGACCATTCTGCCCGTGTTGACGTTAATCGGACATACCGTTTCGCACAAACCACAACCGGCGCACGTGGCGTCGACGAAATAATCAAAGGTTGTGGCGAGGGCTTGCGGTGATGATTGATGAACAAGGGGCGGTAATGCGCGGCGGGCCACAATACGTTGACGCGGTGTGAAGGTGATGTTTTGTGAGGGACAAACGCGTTCGCAAAATCCGCATTCGATGCAGGGATCAATATCGAACTGCACCGGTTTCATGCGTTTGATATTTTTCAAATGAACGAGCGGATCATCATTAAAAATAACACCGGGATTTAAAATGTTGTCGGGGTCAAATAATTGTTTAACCGCCCGCATAATGGCGTAGGCATCGTCACCCCATTCAAAGCGTACAAACGGTGCCATATTGCGGCCAGTGCCGTGTTCAGCTTTCAGACTGCCGTTAAAATCGCTGACGACGTGTGCGGCCAAGGCGTTCATAAAATCGTGATAACGTTGGCGCTCGCTTTCGGTTTCAAAGGATTGCGAAAAAACAAAATGCACATTGCCGGCCATGGCATGACCAAAGATCACCGCATCGTGGTAATGAAAGCGGTTGAGCAGTTGCCGCAGGGCGGTCAAGGCCGGTGCCAGTTGATCGAGCGGGTAACACACATCTTCGATAAGTGCCGTGCTGCCAACAACGCGTTGCGCACCGACGGCGGGTAATACGCCTTTGCGTATATTCCACCAACGCGCGATTTGCTCGGCGTCGTCAGAAAAATAAAACGGTGTCATTAAGTTTTCGGGTGCGATGGCGGCGCGAAGTTGTTCGATGTCGCGATGTAATTGCGCTGTCGATTCGCCGTCAATTTGAATCAGTAATGCGGTGGCATTGTCACCGATGTGCGGTAAGGCATCTTGCGCGTTTTGTGTCGACGCTATCGCGCGCAGTGCGTGGGTATCTAACAGTTCAGCCGCGCTGATATTGAACGCGTGTTGGCGACAGTGCATGACACAATCGGCGGCACTGTGCAGATCACGGAACAGCAATAAGGCGCTACGGCTATACGGTTTGATGACCACGGTTTTTTGTGTCAGATGCGACAGAAACGCCAGTGTTCCTTCGGAGCCAAACATCAAACCCTGAATAATATCGAACGGATCGTCGTAATCAACAAACGCTTTTAACTGCAAACCCATGGTGTTTTTTATGCGGTATTTAGCGCGGATCTTTTGTTGCAGAGATGGGTTTTCATCGATCTGCTTTTTGATGGCGAGTAAGCGCGCAATAAAATCGGCGCTATGGCGGCTAAATTCGCGTTTGCTGTGGTCATCACCGGTATCGAGTACGCGACCATCGGCAAAAATAATGCGCAAACTTTTGACGTGATGATAGCTATCGAGTGAATTCATGCCGGAGGCATTATTTATGGCCATGCCGCCAACACTGGCCGCTGCGATGGACGCTGGCTGCGCCGCCAAGCTGCGCCGGTAAGGGGCCAATTTCGCGTTCGCGACGCCGCCTAAAACGTTGGGCTGTGTGCTGATCCATTCACCCTTTTGTGCGAGATGAATTTGTCGCCAATCATCGCTCAGTCGCACCAAAACCGAATCGCTAATACTTTGCCCTGACAAACTGGTTCCGGACGCGCGAAAGGTAATGGCGATGTGATAACGGCGGGCGGCGTTCAACACCGCGATCACATCATTGTCGTTGCGCACGACGACGATAAGCTGCGGGATCAACGAATAAAAACTGGCGTCGTGTGCGAGGGCATGACGACGCAAGGTGTCGCTAATGATTTGTTCGGCAGGTAATGTCGCTTGCAGCGATTGGATAAACGATTGGAGTGCAGATGTCATGTTTAGGTAAGCGTTCGGGTTTTAACCATGACAGCATATTCGCCAGCGGTAGTGAAGCGAGGGACTATCGTATCGGGCGATAGTTAGCCGCCATGTGTGGCCATCCACATCGCACAAAGCCCAAGAAACCATGTCATTAAAACGCTTAAGCTAATCAGCGGGATGAGCAATTTAATAAAGGTTACTATTCCGCCGCCCAGTGAGCGCGTTAAAACCGTCAGAAAAGCAAATGCGATCGCCGCATTAAACGAATTAATCATCAACAAAAAGGGCGCGTGACTAAGAAATAAAACGGCGGAAATAATGGCGTCGAAACCAATACCTAACGCGACGGCGTAAACAATCATCAGCCAATATTCTGCGATGTTAAATCGGTTGCCAAAGAGTAGTCGTGTGAGTGCCGCCGTTGGTAAAGTGAAGGCCAATACCCAATACGGGATCAGCGAGTTTAAGGTGACAAAAGCGGCGATGTAGCGGTCGAGTTGTTCGGGCGTAAAATGTCGTGCATTATTGGTCGACATCACGGATTTTAATTGCTGCCAGAAAACATCGCCAAATAGCGCAGTGGAAATAAATGACAAAGTGGCTAACGCGATCAACAACGTTAATGGGTGTGTATAACAACGTTGTTTACCATTGAAGTAATCGAGCATTAGCCGTTTTGGATCACGCAGTAGCAAACGCAAGGTTAAAGAAAAACCGCTTTCCAGATCCATGAGTTTATCGGCAGCGTCATGCCATAAAACCGCAAAATCGGTGCGTTGTGTGCGCCGTTTTTGTCCGCATTGTGCGCAAAATTGACCGTGCAAAATCGCATCACAATTCGCGCAGTGCGGCGCTGCGTCGCACGGGGCAGTGGGTAAGGAATTGTTGGCAGGCGTGAGCGACGTCGATGTCATTGTCGTTTCCATAGGTCGTCAATATGGCGCGAAGTATATCAACAACGACAGGCGCAGTATTACGATGCTAAAGCACCACTTGATGGATGATTTGGGTACATGACCACGCCATTGCGCCCTGCGCGTTTAGCGTCGTATAACGCTTGATCGGCGTGCTTTAATAACGCGTCGATATCGCCTTGATGATGGCTAACGCCACCAAAACTCGCGGTCACCGTAATGGTGTGGCCGGAAAAGGTGAACGGCGTGCGTTCTAACTGCACGCGCAATCGCTCAGCGGCGATGTGCGCCTGTTCGTGATCCGTTTCGGGCAACAGCACGATAAATTCTTCGCCACCATAGCGCGCTAAAATATCCAATTTACGCAGTGTTTTTTTCGCCAAAGCGGCGGTGTGTTTTAGCGCGACATCGCCGCAGGCGTGACCATATTGGTCGTTGATTTGTTTAAAGTGGTCCAAATCAAACAGCAACACCGAATACTGCGATTGCGTACGCGTACTGCGTTCGTTTTCGAGATGAAGTCGCTGCGAAAATGCACGGCGATTGAATAATCCGGTTAAATAATCACGTTCGGAATAATGCCGTATTTTGGTAACCATGCGCGTTAACACGCAGCCAAACATGCTCATGTTTAACACCAGCGCCAACGCGCTAAACGACCACAACAATCCGCTGCTTTCGATGCCGCTGTGTTGTGGTGAAGGTGTCGTCATAATTTCGCTTAATCGCCACGCCATGATGAGTGCGGTACACGCAAAAGGCAGCGCAACGGTGACGCTGGCCAATAAATTAAATTCGCGTTTAGCCGGTAAAAAGACATCAACACACGTTAGCGTCATTAATAAGGCGGCGAACAATGAATAGCAGATGCCGAAATAGCGAATGGCGTCGTTATCGAAAGGGATCACCATCAGCACCACAGCGTAAACCGCCGCAAAAAGAAAATGCGCGAGGTTTTGCAACGGTAATTTGAACAGTACACGCAAACCAGAACGCGTGATCAAATAGGTGATAGCACCGAGAAAATCGGCCACTTGCCAAAACCAGATATTGGCCTCGTGTCGTCGTTGCAAGGTCAGCACCAGACTGGCGAGCAAGGTCAGATTCGCCAATGCAAAACGCAGTGAGGCACGCGGCGCAATGCGCATCGGCAGCGCCACGGCCAACCACGCGATACTGGCCGTTCCGACAATAAGCGCGATAACGCGCAATAAGATATCCGCTTCCGCCATGGCTACCGACCGTCCTGCAGGGGAAGTGTTAAGCATAGACGCTGCATGAAAAGGCTAGCAAAAAAAAGCCCGCGATGGTTTCGCGGGCTTTTTTAAACATCAGGCACTCAATTATTTACGGCCTTTGGCCACTAATTGACGCGCCATTTCGTCGGCGATCACATTGGTGGGTTGGCTGTCACGCTTCGAACGTTCGAACACTTCGGTCAGCGTGTTGTAAATGTTTTCGGTTTTTTTCATTGCCGCGTCTTTCGAATAATTATTTTCGAACGACACGTTGATGATGCCACCGGCGTTAATCACATAATCAGGGGCATACAAAATACCGCGATTCATCAACGCGATGCCGTGACGATCTTCGGCCAATACGTTGTTGGCGGCACCGGCGATAATGCTGCATTTCAAACGTGGCAAGGTTTCGTCGTTAACCGTCGCACCCAATGCACACGGGGCGTACACGTCCATGTCTTGCGTGTAAATCGCGTTGGCATCGCACGCCACCGCTTTAAAATCGGTGACGCAACGTTCGATCGATTCTTTGTTGATGTCGGTCACGATTAATTGCGCGCCTTCATCGGCCAAATGTTTGCACAGGTAGTAGCCCACATGACCCAAACCTTGCACACCAATTTTGACGCCGTCTAAAGAATCGCGGCCCAATTTGTATTTGACGGCGGATTTGATGCCTTTATAAACGCCATAAGCGGTCATCGGCGATGGATCGCCGGATTTGCCTTCCAAACCTAATACGTGCGGAGTTTCTTTGTGCACGATGGCGATGTCGGCGGGGCTGGTGCCAACGTCTTCAGCGGTGACATAACGGCCGCTGATGGAGTTAACAAAACGGCCGAAAGCGCGGAACAATGCTTCGGATTTCAGCGTCTTGCTGTTGCCAATAATGACGGATTTGCCGCCGCCAAACGGCAGGCCGGCCATTGCATTCTTATAGGTCATGCCGCGTGACAGACGTAAACCGTCTACCAAAGCACCTTCGTCGGTGTTGTATTCCCACATACGGCAACCGCCGACAGCGGGGCCGAGTGCGGTGGAGTGAATGCAGATGATGGCTTTGAGGCCAGAGGCTTGATCGCTACAGAAAACGATTTGCTCGTGGTCGTCGTAGGCGCGCAGATTGAAAACCGCCATAACGTTTCTCCCGTTGCAAGATGTAAGTCAGGTTGGGTCTACAAGCGTAGTCCAAGCCTGCCTTTAGGTTGACCTGGTCGGGCAGGGCGTAGGGCTCCCGTCCGGCCGGCAGGGCCACCCCGAAACCGGCGTACCGGAGGGGTGGGTTAAAAGCGGGCGGGATTATACGTGAGGTTTACATTTACGGAAGCGTAAACCTACAGGTCGGGGCAGATGATTTTTTCATGACCGTCATGCGTCGGTTGTCGTGCTTACGCGCCCTTGCGGTCACGGCTACAATGCCGCGCTTTCTGCTATCGCGAACACCACACATGACCAATACGCAAGATCAAGCCGACCTCGCTTTGCTGTTTCGCTGTCAATTACCGCTTATCGTGATCGCCACGCGTGAAGAACAGCGCGCCCAGCAACTCATTCGCGAGACCTTAAAAAAACAGCCGCGTGCGTTGTTTACGTGGAGCGTAGCGCGTGGGCTGACGCGGCAAGATCTGTCGTTCGACGAAACCCCCAGCGATATGCACGAACCGCTCGCGATCTTGAAACACATCGCCAGCGTGCGTCAGCCGGCGGTTTTTGTGTTGTTTGATTTTCACCCCTATTTAAATGAGCCGGTACACGTGCGTCTGCTAAAAGAAATCGCGCAAACTCACGATCAAGCGCCGCGCACCGTGGTGCTGGTGTCGCACGAACTGGAATTGCCGGAAGAATTAAAACGCTTAGGTGCGCGCATCGAACTCCGTTTGCCGTCCAGCAACGAGATCCGCGACATTATCGAACAAGAAGCGCGGGAATACGGCCAAGAACACAAAACCCGCGTGCAAAGTCAAGCCAATACCATCGACAAATTAACGCGCTTACTCACCGGGCTTACGCATAACGATGTAAGGCGATTAGTGCGTTACGTGATTTACGACGATGGTGTGATAAGCGAAACCGAACTAGCCGACGTAAATCGCGCCAAATTCGAATTGCTCAACATGGATGGTGTCGTGACGTTTGCGTACGACACCGCGCAATTCGGTGAAGTCGGTGGCCTGCATCACTACAAAAAATGGTTGAATGATCGCGCGCTGTTTTTCACCCGTAGCGCGCCGCAAGGATTAGACGCGCCGCGCGGTGTGTTATTGGTCGGTGTGCAAGGCGGCGGAAAAAGTTTGGCCGCCAAGGCCACCGCCGGCTTATTAGGATTGCCGTTATTACGCCTCGATTTTGCCGCGCTTTATAATAAATTTCATGGCGAAACCGAACGCAATTTACGTGACGCGTTAAAACTGGCCGAAGCGGTCGCGCCGTGCGTGTTGTGGGTCGATGAAATCGAAAAAGGTTTATCCAGCGATGACAGTGATGGTGGCACCTCAAAACGCATACTCGGCACGCTGCTTACGTGGTTATCCGAACGTCGCGCACCGATCTTTGTTGTCGCCACCGCCAACGTCATCGAAGATCTGCCACCCGAATTAATCCGCAAAGGCCGTTTCGACGAGATCTTTTTTGTCGATTTACCCGACGCCGACGTGCGCCGCGACATATTTTCAATTCATTTAACCAAACGAAAAATCAATCTCGCCGAATTTGATCTCGCCGTTCTTTCCTCCCTCACCGAAGGATTTAGCGGAGCCGAAATCGAACAAGCCGTCATCGCCGGCTTATACCGCGCCCACGGCGAACAAAAAGCGTTAGACATGACCATGATCGAAACCGCCATCAACAGCACACAACCGTTATCCGTTGTAATGGCCGAACACATCGCTGCCTTAAGAATGTGGGCCGAAGGACGAACCGTGACCGCGTGAGTCATACACGAGTTCTCTTAATAAATTAACGTTCGTTAACGATTGATTCAGCTTTTAATCATACGATTCGAGTAGTATTGCGGCGGCTTCGTGACCGGTATTTTAGGAATATGGGAATCATGTTATTTCGTTTTAATAAATCGAGTTTAATTTTACTTTGCAGCGCAGTACCCTTGGTGTGGGCCGGCGATGAAAGCGTCGGCGAAACGGCGAAAAATGCCGAAACCATTACGGTGACCGGACGGCGTATCCAGCAGCAAACCGAAACGTCGGAAGAAACGCAAAAGTTATTGGATATTGCGGGCAATGCGGGCGATCCCTTGGCGGCGGTTTATACTTTTCCCGGTGTCGTGTATGCAGGGGGAGATGCCGGTGGCGCACCGGCGATACGCGGCTCATCGCCGGACGATAACGCGTTTTACATTGATGGTATGCCTGCCGGTTATATCTTTCATTTATTTGGTGACAGCATTTTTAATGAAAATTTAATTGCAGAATTTTCCTTATTACCGGCAGCATTTGGTAGTGAATACGGTAATGCCACGGGCGGGATTATTGACGTCAGTTTACGCGATCCTAAACAACACGATTGGCAGGCCACCTTGGATGCCAGTTTTTTGAAAGCCGGTTTTTTGGCAGAAGGGGGATTGGGCAACGATCAGGCGGCGTATTTTTCGTATCGGCGTAGCTTGATACAGTTTTTCGTCAAGGAAGACGATGAATTCGACGACGGTGTACGCGTGTTGCAAGCGCCGGAGAGCGACGATTATCAGGGCAAATATCAATGGTTAATCGGCGATCGTCATAAGCTTAGTTTTTCGTTGAGCGGTGCCACCGATCTGGGCGGCTTGTCGATTGCCGATACCTCAACGGTGGGGCGCGCGAATCCCGATACCGTGGGCGATTTAAATTTTAAACAACAATTTAACGGACAGGCATTGCGTTGGGATTTTTATGGTGATCGCTTAACGCACGCCGACGCGTCGATTAATCGTGTGGTCAGTCAGGTAACGTATTCGTATGGACAGGGACAATTTGTCACGTTGGATGATGAACGTACGGTGTGGCGATCCAGTGTTGGTTTTTCATTATTTAACGATCATTTTTTGCGTTTCGGGCAGGACATCGAACAACGTGATTTTCGTTATTCCTTCGATTTGATTCCCTATTTTTGCACCGATCATCAAGCCGATTGTGAGGGCAATAAAGGTGAACGAATTCAAGGAAAAGACGTGTCAGAGGTCGATCAATATGCGTTGTATGTTATTGATGATTGGTCGTTAAATGAGAATTGGTCGGCGCAAATGGGGCTGCGCGCCGAATACAACCGATTAACCGAACAACGATTTAATCATCCCCGTGTCGCATTGACGTGGCAGGCGACACCGCTGTGGTCATATCGTCTAAAAGCGGGAACGTATAGTCGTATGCCCGATGCCGATAAAGTACTGCCAACATTGGGTAATCCTGATTTAAAAGTGCCGACCGCAACGCATTTTGCGTTAGCGGTTAATTACCAGCTGCGCGGCGATTGGAAAACGTCGGTTGAAGTGTATAAAAAATATCTTGATGATTTGCCACGCGCGATCGATTTAGCCGACGATGTCGCGCAACGTCATTACACCAACGATGTATCAGGGCAAGCGCAGGGTATCGAGTGGGTAATTGAAAAAGAGAAAACGGAAAAATGGTATGGCTGGTTTTCGCTCAGTGCGTCACGCAGCGAACGTACCGATAAATTAACCGATATTACAACACAGTATTATCTCGACACGCCGTTAATCGCTAACGCGGTGTTAAATTATGCGTTTAACCATCGCTGGAGTATCGGTGCGCGGGTGACGGTGCGTAGTGGTGCGCGTTACACGCCCATTGTCGGTATTCATCCTAACCCGGATTATCCCGACTCCTATTTGCCAACCTATGGCGAATTAAATTCAAAAACTTTACCGACGTATTACCGCATCGATCTGCAAGGTGAATATCAATTACCGCGTATTCCGGCAGCGTTAACCTTCGGTGTGGTTAATGCCACCAATGCGGAGAATGTGTCGGGCTATTATTTTGAACCGGATGGTAATGAAACGCCGGAACATTTTGTGATCGCCAAAGAAGTGGGTTTACCGTTCTTTCCGTATATTGGTTTTAAATTGCAGTTTTAATTACGCGAATTTATTGGGCAATGGGGGCGGTTAAATGGTGGCTGAAGACCGCGTGACGACGATTTAAGCGTGATCGTTAACGGGTATTTTTATCGCGCCGATTTAACCACCCCAAACGCCAGAACACCGCGATTAGGGTGATGGCCAACGTGAACATGACGCCTAAAACCACAAAATAACCTTTCGGTGAATGCAATTCTGGCATATCGTCGAAGTTCATTCCGTAAATACCGCTGATTAAACTCAAGGGAAGAATGATCGTCGATACCACCGTTAAGACGCGCGCGATCTCGCCGGTGCGTTGCGTCGCGTCGGCCTGATGGGTGGCGATGACGCCGTCTAATAAGTCGCGTGATGAATCAATGGCGGCGCGCACGGAAATGACGTTTTGATTCATCTCTTGATACGAGAGACGTGCTTCGTCGCTTACAAAAATACTGCGTTTAGTGCCGAGTAACATCAGTACGATGTGCAAGCTGGCGGCGAGTTTTTTTAAGGTGAGAATATTGCTCGAAGCGAGGTTGATGCCTTGTGACAGTTTATTTAAATCGCCCGATTTGGCATCCGCTTCAAGATGATCGAGATAATTGTCGTTGGCCAAATTTAAATTGGCGTAGTCGTATAAACAGCGTTGCAACACCAAAAACATAATAAAGCCTTGCGTCCGGCCCCATAAGCGAAAACTTTCGGCGCAGTTCTCTTTGACGTGGTTGACCACGTCCAACTCGACACGGTGATACGTGAGCACAAAATTATCGCCAATAATAAATAATAAGCGATGAACGTTAAGCGCGGTTAATCCGCGCGAGGTGTCGAAATGGTGCTCAGGGTTGGCGATTTCATAAAGATAAAACGCCAGACTATCGTCGTGTTCAATGATGCGCGGCAGAATTTCCGGATCGTCGAAGTGATTCACCAACACCAGATCAATACCCAGACGTACTAAAACATGATTCAGCAAGGCGATATCGTTACTTTGCACATCGATCCACGACATCACATCGGTGTCGGCGAGTTCCTGTTCGAGCTGCGCTAAATCAAATGCACGGGTGGTTTTTTGTTGACGATGAAAACTGACGCAGTAGCTTTGAGTGTTTATGCTATCCATGGCACACCTCGTTCGGTTAATGCTGGCCCTACTTGACGTTTATTTTGACGTCCACCCGTAAGCCTACCGGTAGATGAGTGACTTGTTGCAATTCGATCAACGTTTCCAGCACGCGCACGTCTTCTTTATCGGCTGGGTTGTCGGTTTTATTGAGACGATTTCCCATGCGACGACCGACATAAATCACTTTGCCAATGAAAGATTGCGCAGGAAACGCATCGGCAGTGACGGTGGCGGTGTCACCCTTTTTTACGCGCGTGATATCCAGTTCGTCAATTTCGGCGCGCACGATAAGCCGGCTTAGATCGCCGATGCGAACCAGTGGCAAGGGGTTTAGGGAAGTGACGGTTTCACCTTCGCGCAATTCGCGTTTCAACACGGTGCCGTCAATCGGTGAACGGATGCGGGTTTTTTCGAGTTGAGCTTCAGCACGTGCCAATTCGGCTTGCGCCATTTGATAAGCCGCTTGTGCCATTTGCCGATCTTCGACGCGGTTGCCAGCTTCCATTTGTTCCCGTTGCGCGCGTAGCCGATCGCGACTGGCTTGTGCCATAGCGACGACAGCGCGCAATTCATCGCGTTGGTCGGCACTTAATTGCTGTTGCACAAATAACTGTTCGCGACGTTCCAATTCTTGTTGCTTGCGTCGCAGCCACGCTTCGGATTCTTGTTCTGCCGCGCGAATCGCGGTTAATTCTTCGGCTCTAGCACCGGTTTTCATTTTGTTTAATTCGGCTTGGCGCTGCTGCAACTGCGCGCGTGCTAACGACACTAATGCGTGCTGTTCCTTATTGTCGATTTCGGCCAATAATTGATCGCGTTTAACCACATCGCCTTCGTTGACTAACACACTTTTTAAACGGCCACTGGCTTCCGCGATCACGATACGTTCTTCACCGACCGGTTCGACACGCCCGGCGGCCGCCACAATGCCTGCGGCGTGCGCCACATTAAACGCGCTTAACACAACGCCCACACACATCCATTTTTTCATCACGTGTTACTCATTAAGGATTGATTCGGTTCTTTCGACGGTTCCGGCAGCGGACAAACGTCATTTACGATCGCTCCGTCTTCTAAGGTAATTACGCGATCACCGGTGTTCATCATGCGCGGATCGTGTGTCACCACCACCACGGCGCAATTTTCTTCGTGCGCTAATTGTTGCAACAACGCCGCAACACTGTGACCGGTTTTGCCATCGAGTGCCGCTGTCGGTTCATCGGCGAGCACAATTTGCGGTTTACCGGCGAGTGCGCGCGCGATCGCGACACGTTGTTTTTGACCGCCGGATAATTCGGCAGGAAACGCGTCGGCGCGATCGCCCAAACCCAATCGCGCCAGTGACGCGATGGCTTGCTCTCGCATCGAATGCGGAGCGACATTTTTTAAGTCGAGCGCGATGGCGACATTTTCCCACGCCCGCAACGTCGGAAATAAATTGTAATGTTGAAACACAAAACCGAAATGGGTGCGGCGAAATTCGGTCAGTTGTTCACGGGTCATGGTTGCAAAACTTCGTTGGCTGCGTGGTGAACTTTGTGCGGACGGTCTTTCCGAATGACTCGGCGCTAAATTCCACTGGGCCGTTAATGAGTGGCACACCTTCTCCGGTCGTGTTGTAACTTTCACCATCGGGACTCTGCCCCATGATTATTTCACAGACATCACCGAGCCGCTGTGTTGGCCACTCCTTCTTCATATCAACGCTCTGATATTCTCCAACACTTTCGCACTCTCTGCATCCAAGGCCGCGATCTCGTCCATGATTTCTTGCGGGCTGCGGTGCGTGACGACT
>CAZYUS010000086.1:0-13226 GCA_964650615.1 uncultured Pseudomonadaceae bacterium | reverse complement strand
GTTATTGGGGCGAGAGATCGTCGCACTCGATCCCGAACGCGAAGCGCAACCGATAAAGCGCGTCGCGTTTATTCGTGAGGCGGAATGCATCGGCTGCACCAAATGCATTCAAGCGTGTCCGGTTGATGCCATCGTCGGTGCGCCCAAACTCATGCACACCGTTATTAGCGATTGCTGCACAGGCTGCGATTTATGCGTTGCGCCTTGCCCAGTGGATTGCATTGATATGTTGCCAACACAACAACAACCGCCGACACCAACCCATCGCATCACTCACGCGCCACACGTAGAAAGTCCTGCGCCATTTGCTCAACAATCGCCGCGCGAATGTATTCGTTGTGGCGATTGCGTCGAGGTGTGTCCCGCCGGTTTATTACCGCAACAATTGTACTGGACCATCAAAACACAACAATACGATAAAGCGGTTGACTTGCATTTATCGGCTTGCATCGAGTGTGGCGACTGCGCCGATGTTTGTCCCAGCACTATTCCGTTGCTAACGTATTATCGTGAAGGCAAAGCAGCGCTGGCTTTTGCGCAACAAGAACAGCGCATCGCCGCTGCGGCCAAATCGCGTTTTGAGTGGCGACAAGTGCGTTTAGCGCGTGACAAAGACCAGCGCGCATACACGCAACAGGCGCGCATTGCCGTGACGACGATTAACGCGCCCGAGCCGCCTGATTTGCCGATTGCTACGCCCACCGTCACGCCACCAACAACCGCCACCACAGGCGACGATAAAGCCGCGCAAGTTGCCGCTGCGGTTGCACGCGCTAAAGCCAAAAAAGCCGCTGCAAAAAACACGGAGCCTAACCGTCATGCGCCCTGACTTAATGCGCGAAGCGCTAACGACGCCGCGCGATGGCGTCGCCGACACCATGCGCTGGGCAATGGTTTGCACGCTTCCCGG
The DNA here is from genome assembly GCA_964650615.1 of uncultured Pseudomonadaceae bacterium. Taxonomy (GTDB): domain Bacteria; phylum Pseudomonadota; class Gammaproteobacteria; order Enterobacterales; family Permianibacteraceae; genus Permianibacter. The sequence goes on along the minus strand of CAZYUS010000086.1, from coordinate 12,316 downwards.
CATCGCCCTGCAAACCAGCTTTTTCGGCATTGGTGTCGTGATCCAAATCGTGCTTTGTGTGTTTTTTTGCGCCGCCACCGAGACACTCTGTTTGATGTCACGCAAACGCGATCCGCGTCGAGAATTGCGCGACTTTAGCGCGTTATTGTCCGCGCTTTTATTAGGCTTGTGTTTACCTCCATTGGCACCGTGGTGGTGCGCGTTAATCGGCAGTTTTTTTGCGATGACGTTTGGTAAACATCTTTACGGTGGCTTGGGTTTGAATCCGTTTAATCCAGCCATGATTGGCTATATCGTGCTGCTGATTGCCTTTCCATTGTCGATGACCGCGTGGACGCCCGCCACCACGCTGCAACCGTATCCAGCAGATCTCAGCCACACCGTACAACTGATTTTTAACGAACGCGCCGATGATGGTTTAACACTGCAATCGCTGCGTCACGGCATTGATGGATTTACGTTAGCCACGCCGCTCGACACGTTAAAAAATGATCTATCGCACGGCTTAATGACACGAGAGTCCTTTTCGCAGCATTCGGTTTATGGAACATTTGCCGGCCTTGGATGGGAATGGGTCAACGTTGCCTTTTTGCTCGGCGGTTGCGTATTGCTGTGGCGAAAAGTGATTTCATGGCGTATCCCCGTCGCAACGTTAAGCTCACTGTTTATCTGTGCGACATTTTTTTACGTGTGGAATCCCGACGGTTTTGCGTCGCCGCTATTTCATCTTTTTAGTGGCGCGACAATGTTGTCGGCTTTTTTTATTGCCACCGATCCTGTTACCGCCAGCACAACACCAAAAGGGCGGCTTTTTTACGGCGTTGGTATCGGGATGTTGGTGTACATCATCCGTCAATTCGGCGGTTATCCAGATGCCTTCGCCTTCGCAATTTTATTGATGAATTGCGCCGCCCCGTTGATCGATCATTACACGGTTCCGGCCTCGGCATCGCGATACGCCAGCGAATAAAACGACATGAATAATTCCAGCAACAAGATCACGTCCATCCACCGCGCAGCCATCGTCTTGGGGATTTTTGCGTTGCTGTGTACCGCGTTGCTGACGTGGGTTAATCAGCGCACCGCTGCGGCAATTGCCACGTCTGAGCATGAGGCGATGGTGCAACAATTTTCCGCCATCATTGCGCGTAACGAATTTGATAACGACGCAATTAACGATTGCGTTCTGCAACGTGATACGGCCTTTCTGGGCGTCGACCGCCCCCTTGCTGTTTATCGTTTTCGCGCTCACGGCAGTCCCCGCGCGCTGATCATTCACGCGATCGCGCCAGATGGTTACAACGGTGAAATTGCGTTATTGATTGGCATTGATGTCGCAGGCACCCTAGCCGGAGTCCGCGTTAGCGCGCACCACGAAACAGCGGGCTTAGGCGATAAAATCGAACGTACTAAAAGCGACTGGATTGAATCATTTAAATCGCTTTCGTTGCAAAACCGCGCCAGCGAGAAATGGCGTGTAAAAAAAGACGGTGGCGATTTCGATGCGTTTACCGGTGCGACCATGACACCTCGCGCGGTAATAAAAGCGGTAGAAAAATCACTGCACTTTTACGCGCAACACCGCGAGTCGTTATTTTCATTACCGGCTAACTGCAACAGCACAGGGAAGACACCGTGATGCCCGCATGGAAAACCGTATTCGTTGACGGCTTATGGCGCAATAATCCCGCGTTGGTGCAGGTATTGGGTTTATGTCCGTTGCTGGCAGTAAGTAACAGTGCGATCAATGGTCTGGGACTTGGACTTGCGACCTTGTTGGTGCTGCTGTTATCCAATGCACTGGTGTCGTTGTCACGTCGTTTTATTCCGCACGCGATTCGAATTCCGTGTTACGTATTATTGATTGCCGCAATGACAACCGCCGTGCAGCTATTGATGCAGGCTTACGCGTATTCGCTTTATCAGGCGCTGGGCATTTTCATTCCCTTGATCGTCACCAATTGCATTATTCTGGGGCGCGCCGAACATTTTGCGGCGCGCCAACCGCTGTTACCAGCACTCATCGACGGACTCACCCATGGCCTGGGATTTTGCGCGGTATTGTTCGTCCTCGGCTCGTTGCGTGAAATCATCGGCACCGGCACGTGGATGGCGGGCGCGACTTCGCTATTCGGGGCAAACGGCGAAGTGCTCGTGGTCGAATTGGTGCATTTTGAACACCCATTTTTATTGGCAATTTTACCGCCCGGTGCGTTTATCGGATTAGGCCTAATGATCGCGTTAAAAAATGCGATTGCCTCGCGCGCTCCACGCAATGAAACCTCGCCGCTTTCACTCGCGACAAGAAAATGAACCACGATAAGCGTCAGCAAATTTTCACGCGCCTACGCGCGGACAATCCTAAGCCGCGTACCGAGTTACATTATTCAACGCCCTTTGAATTGTTGATCGCCGTCGTGTTGTCGGCGCAAGCCACCGACGTGTCAGTCAACAAGGCGACGGCGCGATTATTTCCGAAAGCCAACACGCCACAACAAATTGCAGCGCTCGGTGTCGACGGTTTAAAACCGTTTATTCAAACCATCGGTCTGTACAACAGCAAAGCATCGAACATTATCAAGCTGTGCCAAATCGTATTAACCGAGCACCACGGTGAAGTGCCGCGCCAACGAGAAGCCTTGGAAGCACTGCCCGGTGTCGGTCGCAAAACCGCCAATGTGGTGTTGAATACCGCATTCGGCGAGCCGACGATTGCCGTCGATACCCATATTTTTCGCATCAGTAATCGCATCGGTCTGGCCCCCGGAAAAACCCCGTTAGCGGTCGAACAAAAATTATTGAAAGTCGTGCCGGATGAATTCAAAAAAGATGCGCATCATTGGCTGATCTTGCATGGTCGTTATGTGTGTACCGCGCGCCAACCCAAATGCCCAGTTTGCCTCATCAACGATTTGTGCGAATTTAAAAAGAAAACGGAGTTAAGCTGACATGATCTTTGGCAATGAACGACGTAACTTGCGCCAACTATGGTTCGATGTGTATCGCAAGGCGCAAAACGCAGAACCGTTAACGGCGTTGGAAGAACAAGTCAAAGCGGTTATCGCGTTGCATGGTGAATATCACGCCTTGCTGGCGGCACCAGAAAAATACAGCGAACGCGATTACCTGCCCGAATTTGGCGAAACCAATCCGTTTTTGCACATGGGCCTGCACATGGGGCTGCGCGAGCAGATCAGCACCAATCGTCCGGCGGGAATGCAATCGTTATATCAGCAATTTTTATTGCGCTGTGGCGATAAACACGAGGTCGAACATCAGATGATGGAAGCCTTGGCGCACAGTATGTGGCTGGCGCAGCGCCATCAACGCGCTCCCGACGAAGCGGCGTATCTGGAATTGTTGCGCTCGCGCTTGCAGTAAACTTGTTTCGTTTCTACGCTGAGTAAAACGTTTTCAATTCGGTTTGCTTCGTGCGGCAGTTACGCCTTTTCCCCGCCTTGCTCGGTTTTTCGTTGTCGTGTCTGGTGGCGGCCGAATTACATCTGTCAGCCCGATTGCTGGAAGCCGTCGAAAAAAAATTCGGCAAACCCGCGCGCGCTAGGCTGCTGAACTGGCAAATTCTGGTTGAAGATCACGCTCACGACGACACCGCCGAAAAACTGTATGCCGTGAATGTGTTTTTTAACCAGCAGGAATTCGTCGATGACATCCTGCATTGGAAAAAAAATGACTACTGGGCCACGCCGGTGGAATTTCTCGCGACTCAAGGCGGCGATTGCGAAGACTTTTCGGTGGCCAAGTATTTCACCCTCGTCGCCCTCGGCGTGCCGCAAGAACGCCTACGCATCACGTACGTAAAAGCAGTGTTGCTTAATCAAGCCCATATGGTGCTGACTTACTACGATAAGCCCGATGCCGAACCACTGGTGTTGGATAACCTCATCGCCGAGATCAGGCCTGCGTCACAGCGCAAAGATCTGTTACCGGTCTACAGCTTTAACGGGGCCGAACTGTGGGTCGCCAAAGGCGCGTCGGTTGGCTCCAGCGATCGCCTTGCACCGTGGCGCGAGCTGCGCCTGCGCATGGACGCCGAACAACAGGGTGAACTCGGTATTTGACCGCGCGCGTTCATGCGTCCCGAGAAGCGCCTGTGGGCGCGAACGGTTTTGGGGTAGCACTTAAAAGAGCGACTTCAGAACAAGCAGGATTCACAGTGAAAGTGACGTGTCGTATTAGCGCGTTTGGTTATTTGCGCTCCCGCAAAACCGCTTCTAGACTCGACAAGGCCCCCACCCCCTTATTCCATTCAGGAGCATGACACCATGAAGCATGGCTTATTCTTATCGCTGGCTTGCTGCAGTTTGTGGTGCACGACTGCCATGTCGGCCACACCTGCCAATCCTTACCAAAACGGTTTTCGCCAAGGTGCCGCCTTGTGCGAACGCATCGCCGCCGCCAATCCGGCCGATGACAGCAGCAACGCGTTTTCCGCCTCGTCGTGTTACGGTTATCAGGTGCAAACCGCGATGATCGACGCCAAAGAATGCACCGTCAAAGGCGCTCACGCCAACCGCTGCGCTGACTTTACGGCGCAGTTTGACAAGCGCGTACAAAAGGCCTCCAAAACCGACCTCGTTGCTGCCGCCGTTCAGGCCGCACCGCAGTTTGTTGCGCAAACCGTGCAAGCGGCCTTACAAGACGGTATGGACAGTGGTGAAGTCGTTCAAGTAGCGACAGCGGCTTATCCCGAAGCCGAAGCCACCATCGCACAGCAAGCAATCACTTACGGCGCAGACCCTACGGTTGTGTTGAATGCGACCGCCGCAGGCAAAGCCAAAGGCTATCGTTATGATGCCGATAAAGGCTTGAGCCACGAGTAAAAATAAATCCTCGGAAAGCGCCAAAACCGGCTGGCGTTTCCGCTACACTGACACCTCCAGTCAACGGCAGCGCCCACCTCGTGTGGGCGTTGTTGTTTCTGCGCCACTCGCTTTCCCCCGTCATTTGTTCGCCAAAATCTGCTTCGCCGCGCTTTACACCCTTTTTTCTCACCTATACTTGGGGTGGATTCTTAACTCTCCGAGAGAAATAACGATGCGATATATTGCACTGTGTTTAGTCGTGGCCAGCGCCGGTTTTTCTGCCCCGACGCCGGTCAAAGCAGCCGACGAAGAGATGACGCGACTGGTCACTGCGCTGTGTGATTTCACCAAAGAAAATGATCGTTCGAATTTGCGTAAAAAGTTGACCCAAGCCCACATCCGGCTACGTCAGATTTACGGCGGCTTCTATTGCGAAGGCATCAGTCTTTACCGATTAGCGGTGAAATACAACGCCAACGAAGCGGCGGAATACATTGCCGGTCAACTGGGAGCCGAAGGCTTGAGCGTGCCGGAGCGCGACGGCAAAACGTGTGTCGATTGGGTCAAAGAACAGATCGCCGCCGATGCCAGCAAGCAGCAGTTTCTCGACATCATCAATTCGGCCAAAGACGACGGTTAATAGTGACGCTTCAAGACATAACAAAAACGGCGCTTCGAGCGCCGTTTTTGTTGCTTGACGATGGCGGATTAAACGCGGAATTGCTGCACCAAGCTTTGCAAAGTGGTGGCTAATTGCGCCAGTTCTTGCGAAGCCGACAAACTTTGCGCCGCCCCTTGCGAGGTTTGTTCTGACACATCCGAAATCGCCGTCATGTTTTGATGGATCTCTTGTGTCACTGCTGCTTGCTGTTCCGCTGCGCTCGCAATTTGCGTGCTCATATCGTTGATGACGTTCATGGATTGCGTAATGTGCTCCAGCGATTCACCCGCCCGTGAGGTTTGGGCGACGGCCGACTCCGCCTCACGTTGCGATCGCGCCATCACTTGCACGGCGTCGCGCGCGCCGGTTTGCAGCCGCTCGATCATCTGCTGAATTTCTTGCGTTGAACTTTGCGTGCGCGAGGCCAAAGTCCGCACCTCGTCCGCCACCACCGCGAATCCGCGCCCCTGCTCACCGGCGCGCGCGGCTTCAATCGCCGCGTTTAAGGCCAGCAAATTGGTTTGCTCGGCAATGCCTCGGATCACATCGAGAACGGTGCCAATTTGCGCGCTATAACCATCAAGCCGGTTGATTACCGCTACCGACTCCTGCACTTCCTTGGCCAAGCGATTGATCGCCTCAATGGATTGCAACACCACGGTGCGACCAGCGCTGGTTTCGCTGCTGGCTTGCGACACTTGCATCAACGTGTTGTTCGCGCTGCGCGCGACATCGCTGACCGTCGAATTCATTTCGGTCATCGACACCACCACTTGTTCGGTTTGCGTGCGTTGATGATGAATCGCGCCGTGCGTTTGTTGCGAAATATGCGCGGTTTGTTCAGCTGCACTCGACAATGCCAACGCGGTTTCCGAAATTTTTTGCAGCATGGTGCGCAGTTGTCGTGTCAGGTCATTTACTGAACCGGCCAGTCGACCGAATTCATCCTGATTTTGCACGCGCACCACCACCGTCATATCGCCGCGCGCTACTTGTTCAATGACTTTAACGGTTTCGCTTAACGGTTGTTGAATCGAACGCACCACCCACGTCGCCACAAATGCCGCAAAAACTAACGCCACGATCGCCGTAGTGGTCAACACACTGTTGCTGAAACTAATGGCATTCGACGCCGATTCAGACGCTTTATCTTTGAACGATTGCACTTCATCGAGGAAGCTTTTTAATGCCGCCATGGTTTCATTCAATTTGGCGTCGGATTCATTAAACGCCGCTTCGGACGCCGCCGCTTGCTCCAACTGCATTTTGTGATGATCGGGCAAACTTTGCGGGCCGCTAATCAGTTTGCGAAATTCCTCTAACTGATCCAAGTCACTTTGCTTGGCACCACCGGCGCGCAATTCAGCCACCCGCGAGGTGATCGACGTTGCCAAGCTGTCGAGATCTTTCATCGCCGTTTTTAGCGCCGCGAGATTACGTTGTCCTAGCGAATCAACCGCTGCCACCAAGGCTTCGCTGACTAAGCTCGCTAACTTGCTGGCGACCGCGCGATTACGTCCACTGTCGGCCATGTCTTGCAAACTGGCGTCGATTTCATCGCCCAGATCTTCGGCATTATTCCGTGCCTTGCGCGCTTTTTTTTCGGCGGCGAGTTCGGCTTCGTGAGCCGCTAACACGCGTGGAACGATGTCTAAATAAGCGCGCGCCAATTCATCCACCTGATTCAATTCGTCACGTAAATCGCTGTCATCTCCGAGTAAGGCTTCCATGTCGGCGTGGGTTTTAGCGTAACGCGCGGCGGTGGCATCGAACTCATCTTTTGCGGCCTTCACCACATCGTCAGTGCGACCATTAAAGTGACGACTGGTTGCGCGACTGCTTTCCAGCAAGGCGGCCATGAGATCGCCGCTTTTGACCACCATTGGCGTGGATTGATCGGCCACTGCCGCCAAGTCACCTTTTACCCGCTGCATGCCCCAAACGGCCACCACCGCGATGAGCAACAGAAATCCGCAAGTAAAAAAGAAGCCTCCGGTGATGCGTTGAGACACCGTCAGATTCATCGGTACTACCCCATTTGTATCAAAAATTTAACTCAGACCTAAGCGTAGTCCAGTCGAGGCGAATTGCGAGTCGCTAGCGTTCGATCTCGATCACCACGCGGCGATTCTTCTCGCGACCGGATTCGGTTTTGTTATCGGCCACCGGTTTGCGCTCACCGTGAGTCACCACTTTCACGCGATTGGCATCGACACCCGATTTAAGCAAGAACTCGCGCACCGCTTCGGCGCGCTTTTGACCCAATACTTGATTGAAATACCGCGCCCCTTTGTTATCGGTATGACCTTCAATCATCATTAAATCAATGTCTTTATCAGCGGCCAGATAATCACGGATCTGCTGCAAACGCGCTTTGGTGGCGGGCGTAAATTCGACCCGATCGAATTCGAAATAGACCGTTGATTTGGCAATATCGGCAAACGTGTAAGGCAATAACTGCGCAAGGCATTGACGAAATTTATCGGCAGCCTCGCGAAAACGCACCGCTGAAAGACCAACGACGACCGTATCCAATCCGTGCAGAAAACCATCGGTCGTGAACGTCGGCAAATGCCCCATTTCGAGTTCCGTCCACAACGTCCACGCTTGCGCCTGCTTGAGTTGCAGTAAATAGCGTTCGTTCGCCATATCGACCCGCCCGAGCGAACGCGCTTGCGCCGACGGCATCCACGACGGCGGCAACGATTGCATTTCCACAACGCCACCCGCGTTGGGACTGCGATAACGGTAACTGACATCAAATCGCAAATTAATCGCACGCCCGTGACTGCTGGCGAAACGCGCTTTACCAAACCCCGGAATCTCTTGTGTTAACGAACAATTTAATCGCGAACTGCTAACTACCCACTTCGCTTCGTCAACGCGCGGTTCGAAACGGCGCAACTCGGCCAGCGCCGACAGCGCGATCACGTTTAACACGACCACCAACAGTAAAACACGCATCACCCACGCTCCTTGCCTCTCGCCCTTCATCGGCAGGAATCAGCCAATCTTGAGGACAACACGTATAATTCGGCCCACTTCATTGCTTGTTAGGTTCATCTCATGCTGGAAATAATTCGTCCGGATGATTGGCATTTGCATTTTCGCGATGGCGATCGCTTAAACGACACCGTGGCCCACACCGCCGCGCAATTTGGTCGCGCCATTGTGATGCCCAATTTGAAACCGCCGATCACGACCGTTGCATCAGCGGCACAATACCGCGATCGCATTGTGGCGGCGACACCACAAGACAGCGGATTCACTCCATTAATGACCTTGTATTTAACCGACAACAGCGATCCGCTTGAAGTACAACGCGTTAAAGATTCGGGATTTGTGGTGGCGTATAAATTGTATCCCGCTGGCGCTACCACCAATTCTGACGCCGGCATTTCACGCATGGAAAACGTGTTTGCAGTGCTAGCCGAAATGGAACGCTTGCAAGTACCGCTTTGTGTTCACGGCGAAGTAACGGACAGCCGAATCGACGTTTTTGATCGCGAAAAAGTTTTTATTGATACGGTGTTACTGCCAACCTTACAACGATTTCCAAAACTGCGCGTGGTGTTCGAACACATCACCACCCAAGAGGCAGCCGACTTTGTGACAACCACGGAATTCGATGTCGGTGCCACCATCACGGCACATCATTTGTTGTATAACCGCAACGCCATTTTTCAAGGCGGCATTCGTCCACATTATTATTGTTTGCCAATTTTAAAACGCGAACTTCACCGCGAAGCGTTATTAAACGCCGCCACTTCGCACAGCAAAAAATTCTTTTTAGGAACCGATAGCGCGCCGCACGCCATCCACACCAAAGAAGCCGCGTGCGGCTGTGCCGGTTGCTACACCTCCCACGCCGCTATCGAGCTTTATGCCGAAGCCTTTGCCTCGGTCAATAAACTCGATCGCTTAGAATCATTTGCGTCGTTTAACGGTGCGGATTTTTATCGCCTGCCGCGCAACACGGAAAAAATAAAACTCGTTGAGGCACCGTGGCACGTTCCGGAAACGTATCGTTTCGGTGACGCTTCCGTCGTGCCGCTGCGCGCTGGTGAAACCCTGCGCTACAAAATGGCGCGCATTTAAATGACCGCGATCGGACAACGTTTTCGCGGTTTTTATCCGGTGGTTATCGATCTCGAAACCGGCGGCTTCAACGCCACCGAAAATGCCTTGCTGGAGCTGGGCGCGGTGTTGCTCGATATGGACGACGACGGTTTATTGCGACGCGGTGAATCGTTCCATCGTCACGTCGAGATCTTTCCCGGTTTGCGCTGTGATGCCGCCGCGTTGGCGTTTAATGGTATCGACCCCAGCCATCCTTTTCGCCTCGCACAATCTGAACAGCACGTGTTTACCGATTTATTTCAAAAGATCCGTTCTGCGCAAAAAAAACACCAGTGTTCGCGCAGCGTGTTGGTCGGACATAACGCGTGGTTTGATCTCGCGTTTATGAATGCCGCGATCGAGCGCAATAAAATCAAACGCTCGCCCTTACATCCGTTTACCAGTTTTGATACCGCGAGCTTAGGCGGCTTGGTGTGTGGGCAAACCGTTTTAGCCAAAGCGTGCCGAACGATGGGTATTGCGTTTGATAGCAACGAGGCGCATTCGGCGCTTTATGATGCCGAACGCACCGCCGATTTATTTTGTTTGATGGTCAATCGTTGGCAACAATTAGGCGGTTGGCCGCCTCCGCTGCACGATGAACCAGCCGATCAAAACGACACCGAAAATGAAGGAGAAGGCGCATGAAAACGGGTTTCATTTTGGTGCTGCTGGCGCTGCTCACCGGTTGCACCACCAACGCGGTAACGGGACGCAAACAATTAATGCTGGTGTCGGAAGATCAAGCCATTGTGGCATCGAAACAAGCCTACACCACCGAAGTCAACAAACTCAAAAGCGAAGGTAAATTGTCCAGCGATAGCGCACTCAATCATCGCGTTTACCGCATTACACGTCGCTTGATCGCACAAGCGATTGTCTATCGTCCGGAAACCGCGCAATGGGAATGGAGTGTGCAAATCATTAACGATCCCAAAACCGCCAATGCCTACTGTATGGCAGGCGGTCGAATGGCAATTTACACCGGCATCATCGATCAACTTAACGCCAGTGATGACGAAATTGCACAGGTGATGGGCCACGAGATCGGCCACGCGTTATCAGCCCACACCGCCGAAAAAATGTCGGAAATGATGGTGCTATCGGGTGTGGTGGCCGGACTCGGCGTTACCAAAGGCGATAAAGCCGCCATGTTGGCGGGATTAGCCGGTGGCGCGCTCACACTGAAGTATTCACGCGATAAAGAAACCGAAGCCGATCGCATCGGCATCGAGCTGGCCGCAAAAGCCGGTTATTCGCCCGAAGCCGCCATCACGCTATGGCAAAAAATGGCGCAATTAGGCGGCGGAAGTGGCAGCGGTGGCGTTGCAAAAGTGCAGGCGTTTTTTTCGACTCACCCCAGCTCAGATGATCGTATCGCCAACATGAAAAAATGGGCGCCGACGATGCTGACGTATTATCAACAGCCGGGCGAGCGCGACGAATTTCCATTGCAGCCGTAAATAAAACGACAACTTAGCCGCAAATCGGCGTCATTCGCGACTGACGTCGCTGCTACAACGGTTAGCGTTTAGAGGCGGTACTATTTAAGCCTAAAAAAACAACCCGCTTGCTGCGGGTTGTTTTTTTTGCACCGCGTTGCGGCGTTTAACAACGCGGTGTCGTATCGAATACGCTCACAGTGTGTTGGCGTTCTCGGCCAGATATTTCGCCACACCATCAGGCGATGCCGTCATTCCCTTTTTCCCTTTGTTCCAACCGGCCGGACACACTTCGCCGTGCTCTTCGTTAAATTGCAGCGCGTCCACCATGCGCAACATCTCGTCGATATTGCGACCGAGCGGCAAATCATTCACCACTTGATGACGTACAACACCTTTTTTGTCGATCAAGAACGAACCACGGAAAGCGACACCAGCATCGGGATGTTCGACGTCGTAAGCACGGCAAATGTCGTGCTTCACATCAGCAACTAGGGGATACCCCACCGCTCCGATGCCACCTTTTTCAACCGGCGTCAGACGCCACGCATTGTGCGTAAATTGACTGTCGATGGAGACGCCAATGACGTCGACGCCCCGCTGTTTGAATTCACTCAAACGATGATCAAACGCGATCAATTCCGATGGGCAGACAAACGTAAAATCGAGCGGATAAAAGAAAATAACCGCGTATTTTCCTTCGATATTTTTTTTCAGGTTGTAATTACCAACGATTTCGCCATTTCCAAGCACTGCCGCCGCCGTAAAATCCGGCGCTGGACGACCAACTAAAACACCCATGGTTAAGCTCCTTTTGTGTGGTAAAAAACTAACGCGACGGCCTTAACGCCGCCCCGCGAACAACGTTGAGATTATATGCTAGCGCCGTTCGCTGGCTTTTCCTAGTAAAATACTCGGTTTTTTTAAATTCGCCATTGTCGAACCGGCGCTGGTCGGCGTGTTACACGGTAAAAAAACAAACGGCGCGTAATGCGCCGTGTGTTTTTTTAGCATAAATAAAATCTAACTCAGCCCGCTTTGGCGTTGGTGGCTTCTTCCAGTAGCGTTTTCAACTCACCTTTGGCATGCATTTCCATCATGATGTCACAGCCACCGATCAACTCGCCGTTGACCCATAACTGCGGAAACGTTGGCCAATTAGCGAATTTCGGCAACTCGGCGCGAATATCCGGATTGGACAGCACATCAACGAAAGCAAATGGCTGACCACACGCTAACACGGCTTCGGCCGAACGCGCCGAAAAACCGCA
>CAZYUS010000085.1:4716-13354 GCA_964650615.1 uncultured Pseudomonadaceae bacterium | reverse complement strand
GAATTTTTAAGCGAGTTTGTGGTGCGGTATCGTCAACGACTCAGCAGCGATCCCCAACTCGACGCCCACTTCTAATCTATCGCCACTGCCCTGCCTCTCTGGCTACAATGCGCCAGTCGGCGTCATTGCCGAATCACAACCATAATATTTTTATGCACCGTATTGCATATTTATGCCATCCAAGGCTATAGTTCACCCGTGGAGACGTAATGAGCGTTCAACACAAAGATCCCGTACCCGTCGGAAAGCAGGGCCGCCAACAACTGATTTGCGAGTTGATCTCCAGTCAGCCGGTTCATAGTCAGGAAGAGTTGGTGGAACTGCTTTCCCTGAAGGGTGTGGAAACCACGCAAACCACGCTTTCGCGTGATTTGACCGAGTTAAAAGTATTCAAAGGGCCGAATGGTTATGCATTGCCGGATGCGGTGTCGGTGTCTACATCGACGACGAACGAGCTAAAACGTGTATTGGAGAACCTGACGGTTTCCATTGCACAAGCGAGTTCGTTGGTCGTTCTTAAAACACGGCCAGGCCGGGCGCAACCGATCGCTTATGAATTAGATCGCAGCAGTTTGCCCCTTGTAGTCGGTACAGTTTGTGGTGATGACACCTTGTTTATCGCCACCCGAAGCGAAACCGACGCCGCCGAACTCATCAAACACCTCGAAAAACTGTCGGGCGTAAACTAAAAAATCGCGCCCGCATAAGGGCGCGTTATGTCTAAAAAAATCCATGCTGCTGTGGTCGGAGCCGGCGGCTATGCCGGTGCCGAACTAACGTGTTTGTTGGCTCGGCACCCCGCCATTCAATCGCTGCAATTATTCCACTCCGGACGCGACCAATCGGTCACCCCCTTTAGCGCGGCACATCCGTCGGCGCGCGCCGTGGTGACGTTGAACGTCGCCCCCTTTTCACTGGATAGACTCACCGCTGACATCGTTTTTTTGGCGACACCGCACGAAGTTAGTGCGCACCTGGCGCCATCGTTACTTGCGCAAGGCAAAACGGTGTTTGATTTATCCGGCGCGTTTCGTCTTCAATCGCCCGGCCTTGCACAAAAAATTTATGGCTTAAAAGACGAAGAAGCCGCGCTCGTCGCAGATGCGCATTACGGTATTGCCGAATTTGCGGGTCCCAAAACCAGCGGTGCCAAATTCATTTCAGTACCCGGTTGTTATCCCACCGCCGCGACGTTGGCGCTTAAACCCTTAGCCGACGCTGGTGTATTGAACCCGCACGTTGCCCCTATCATCAATGCGGTAAGCGGCGTCAGTGGTGCAGGGAAAAAAGCGCAAGCGCATACCCAATTCGGCGAAGTCAGTTTGTCGCCTTATGGCGTACATCACCATCGTCATCAACCAGAAATGGCGCAAAACATCGGCCGCCATGTCGTGTTTACGCCACACTTGGGCAATTTTCATCGCGGCATATTGGCGTCGTGTTACGCCTATTTGAATGCGGACGTCAGCGCATCCGACATCAACGCGATTTATCAATCGACCTATGAAAATCAAAAATTAATTCGGTTGTTACCGCCGGGCGAATGGCCTGCCGTAAAAAATGTCGCCCATACACCGTTTGCCGATCTTAATTGGAGCGTGGATCACGACAATCATCAACTCTCTGTTTTTTGTGCGATTGATAATCTACTGAAAGGGGCGGCATCACAAGCAGTGCAACTGTTTAATTTGCAACAACAAACTTTCAGCCATATCGGTTTGATAACGGAATTCACATCATGAAAAACAGCGCCAACAAAACCATCGTAATTAAATTAAGCGGTGCAGCATTGGAAGATGAGGCGGTTATTCATGATCTGGGTGCCACCATTTTACAGTTGCAGCAAAAAGATACACGCGTTGTGCTGGTGCATGGCGGCGGTAAACAACTGGATAATTGGTTAACCAAATTGAATTTTTCGGTTGCCAAACATAACGGCTTGCGGGTTACGCCATCGGATCAAGTTGAAGTGGTTACCGCTGTCTTAAGCGGATTATTGAATAAAAAATTGGTGGCGAAATTTAATCAACAAGGGTTGCGCGCCTGTGGTTTAAGTTTGCTTGATGCTGATATTACCCACGCGGCTTTTCACGCCGACACACGTCTGGGGCATGTCGGATTGGTTCAAGCCGCGAACGCTGACGTGATCGAATTTTTATTATCCAAACAACAACTACCCGTTATTGCCAGCGTCGCGGCCGCCGACGGTCAGCTGCTCAATGTGAATGCCGATGACGCCGCCGCCGCGATCACAAAATTACTGAACGCCGATCGTTTAATTTTGCTTACCGATGTCAAAGGCGTACTCGATCAATGCGGACATTGCATTGCCGTACTCGACAACCATGCCACGCAAGAATTGATCGAGAAGCGCGTTATTTATGGCGGCATGGTTCCTAAGGTCAACGCCGCTTTAGCAACGGCAACGCAAGCGCAATGTCCCGTAACGATTATGAGCTTTTACGAATTGGCGCAACTGTGTCACAGCAACGAAGCGCAATGCGGAACCACATTTATCCCCCAAAAATACCGTCATACGCACACGGAGTTAGCATGAAACATTATCTAAATGGCAGCGAATTTTCCGCCGCCGAAACCGAAGCGCTGCTCGACCACGCGCTGCGCATTAAACAATCACCCGACGTTTTTTGTTCCGCCTTAAAAGGCTACAGCATCGTCGGTTTATTTGAAAAACCGAGCTTGCGAACGCGCGTGAGTTTTGAAGTGGGCCTGCACCGACTCGGGGCGCAAGCGGTTTATCTCGATCACCAGCAAGAAAGAATTGGCCAACGCGAGGCGATTAAAGACTACGCACAAAACTTATCAGTGTGGTCCCATGGTATTTTCGCGCGCGTATTCGATCATCAAACGCTGATCGAAATGGCGCACTACGCCCGAGTACCGGTAGTCAACGCGTTGTGCCAACAGTATCACCCCTGCCAAGCACTGGCGGACGCGCTAACGATTAAGGAAATTTTCGGACAAGTGAAAGACGTGCGCATCGCTTACGTCGGCGATGGTAACAACGTCTGCCATTCGTTGATGCTCATTGTCGCTGCACTCGGCGGTCATATCAGCATCGCCACGCCGACCATCAATGCGCCGCAAGGCGCGATGGTCGAACAAGCCCTAGCGCTGTGCAAAATCAGTCACGGCAGCCTTACGTTAGTCAACGCTGTTGAAAAACTGGGACCGCAAGATGCGCTGTATACCGACACGTGGATCTCGATGGGCAGCAATGCCAATAAAGACGAGGTTTACCAGCGTTTGGCTCCGTTTCAAATCAACGAAAAACTGGTTGAACACACTTCGGCGAGCGCCGTTTTGCATTGCCAACCAGCACACCGCGATATCGAGATCAGCAGCGCTGTAATGGACGCGCCCTACTCGTATGTATTACAGCAAGCCGAAAATCGTTTGCATGCACAAAATGCGTTGTGGCTGAAATTGTTAAACAAAATTTAGTGAAAAAAGGTGACATCATGAAAGACGCTTCTGTAAAGAAAATTGTATTGGCGTATTCCGGCGGTTTGGACACTTCGGCGATTGTGCCGTGGTTAAAAGAAAACTATCACGCCGAGATCGTGTGTTTTGTCGGTGACATCGGTCAACCACAAGACGATTTAAAAGGCGTGAAAGAAAAAGCCATCAAAAGTGGAGCAAGCGACTGTTTCGTTGTCGACTTAAAAGAAACGTTCGCGCGTGAAGTCATTTTTCCGCTAATGAAAGCCGGCACCATTTATGAAGGAACCTATTTACTCGGCACCTCCATGGCGCGGCCGATCTTGGCGCGCGCACAGATCGAAGTGGCGCAGCGTGTCGGAGCCGATGCACTGGCTCACGGCTGCACCGGAAAAGGTAATGACCAGGTGCGTTTTGAAAGTGCCGCCGCTGCGCTGGCGCCAGAATTGAAAATCATTGCACCGTGGCGTGAATGGACCATGCGTTCACGCGAAGATCTGTTGGCTTATCTTGCCGAACGCAACATTCCAACGACCGCCAGCGCCACTAAAATTTATAGCCGTGATGAAAATGCGTTTCATATTTCAACGGAAGGCGGTGTATTGGAAAGCTCATGGAACGCACCGGTCGAAGAAATTTGGCAATGGTGCAAACCGATCGAACAAACACCGGATCAACCACTCGATGTTACGCTCGATATCGAACACGGCGCCGTCAGAAAAGTAAATGGTGAAGCCTTATCGCCTTATCAAGTATTGGTGGTACTAAACGAATTGGGTGCCGCACACGGCGTCGGTCGCGTCGATTTGATCGAAAATCGTCTGGTCGGAATGAAATCGCGTGGTTGCTATGAAACACCGGGAGGCACAATTTTATTTAACGCGCTGCGCGGTTTGGAACAAGTGGTTTACGATCGCGACAGTTTAAAATTGCGTCAGCAACTGGCATTGGATCTGGCCGAAAAAGTTTACGACGGAAAATGGTTTGTGCCAGCAACGCAAGCGATTTTGGCAGCGATTGAAACCTTGGCGCAATCATTAAGCGGTAAAGTGGTAGTGCGTTTACATAAAGGCCATGCGACCGTTATTCAACGCCAATCACCCAATACCTTGTATTCTGAAGCGTTCGCCACGTTCGGCAAAGACGAGGTTTATAACCAATCGCACGCCGAAGGATTCATTCGTTTATTTTCATTACCTTCACGCATTCGCGCCTTAAAAGCGAAAGGAGTGGCCTGATGTTATGGGGTGGCCGTTTTGCCCACGCAACCGACGATCAATTATTTCGTGAATTCAACGATTCACTGAAATTCGATCGCCGGTTAGTCGAACAAGATATTCAAGGATCGGTCGCGTGGGCCAACGCATTAAAACGCGCTGGCGTGCTGACGCAAGATGAATTGTCAGCCTTGCATGGCGCGTTAAAATCGTTGTTGCGTGCCATTCACGACAATCCCGATTATGTGCCGATGCAAGGTGCCGAAGATGTGCACAGCTGGGTCGAATCGGAACTTATCCAGCGCGTAGGCGACTTGGGTAAAAAATTGCACACTGGCCGCTCCCGTAACGATCAAGTCACGACCGATCTGCGATTGTGGGTTGAAACCACCTGCGTGGATTTGTTAGCGCAATTACGCGCGGTACAACAAGAATTAGTGCAATTAGGCGAACAACATCTCGACACCTTGTTTCCCGGTTACACCCATTGGCAACGCGCGCAACCGATTCGTTTTGCCCATTGGTGTTTGGCCTATTTCGAGATGTTTGATCGCGACATCAAGCGCTTGGAATGTGTGTTGGAACACGTTGACGAATGCCCACTCGGCTCCGGTGCGTTAGCCGGAACCGCTTACGCTATCGATCGTCACGCACTGGCCAAAGATCTCGGCTTTGCCACTGCTACGCGCAATTCGCTTGATGCCGTTTCGGATCGTGATTATGTCTTGGAATTACTCTCGTCAGCGGCCATCAGTCAAATGCATTTGTCGCGTTTATGCGAAGACATTATTTTTTATTGCACCGGAGAAGCCGCGTTATTGCAATTAGGTGATAGCGTCAGCACTGGCTCCAGTTTAATGCCGCAGAAAAAAAACCCCGATGCAGCCGAATTAATTCGCGGAAAAACCGGACGGATTTACGCCAGTTTGAATGCATTGCTCGTCACCATGAAAGGCTTACCACTGGCCTATAACAAAGACATGCAAGAGGATAAAGAAGCACTCTTTGATGGCATCGATCAGTGGTCGTTGTGCTTACGAATCGCGGCCAAAATGATCGCGACCATCACCGTGAATAAAGACAACGCCGAATTGGCCGCACAAGGAGGCTACAGCAATGCCACCGAATTGGCCGATTATCTGGTGAGTAAAAATGTTCCGTTTCGCGAAGCGCATCATATTGTGGGTGAAGTGGTGCGTTTTGCACTCGAACAAAAGAAAGCACTGGAAGCGTTAACATTAAGCGAATTGCAGCGCTTTCATCCGATGATAGGCAGCGATGTTTATCCCGCGTTATCGCTGCACGCTGCACTCGAAAAACGCAACATCATCGGCGGCGTCGCGCGCGCGCAGGTGGCCACCCAATTGCACGACGCACAGCGCAAACTCGAAGCGGGCGAACGCAGTAAAAATATTGTGCGTAAAGCCACGGTACACGACGTTGCCGCCCTGCTGGCACTGGTGAATCATTGGGCCGACGTGGGCGAAAATTTACCGCGTTCACGCGCCGACATCGTTTCGCATTTACAGGATTTTGTGGTCGCCGTTATGGACGGCAAAGTGGTCGGTTGCGCAGCGTTGTACATCTATAACGAAGAGATCGCGGAGATCCGTTCGCTGGGTATTTGGCCGCAAGCCCAAGGGCAAGGATTGGGGCAGGAAATCGTGCGCGTACTCAACCAGCGCGCCAGCGATTTGGGGCTGAAAAAAGTCCTTGTACTCACCCGCGTGCCGCGCTTTTTTGAAAAGCTCGGCTTCGTGCGCGACATCAAGCAAAACCTGCCCGAAAAAGTGCTCAAAGACTGCCAGTTCTGTCCCAAGCTCAACGCCTGTGACGAAACCGCGCTCATTTATTGGCCTTCGCAAGCCATCATCGGCACCACCACGGGGACATCCACGATTGTCTGAAAAATCAACCACTTGAACCGCCGGCCTTTAACACCGACTGGGTCAAAAAGCGATTGCAAGGCGAGCGGGGTTCAGGCAATATGCGCGCCCTCAACGACAGGCGCATAGCTCAGCTGGTTAGAGCACCACCTTGACATGGTGGGGGTCGTTGGTTCGAGTCCAATTGCGCCTACCAATTTAGAAAAGCGGCTTATTCAAGCCGCTTTTTTATTGCCTGCGATTTGGCGATGCACCGTTGTTCATCGCGGCGGTTAAAAACGGCGATACGCGGCATAATGTGCGTGTGGAGCGGCTCTCGATAGGTTTTTAATGTTGTACCGCATGGTTTTGCTCATTCTGATCCAACACGCGCTTCCGGTTTTGGCCTGGGATGCCGACGGACATCGGCTCACGGCGGCGGTCGCTACGCGTTACTTGAATGACGACAGTAAAAAGGCGATCCGCGATCTGCTCGGTAAAACCGATTTGGCCAGTGCCAGCACGTGGATGGATCGCGAACGTAAAAATCTGGGCGAGCCGTATAGTCGCTGGCATTACGATAACCGGCCCGTGTGCGCCAAAAGCGAGGATAAGTCACTTACCTGTCCGCAAAATAATTGCTTGTCCGAACAATTACCGCGTCAAATTGCGCGATTAAAATCGCTCCACACTCCGAAAAAAGATCGCCAACAAGCATTGTACTTTGTTGTGCACATGGTGGGCGATTTACATCAACCGTTTCACACCGGCGATCATAACGATCGCGGTGGCAATCAATTAAATGTCATTGTCGATCTGGGGCAACGTAAAACCACGATCAATTTGCATAAATACTGGGACAGCGAAACCTTGGAGCGCGCGCGTCACGGTGAACGCATCGCCGCGTACAGCAAGCGTTTAATCGAAAACTACCACGCTTTTTTCGAGCCGTGGACACAAGGTGATTCATCCGACTGGCAACAGGAGTCGTTCACGCTTGCCCGCGATGTTGGTTATGCCGCTCTGCCCGGTTTTCAGTGTTCCGTGACGCGTGATGGCGACGCGTTTTTGCTCACCGATGACTATCATCGCCACGCAGCGCGCGTAACCGAAATGCAGTTGACTAAAGCGGGAATGCGATTAGCGAAAATATTGAACCAGTCTTTTTCTAAACCTTAAAAAAACGGTGCTGCAAATACAGCACCGGCACATTCAACCCAAGCAAAACATTCTCACCAGGGACGGGTTGTTAATTTTTCGTAACGATGAAAATCGTTGTGGTTGAAAATTTCAATTCATCTGACAACCCGCTTGACCTTCATTCGGCTTTAATCGGATGTTCGCCACTTGCAGTTGCAACTCACCTTCCGAGTTAAGAACAAATGGCGAAGTGATATGTTCAAGATGAAATTCACCGGTAATGGGTGCGACATCGTTGAAACAGCGCAACATGACTTCTGCACTTCGCCAGCCTTTTCCGACGTTGTTTTTAAATAATTCTGTTACATCGAAATAACTACCGCAATCTTTTCCGCACGCCAAACCGATGCGCACCGGTTTTCCGCTCGATGACAATATTTGATAATCAAATTCTAGCGCCATATCAGCCGTGCCGTGGCGCGATAGGTTGATGCTTTCTCCTTGCGCATGAGCGATGGCCACAATCGCTTTGTTATGCCAATCAATAATCAGCGTATCTTCTTGTTGTTTGCGATCCGCAGCGCGCACCGTCACGGCGCGTTGACTCGACACTTGCGTAGCATTTTCCACCACCGTGGTTTTGCCATTATCGATCAAATGCAACTGCCACGGTGCAGCGGCTTTACCGGCGGTGAAATAACGACTGTCGTTCATCACTTCGCCCGAATTCAACCCAGATTTTTCGGATAAAACCGCCACCGAAACGTGATCGTGGTAGGACAATCCATAACCATAAGCAAATAAAGGATGATAATCACGATCGCCAACATTAAGTGGTTTGCCGCTGGCATCATTGGGCCATGAAAACGATAACTTTCCGGTGAAATCAAAACGCGCGCTACCGTCTTGGTTTTGCACCATGAGATCCGCCAACGCTCCGCCTTCAGTGCCGGG
>CAZYUS010000085.1:0-4706 GCA_964650615.1 uncultured Pseudomonadaceae bacterium | reverse complement strand
GCATCGGATTGATTGATTTCGGGATTCACCCACATCGGGCGTCCCGACAAAAACACACTGACAGTGGCAATGCCCGCTTGTTTGAATTGCGTTAACAGCATGAGAGCGCTGTCATCGCTGAAATCTAAATGAGGGCGATCGCCTTGAAACTCGGCGTAAGGATCTTCCCCAAAGACCACGATAGCAACATCCGGTTTTTCGCTGTAACGACCGTCTTCGCTTAACACCACTTCACCACCGTTGGCGCGCAATGCGTGCGCCAATCCTTGATAAAACGATTCACCGTTGGGGAAATCAGTGTTGCTGTTGCCGGTGCCTTGCCAGGTTAACGTCCACCCACCACATTGTTTACCAATGTTGTGCGCGCCATCGCCAGTGATTAACACTTTGCTGTTGGCTTTAAGGGGCAATAGCGCTTGATTATTTTTTAACAAGACCATGGATTGGCGAGCGGCGGCGCGTGCCACGACACGATGTTCGGGCGATCCGAGCAACGCAAATTGACCGGCAAATTCGCGTTGTGAGGGACGTTTGGCGTCAAACAATCCCATGCGAAATTTCACTCGCAAAATGCGGCTAACGGCCTCATCCAATCGTTCGATGGCAATGGTTTTATCACGCACTTGTCGCAACGTATTTTCATATAAACCTTGCCAACTGCTGGGAGCCATAAATAAATCCAGTCCAGCGTTAAAGGACGTCGCGCATTGCGTTTCGTTGCATCCCGGTACGTGGGCATGACCATTCCAATCGCCAACCGTGAATCCGTCAAACCCCATGCGCTCAATGAGTACATCCGTCAGTAAGGCTTTATTACCGTGCATTTTTTGACCTTGCCAACTGCTAAATGACACCATCACGGATTGCGCACCGGCAGCAATCGCCGACGGATAACCGGCAGCGTGAATATCGCGCAATTCTTGTTCTGAACTGATGTTGTTGCCGGTGTCGATGCCGTCAATGGTGCCACCATCGCCGAGAAAGTGTTTCACCGTCGCCAGCAAATGGCCGCGACCGAAATAATCAGCGGTTCCCACTTTGCCTTGAATGCCTTCCACCACCGCCGCTGAATAATCGCGCACGATTGCGGGGTGTTCCGAATACGATTCGTAGGTGCGCCCCCAGCGATCGTTACGTACCACGGCAACGGTAGGCGCAAAGGTCCAATCCAAACCGGTCACCAGAATTTCTTTGGCGGTCACCTCGCCTATGCGACGGATCAGATCAGGATCGTGTGCAGCACCTAATCCGATGTTGTGTGGAAAAATCGTCGCACCGACAATTTTGCTCTGCCCGTGTACCGCATCGGTTCCCCACATCACCGGAATGCCGCTGCGCCCGTCGCGGGTATCGGTGGAGGCCAACCAAAATTCATCCGCTAACTTTAGCCATTCGGCAGGGCTGGCTTTGTTGTTACGACCGGGTGCGGAATTGCCGCCGTTAAGCACGCTACCCAAGTGGTACTGGCGCACTTGCTCGGGCGTAACCGAGTCGATATCCGCTTGAATGATCTGGCCAACCTTTTCCTCGACGCTCATCCGCGCCAGATAGTGCGCCACTTTACGTTCGATTTCGTCATCGCGCGTTAATGGCGATTTTTGCTGCGGCCACAGCTCAGGGTGGACTTCTGCCGACGGCATCGTGGGCGTCGTTACGTCGTCATTTTTTGCTTTTTCACCGCAGGCGTTGAGCAAGAAAAGTCCCGCCACCGTCACTGCCCACCCACGCGGTCTTGAAATCGTATACATGGCACCCCTCATTTATTCTTTGATTCGATGTGATATACCAACACCACATTTTCCGGCTTGATTTATAGGTCTCGGGGCTTGTTATGTCGTTCAACTTTGCACCGCTTAACGTTCAACCTTCGGTAATACTTGAAGTTGAACGCGTTACCACACGATTGACGCGCCTTTTAAGAAGCAAAACGACTACCCTTGCATTCCACCACACGACACCTAAGCTCAGACCAACACGTCTGTCCGGCTGTACGCAATGAAAGACATTTTGTTTAACCTGCATGATGTCATGCAGTTCATCACTATTTATCAGTGCGTTTTATTTGCGCTATTTCTGACCTTGTTCCGCCGCAAAAAACGTGGCAATGGTTTGTTGGCCCTGTTTCTGCTCGCGTTCGCGGCCATCCACTTCGACAACCTCATTATGTTCGGCACCGCCTTCCGGCAATGGGCAATGAATTTCTCGCCCAATATTTTTTATTTGTTCGGCCACGCCTATTGGCTGGAGTCTCCCCTGTTGCTGTTCTATGTCAGGGCCATGATCTACAAGGATTACCGCATCAAGCGTCGCGAATGGTTGTATTTTCTCCCCTTCGTTGCTTATTCGTTGTATGAAATCAGCCACTATTACTCGCTGGATTACGCCACCAAGATGGCGATTTTGCAGGGCTATGACACGTTCAAAACACCGCAGTACACGTTGGCCATCGGTTTTTTACGCGAAGTGTTCCGCTTGTCCTGTGCGGTGATGGCGCTGATTGAATTGCGCCGCTATCACGACCGTCTAAAAAACGAATTCGCCGACATCGAAAAGATCAATCTGACGTGGCTAAAAATGTTGGTACTGGTTTTTCTGGTGGTGAAAATTGATGCGGTTTTCGTCAGCTTGGCGTTGTTATCCTCAATCGAGCTGAATGCCTATTTTGACTTTGATTTCTTCGGTCTGGCGGCCAATTATGTCGTCATGCTACTCATTAGCGCGTTGATCTTTTTTAGCATGGGACACAGCCGCGTGTTTGCCGGTTTTGTTGAGCAGGAGCCGGTAGACGAAGATAAACCCGAAGAAAAACCGGCGATCAACCCGCAACAGGTTCAGCACATCGAACACTATATGAAAGAAAGCAAGCCGTACTTGAATTGTCTGCTTAATCTGGACAATTTATCGGGGCAGTTACAGATGCCACCGCGCCAATTATCCAACTTGATCAATCGTCATTATCAACAGAACTTCTTTGATTTCATCAACACTTATCGTGTCGATGAATGCAAACGACTGCTCGCCGACCCACAACGGCAGTCACACACCATGCTGGAGATCATGGAAAGTGCTGGCTTCAACTCGAAAGCCACCTTTAACACGTTTTTCAAGAAAAAAGTCGGTATGACACCAAGCGAATTTCGCGACCAACTGCAAAAGGCCAGTGCATGATTGATGAGGAAACGATTCAACGTTCTGAATTTTTCCATGCAATCGTATACAAATTGACAAAATAAAATTGTTCGGGCTACAAACTCGGTTAGCTTCATAAAAGGTGTTCGCGGGGTGGGTGTGCGGGCATCTCAACCTAACATTCGCCCATCCGTACACGATAAAAATGAAACAACGCCGCTTTGCCGGGAGAACCTAATGCAATTATCTATGCTCGATATTTCGATTGTCATCGCGTACGCGATCGGCATTTTTGTTTTGGCTCAGTGGGTATCACGAGAAAAAGATCATCATCAAAAAAGCGCACAAGATTATTTTCTGGCCAGTCGTTCACTGCCGTGGTGGGCCATCGGCACGTCGTTAATTGCCGCCAATATATCGGCTGAACAAATTATCGGGATGTCCGGCTCCGGTTATGTGATCGGATTGGGCATTGCCTCCTATGAATGGATGGCGGCTTTGACACTGCTCATCGTCGGCAAATTCTTCCTTCCTATTTTTTTGAAAAACGGCATTTACACGATGCCCGAATTTTTGGAAAAACGTTACAGCCCCGCCGTACGTAATGTGATGGCGGTATTCTGGTTAGGTGTTTATGTATTCGTAAACTTAACGTCGATCTTGTGGTTAGGCGCAACGGCCGTACACACCGTCACCGGAATGGAAGTCGACATCGCCCTGATCGCGCTCGGAGCATTTGCCGGTGCCTACGCGCTCTACGGCGGTTTGAAAGCCGTGGCCTTAACCGACATCGTGCAAGTGTCATTGCTGGTCATGGGCGGTTTGTTAATCAGTTATATCGCATTGGATCAAGTTGGCAACGGCAGCATTGTGGCGGGCTTTCAACAATTAACCACCCAGTTTCCTGAAAAATTCGACATGGTATTGTCGCCCGACAATCCGCATTACAAAGATCTACCGGGACTATCGGTGTTGCTAGGCGGTATGTGGGTGATGAACGTTTCGTATTGGGGTTTTAACCAATACATTATTCAGCGCGCACTCGCCGCGAAAAGCACGCGCGAAGCGCAAAAAGGCATTGTGTTGGCCGCCTTTTTGAAATTATTAATGCCGGTGATCATCGTACTGCCCGGTATTGCCGCACTTATTTTAGCGCCGAACTTAGCACGCCCAGACGAAGCTTACCCACATTTGATGGCGTTGTTACCGAGCGGCATTTTGGGTTTGGTTTTTGCTGCCCTTATCGCAGCGATTATTGCGTCGCTGGGTTCTAAAATTAATTCGGTGGCAACCATTTTCACCATGGATCTTTATCGCGCCATGCGGCCACAAACCGAACAAAAAACGTTAGTGAATATCGGTCGCGTGGCAGCGTTTGTGGCGTTGGTGATTGCGGTATTAACCGCCCGCCCATTGCTGGGCAGTTTTGACCAAGCGTTCCAATATATTCAGGAATTTACCGGATTCTTTACACCGGGCATTTGCGTCATTTTCTTGATGGGTATGTTCTGGCAGCGCACCACCGCTACCGCTGCACTCGCCGCTGCGATCAGCTCGGCGGTATTATCGTTGGCGTT
>CAZYUS010000084.1:0-13559 GCA_964650615.1 uncultured Pseudomonadaceae bacterium | reverse complement strand
GGCAATTCATGAATTGCCCATCGTAACATTCGTGAAATTCGCAGCGGACGATTCGTGAATCGCCCCGACAACATCATCACTTCGTTTCAGATTGGCTTTTACGGCAGCAACACGCCGCGTTTGATGACACGCGGGCGCTGCGAAAAATCTAATTGTCCATCACTTTTTGGCAACGGCAACGCCACCAAATCGGCATATTTGCCGACCCGTATGCTGCCGATCTGCTGTTCCTGTCGCAATAATTGCGCCGCGTCGAGGGTGGCCGCGCGCAACACTTGCATTTCACTCATGCCAAATCGCTGCATCACGGCAAATTGTTTGGCGTTGTCGCCATGTGGAAAAACGCCACTGTCGGTACCAAATACCACGCGCACGCCGGCGGCTACCGCTCGCCGAAAACCAGCGCGCTGGGCAGCGGTGGTGTCGCTATTCTTGCGCAAAATTTCAGCCGACCATTTTTCTTTTTTTCCGATCTCGTCGATGTAATCGCCGTTATAAATATCCATCACCAAAAAAACGTCGTGTTGCTTGGCCAATGCAATGCCTTCATCGTCAATTAAACTGGCGTGTTCAATCGAACGCACACCCGCGCGAATCGCATCTTTAATGCCTTGCGCGCCGTGTGCGTGAGCCGTTACATCGAGCGCATATTTTTTGGCTTCATCGACAATGGCGCGCAACAATTCGATACTGAATTCCGATTCACCCGGCGTGGTGCCGTTGGTTAATACTGCGCCGGTGGCAATGACCTTTAAAAAATCGACGCCACCGCGCGCCAACAAGCGCACCCGTTCGCGCAATTCGGCTTCGGTGTCAGCGACACCCAAACGAAATTCGGATGGCAGTTGTTGCGCGTCACGGCCACCGATGACTTCGCCACCGCCGCCGCGTCGCGTTAGATAGGCACCGGCCACGAACATCGTCGGCCCCATCAACGCACCGCGATTGATTTGATCGCGCAAACTTACGTCCACTAAACCGCGATAGCTACCGACATCGCGCACCGTGGTAAATCCCGCCTGCAACGTCGCCAGTGCATGACGCGCGCCCAGCGCTAAATCGGCTTCGGTGCTGCTGTGCAGTGGTGCCAGTACATCGGCATTTTGTATCTCGCCAATTAAATGCGTGTGCAGATCGATCCAGCCGGGCAGTAGGGCCTTGTCACGCCAATCCAGCGCCGCTGGGTTAGGCTTATCGATCGCCGCGATGGCGGTTATGCGTCCGTCTGTGATGCTAAGACGTTGCGCCGTCAACACGCGTTGTTGTTCAACATCGTAAAGTCGACCAACATCCAGTGTCAGCGTTTGTGCATTCGCGCTAACAGAAATGAACGCTATGATTAGAAAGCTCGGCACGTTGCGCATAATGGACGGCCCCGTCGAATTAAAGGTGGCAAGCGGGACTGAAGTTTGTCAGATTGTTGTGGTGGTCAAAAATAAAAATCAGGATCAAAAGATGCAGGCAATACACTTGTACTTATTGCGCACAACAGCGAGTGCTGGCTTGCTGTGTACGCTGTCGGCGTGTCAGCCGGTAGCGTCCCCTAATATCACCGTCATTATCAACGGCGATGTGCACACCATGGACGCGCGACAACCGCACGCCGAAGCCGTAGTGATCGAAAATGACAAATTAGTTTATGTCGGCAGCAACAGCGGCGCTCACGCGTGGCAGACGCGCGCCGCGCAGATCATTGACGCCCATGGACATACGGTTTTACCGGGCCTAATCGACACACATATTCACACCGTTGTCGGCGCGATTCAAAGCGATGATTGCAGTCTCGATGATGAAAAATTATTGATCACACAAATGCGCGAAAAAATTATCGCTTGTCTTTCGCAAAGCAGCGACGACAAAACCATTTTTCCGGTGATCAATTTAAATCCGGCGAATTTTGTTGCCACAAAACACGATCTCGATGCCATTAGCACGCGCGCGTTTGCGCTATTTGGCAGCGACGGACATACCGCGTGGGCCAATACCGCCGCGCTGAACATGGCCGCCCTTTCGCGCACCAGTGCCGATCCGAAAAATGGCCGCATTACGCGCGATCACAATGGCGATCCGACCGGTCATTTAATTGACGATGCCGTTACCGCACTCACGCCATTTTTACCGCAAGATGATTTCGCGACGCAGGTCAAAATGACGGAAAAAACCCTTCACGATCTGCACGCCGTCGGCATCACGTCCATGATGGAAGCCGCCGCGAGCGAAAACGAATTAAAGGTCTATCACGCGCTGGCGCAGCGACAAAAATTAACCGTGCACACCTCGGTCGCCCTGCAATCAGAAGCCAATGACAGCGCCACCCATATCAAGCGGCTAAACGATTGGCGTCGACGTTTCAGTTTGCCACCGCAGTTGCAGGTAGACACGGTAAAAATATTTGCCGATGGCGTGCTCGAATACCCGACACAAAGCGCGGCGTTATTAACGCCCTATCTTGATGAGAATGGCAACCCAACCCAAACCGCCGGAAAATTATATGTCGAACCGGATGTGCTTAATCGTTTTGTCGCGGCGCTCGATCGCGAGCGCTTTAATGTGCATTTTCACGCCATTGGCGATCGCGCCGTGCGTGTCGGATTAGATGCGTTTGAATACGCGCGCACCCATAACGACGGCAGTAACAGCCGTTTCAGCATTTCACATTTGCAATTAATTGACGACGCCGATCTCGCTCGCTTTGCCGATCTCAACGTGATCGCGTCTTTTCAATTATTTTGGGCCAAACCGGAAAATTATTCGGTCGAAGCGGTGCAGCCGTATATCGGCCCGCAACGCAGCGAACGCCTGTACGCGGCCGGTGCCGTAGCACGCGCAGGGGGAACGATCGCCGGTGGCTCCGATTGGAATGTCAGCACCTTTAATCCCTTTGAGGCGATGGCAGCCGGGATGTGTCGCTGCAATGAAAACGAACCGCAGCGACCGTTATTGGCACCGGCGCAAGCGGTGGACTTAGCGACCCTGTTGCGCGCCTATACGCTTAACGCCGCCACCCTGCTCGGGCGCGAACACGAAACCGGATCATTAACGGTCGGAAAATTCGCCGATGTCGTGATCCTAGATCGACGCTTGCATAATGATGCCGTCGATGCGATTCGAAGCACTAAAGTGGTGGCGACGTTTGCGCAAGGCCAAATGGTTTATCGTGACATGTAAACCACTCACCCCTAGCTCCGCTCGGCTACTCGCAGGCGACGATGCATTCGTATTGTTCTTGCTGCCGGCTACGCCCGTGGAAGGAAGCAAACGCCCGCCTCTTAATAACGGGCGGATGGGGTAAATCGGATACATTTTTTTTTGCTGAGAGAACACGTGAACGGCGACGATCCACAAAATCATGACAGCGCACTGGTGTGGCGTTGCGGTGAAGTTGAGTTTGATTTCATCCGTATGCGACTGCGTGTCGGTGACAACGTTAAAACCTTGGAGACCCATACGCTGTCGGTTTTGATCTGTCTGATTCAGGCCGAAGGCAAAACCGTCTCCCGCGAATTTTTATTGCAGTCAGTGTGGCCCGATCGCGACGTGCCGGATTTGTTTTTGCAAGAAGCGATCAGCGAGTTGCGTCACGCACTTGACGATCCAAACGGGAAATTATTACGCAGCGTCGGTGATAACGGTTATCAACTGCCCGCCTCGCAGTCGTCGTCGACCCCACACGTTGCCAGCGCGCGTGTCGCATCTCCCTCAATTGACGTTGCACAAATCGAACGCGGCAACCGATTCTTGACGCGACTGTTTTTACTCTTACTGCTGACCACCATCGCGATCGGTATCTGGCTTACGTTCATGACGCACGAACGTCCAACCTTGCCCGTCGAGGGACCGACCATCGCCGTGTTACCGTTTATCGATCGCTCCTTGCAACAAGACGATATTTACCTGAGCGAAGGATTGGCGGAAGACGTGTTGAATCAACTGGCGCAGATCCGTGACTTTTATGTGATCGCGCGCACATCCAGTTTTGTTTTCAAAGATGAAAGCGTGGCCGCTATCGAGGTCGCCAGTCAGTTGCATGCCGATTATCTGGTGCGTGGCGTAATTGAAAAACATCACGACACCTTAAGTATTGATCTGCAACTGTTTCGTCAACGCGATAATACGGTGCAATGGCACCATCGTTTCGATGGCGCGATGAACGATCTGCCGCAGTTGCAAAATACCATGGTGCAAGCCATCGCGACGGAATTGAAAGTCATTCAAAACGACGCGGCAAGCACTGAACAACGCGATCCAAACGCTTACGCCTTATATTTGCAAGCACGCAAAATCGTGCGCGGCGGCACCCACCTTGATTACCAACGCGCCAATGCGTTGTATCGCGAAGCGTTGCAACACGATCCGAAGTACGTCGCGGCGCTGGTGGGTTTGGCCGCGAACTACCGACGTCAAGCTGAAATCGCCCAGG
Source organism: uncultured Pseudomonadaceae bacterium (assembly GCA_964650615.1). Lineage (GTDB taxonomy): Bacteria > Pseudomonadota > Gammaproteobacteria > Enterobacterales > Permianibacteraceae > Permianibacter. Next base: position 9,139 of record CAZYUS010000084.1, on the reverse strand, counting down.
TGCCGGTCGAGGAAGGTTATCAATTAGCGCAAAAAGCGATCGAACAGGCGCTCGCGATCGAACCACAGTCGGTGGCGGCGTTAACCGAATTGGCGTGGGTCGAATTCAACTATTTGCATAATATCCACGCGGCGGCCACTCATTTCGAACGCGCGCTGGCACTTAATCCGCGCAATTATAATTTGCTCGCCAACGCAGCGGTTTTTTTGCACGACGTGGGCCAAACGACGCAAGCGATTCGCTTATCGGAATACGCCGCCAAATACGATCCGCTTAACTCTCGCGTTCACGCCAATCTGGGGTTGAATTATTTAAGTGCCGGTCGCCTCGACGATGCCATCACCAGTTCGCAGAAGGCTTTGCAATTAAGTCCAAAGCGCGTGATCGCGCATTACAATATTGCCGTCGCGTATTTACTTAAGGGTCAGAATGAGCTGGCGTTAAGCGAAATTGAACAAGAAAGTTCGGACAATTTCCGTTTAATCGGACGCTGCATGGTACTGCATTCATTGGGTCAAAACGCCGCCGCCTTGCAACACTTAAACGAATTGATCGCACAATACGAAAAAGATTCGGCGTTTAATATTGCTTATGTACTGGCGTGGCGCGGCGAAGCGGATCGCGCCTTCGAATGGTTACAAAAGGCAGTCGAGTACCGCGATCCTGGGCTGGCTGAAATTTTGGTCGAGCCAATGTTGGTGAAGTTGCATCGCGATCCGCGTTGGTTGGCGTTCTTGCGCCAAATCGAACGCGATCCGGCGTCGTTGCAAAACATCACCTTAGCCATTCCCGCGCAGTTATGATCCACTGGCGTTAACCCCCACCTATACTGGACACATGGGAAGCCCATCTTGAAGGACTCTATGAAACGATTTGCCGCCGTGCTGCTGGCGTTACTCAGCTCTGTGTTATCGGCTGCCGATGATGATCGCGCCGAACAACTGTACGAGCGCTATAAATTATCGGTATATCGCATTGATGTGATTAATGCCGGCTCTAATAAAAAATCGAGTTTAGGCACCGGCTTTGTGGTGGCCAATCGCCATATCATGGCGAGCAATTTTCACGTCGTCTCCGCTGCGGTACACGATCCGGAAAATTTCCATCTTGAATATCAGCGCAGTGATAACCAGCGCGGTCGTTTGCACGTCATCGCCGTCGATGTCGTGCATGATCTGGCGCTGTTGCGTAGCGACGATGAATTAGGTGAGCCGTTTGCACTAACCACCTTACCACGCAAAGGTTCAACGCTGTTTTCAATGGGACATCCGCTGGCGCTCGATTTGTCGATCGTAACCGGATCGGCCAATGGCTTATTAGAAAAAGCCTTGTACGATAAAATTTTATTTTCCGGCAATATCAATCCCGGCATGAGCGGTGGACCCGCCATCAACGCACGCGGCATGGTTGTCGGTGTCAACGTGGCGACCAGCGGCAACGGTGTTGGCTATCTGGTGCCGGCCAATTATTTGCAGAAATTAATCGCCAGCAGCCCCACCGACGGTAACGGCGATGACAAACCGGATCTGCAACAAGACATCGGTTTGCAGTTGTTGTGGAATCAACAACAGATCTTTGATGACTTTAACGCCAAACCGTGGCCAAAACAAAAGATCGGAAAATTTTTAGTGCCGGGTGAATTTTCCTCGCGGCTGGATTGTTGGGGTGAAACGCAAAATGCCAGCGACAATGAACCCTATACCCAGATCAGCACCAACTGTACTGGACAAGACGACATTTTTTTATCCGAGCGTCAACGCGCCGGATCGGTTGCCTATCAATATTTTTGGTTGCAGTCAGACAGCTTGTCGTCGCGCGCGTTTTATCATTTATATCAAGCCCAACACAGCTCCGTTTTTTTATCCGAAGCCAATGAATCCGACGTCGGTAATTTCAACTGTAGCGTGCGCTTTGTGCGCGTGGCACGCCAATCGTTTAAAGCCAATGTCTGCGCGCGACCGTACCACCGCTATCACGGCTTGAATGATGTGATGGTGTTATTGGCCATGACCGGCCATGACAATGAAGGATTGATGGTAACCATGGATTTAAGCGCGGTGACGCTGGACAACAGCCTCAAATTGCTAAAATCGTTTTTGGAGCAATTCGAATGGCAACCTTAATTATCGAGATCAGCACACGCGGTCGCGGACAACCGCAATACCGTCGCGTCCGACAATTTCCCTACACCATCGGACGTGGATTCGATAACGATTTAATTTTACCCGACGACACCGTATCGTCTTCGCATATGCAACTGGAGCGCGACACGACCGGCACCTTGTATGTGCGTAATTTGTCGCATGAAAACGGCACGCTGTTAGACGGTAAAAAAATGGCATTTGTCGCCACACCATTGTCGTTGCCGATGACCTTAACACTAGGCCATACCACTATTCGATTATTATCACCGCAACAATCGGTAACGGTGGCGCGACCATCGCATCATTTGCCCGGTCCGATGCAGCTCGCCACGCGATTGCCTTTTGCGTTGTTATTATTGGGTGCGGTGTGGTCGATCGAAGCGTGGCAAGTGGTCAATGCGATGGTATCGCCACGCAGCGAAAAAGATATTTTGCTGGCGCAACTGCCGCATATATTGTCGCCACTCTTAAGCGCGACGCTTACCGGTTTTATTTCGCGATTATTACTGCATCGCTGGCAATTTGCCTTGCAACTGTCGATCGCTAGCGTGACGCTTTTAATGTTGATGGTTACACAAGAAGCGCAATCGTGGTTGTCGTATTATTACAGCGATCACGACATGGGTTCTTTATTTTCCATGGTCATGATGGCATCGGTTTTTACCGGCTTATTTGCGTGGCAATTGCGCGCGTTTTCGAGCTTGTCGCACAAACGCGCGGGCATCACCGCGATCGCAATCGTGTGGCCGTTGATTGCGGTGCTGTCATTACCGGCATGGCTGCGTGAACCCGGTTTTCGCTCGCAACCGGCGATGCATACCTTGCTGCAGCCCATGGACGAACGGCGCCAACCAACCAGCGACATCGACACGTTTATCCAGCAGTTGCAGGACGATTTGCATGGTGAGGGTTAGTATGTGCTGGCAACGGCTGATTTTTTTCTCGGTGCTGTTGACGTGCGTAGCGGCACACGCCGATCAGCCGCCACTGCGCATTTTATTAAACAGTAAATTAGCCGAACCGTATTATTTTTTTGCGCCCGCCAGTGGCAAACAAACCAAGCGTCCAACATTAGGCATCTTGGTCGATATTCAACAAGAATTGGCACAGGAACTCAAACGACGCCCGTTGTGGACGCAGTTGCCGCGCGCGCAGTTGGAAAATGCCATTCTCCATGGCATGGCAGATGTGCAATGCGCGATCGATAAACGCTGGGTACAAAATCGCGACGATTATTTATGGACCGATACCTTGCTTACCGAGTCGCAAGTCGTGGTGGTAAACGATCCCGCCATTCACACCCTGTCTGATTTAAAAGGAAAACGCATCGGAACCATCTTGCTTTATCGCTACCCCGATCTAGAAGCCCAGATCGGAGTCGCTACGTGGCAGCGTGACGATGCCGACGCCGATCTCGTGAACTTAAAAAAACTCAGCCAGCAACGCCTTGACGCCGTTATCATCACGCAATGGGCCTTGCAATACTGGCAAAAAACGCAACCGTCGTTGTTTCGCCAAACGTTACGGTCGCTAGCACTCAATGAACAAGATCTGCGCTGCATCGTGTCGCCCAACAACGCCGTATTGCAGCACGAACTCAATGTCGCCATCGCCGCACTACAGCAACGTCGCCATATCCAAACGATTATTCGTCGTTACACGCATTAAGTTATTTTCTCGGTGAATTTGACTTTTATCGGTCCCCATCTTTGCAAAAGCTTGGCCAGCGTTTAAGCTGCCGCGCTATTCATTGGACGAGATTAACAGGGGAAATAATGCGACACCTTTGCAATTTATCATGGCAAACGTTGTTAGGTTTAGTGCTGGCACTGGCGCTGCTAAACGGCTGTAATCGCGGCGCTAAAGAAGGTGCGATGGAAGCACCGAAAAACGATAAACGCTGGCCACAATACATTGCCGAACACAGCGCCGGTTTGCAGTCACGCAGCAGCCAGATCCGGTTGCGTTTTGTCAGCGACGTTGTCACCGAAGCCCACATCGGCCAACCACTCGACGGAGTACTGGAAAGCGATCCGCTGATCAAAGGCAGCGCCGTGTTTAATAATCCGCGCGAATTGCTTTTTGTACCGGAGGTGCCGCTTACTTCCGGCCAACACATTAATTTCAAATTAAAAGCGCAAAAACTCGCTAGCTTGCCGCAACAACTGGGCGACTTCGTTTTTGCCATTGACGTGATGCCACAAAGCGCGTCGTTGCAAATTGCGAATATCGCCATCGATCCGGTGCAGGCGCACCATATGATCGTGAATGGTGAAATCAACACCGTTGATACCGCCGATGCCGATGCGGTAGAAAAAATCGTGCACGCCAATTATGTCGAGCAACCGGTTACCTTGACATGGACGCACGACAGCAACGGTCGCCGCCATCAATTCAAAACCGCGTCGCTTGAGCGCGGCGATGAGGCGCGCACTTTAGTGTTGCAATGGGATGGCGCGGCCATTGGCGCAGCGGAAAAAGGCGAGCAAGCGATCGCCATCGCGTTGCGTGGCCAATTTAACGTCAGCAGTGTCGATCGTAGCGGCGGTGAACAGCAAGCGATCAATGTTCATTTTTCCGAACTGCTCGATGCCAAACAAAACTTGAGCGGATTAATTAGCTTAAGCAGCGGCGAATTCAGCGCCAAAATCAGTGATAACACCATTGCGATATTTCCCGCCAACATTCCCGATGGCGACATCACCGTCACCTTAAGCAGTGCCATCAAAGCCGACGATGGTCGGCAATTAGGCGGCGATGTGCAGCGCACGGTGTCATTTGAATCCATTAAACCACAAGTAAAATTCAGCGGTCAGGGCGTGATTTTGCCGGATGCGGATAAATTAACCATTCCGTTTGAAGCGGTGAACGTCGCTTCGGTGCAAGTGACGGCGTTTCGCGTGTTTGATAAAAATCTCGGCCAGTTTTTACAAGTCAATCCGTTAAACGGAACGCGCGAATTACATCGCGTCGGTCGTTATTTGTGGCGTAAAACCATCAACTTAAATGCGGTCGAAGCCAACAAATGGATGCGCTTAAACTTTGATGCCAGTGAATTGTTCCAGCGCGAACCCGGTGGTTTATTTCGTCTTGAGATCAGCATCCATCGCGGCAATTCGATTTATGCCTGTTCCGATGCCGATCGCGCCGTGCCGGTGCCGCCGCAACCCGAACCCAATAGCGCCAATGACAATAATGAATACGACAGCTCCGGTTGGGATTTTGCCGACAACGAGTATTACTACGACTATTACGGCAACGGCAATGAAGCATGGCAACAACGCCACGATCCCTGTAAAGATGGTTACTACCGTTATGGTCAAGGCATTAAAGACAGTCGCAATTTTGTGGCCGCCAATATCGGTGTTTTAGCCAAAGCCGGTGCCGATAATGTGTTTCATTTTGCCACCACCAATATTCGCAGTGGCGAGATCAATAGCGGCGTCAGTTTGCATTTATTCGATTACCAAAATAACGAAATTGCCAGCGTTAAAACCGATCGCAATGGACTGGCTAGCCTCGACCCCAAAACCAAGCCGTTTTATGTGATGGCAGAAAAAGACGGCCAACGCGGTTACTTAAAACTCAGTGACGGGCTGGTGTTACCGGTATCGCATTTCGACGTCGGCGGCGTCACCCTGCAACGCGGTGTCAAAGGCACTCTTTTCGGTGAACGCGGCGTCTGGCGTCCGGGCGATAAGCTGTATTTAACCTTCGTGATGCACGACGCACTCGATCAAATTCCGTCCGATCACCCCGCGACTTTGGAAGTGGTTAATCCGCAAAATCAAGTCGTGTATACCCAAACCAACACCAAACCAGTGGGCGATTTTTATGCGTTTACGGTGCAAACACAGGAGCGTGATTTAACCGGCAACTGGACCGCGCGCGTGCGCCTCGGCGGTCGCACATTTGAACGCTTATTAAAAATTGAAACGGTGATGCCGAATCGTTTGAAAATTGAATTAAATACCGGCGGCGATCGTATCGCTTCGGGTGATGAACCGCACTTCACGTTATTTTCGCAGTGGCTTACCGGTGCCAATGCCGGTGGTTTGAAAGCCGATGTGGCGGTGCGTTTGAAACCGCGTCGTACGCAATTTGATCGCGCCACTGATTTTAGTTTCGACGATCCGACCAGACAGTTTGAAAGCAGCGAGCAAATGTTGTTTGAAGGCAATCTCGATGATCAGGGTAAAGTCGAATTCAATCCAGCCATTAGCGCCGAAAATGCCTCCGCCGGCCTTTTAACCGCTGACTTTACCACCCGCGTTTTCGAACCCGGTGGTGCGTTTAGCATCGGCGGTCAAAGTGCCACCTATTACCCGTATCGCCAATACGTCGGTATCAAACTGCCCAAGGGCGATGCCGCGCGCCAAATGTTATTAACCGACACCGCGCACAGCGTAGATATCGCGACGTTAAACGCCGACGGTAAACCGGTGAGCGTCGCAAATCTGCAACTGTCGCTGTATAAAATCGAATGGCGTTGGTGGTGGGAACAAGGCGGCAATGGCATCGCAAATTTTAACGAAGGCGAAGCACAAAATTTACTGAAACAAGAAACCATTAGCAGCAAAGACGGACGTGCGATTTGGCAATTTCAAGTGAACTATCCTGATTGGGGCCGCTATTTCGTGCGCGCCTGCGATCTCGATGGCGGTCATTGCAGCGGCCAGATCACGTACATTGATTGGCCGGGTTGGGCCGGCCGCGCACAAGAACAAAAAGGACCGGGCGCGAATGCGTTAACCTTATATGCCGATAAAAAAAGCTATCAGGTAGGCGACACCGCGACCATTCATTTGCCGCCAGCGCAACAAGGCCGAGCGTTAATATCGGTCGAAAATGGATCGCACATTCTGCAACAAGAATGGCTGGAATTAGACGGCAAACGCGACACCTTCACGTTGGATATCAACGCAAAAATGACGCCAAATATTTATGTCAGCGTCACCGTTTTGCAACCACATCAGCAAAAAAATAACGATCGCCCAATCCGCTTGTACGGTGTTATGCCCGTAGCCGTCACCGATCCGCAAACGCATTTGACGCCGCTTATTCAGGTCGCCGATGAAGTGCGTCCCGAAACCACAATGAAAATCGGCGTAAGCGAAAAAAATGGCCAGCCGATGACCTATATGTTGGCGATTGTGGATGAAGGGTTGCTCGGCTTAACCAACTTCAAAACGCCACAATTACACGACGAATTTTTTAAACGTGAGGCGCTTGGTGTACGCAGTTGGGATATGTTTGACGACGTGGTGGGCGCTTACAGTGGCGAGCTGGAAAAACTACTGGCACTGGGCGGCTCTGACGACGGCGTTAATAACGATGCCAATAAAGATAAAAAACGTTTTCCGCCGGTGGTGAAAGTGTTAGGCCCGTTCCAACTGGAAAAGGGTAAAAACGCCACGCACGACTTCACCTTACCGCCCTATATCGGTGCCGTACGCGCAATGGTGGTGGCCGGTGATCGCAACGCGTATGGCAGCGCCGAACGCTCGGTATTTGTGCGCGCGCCGTTAATGTTGCAAGCGACCTTGCCGCGCGTGTTGGCACCGAATGAAACCCTGCGTGTGCCGGTGGCGGTGTTCGCGCTCGCCGACCACGTGAAAGACGTCAGCATCAGCGTCAACGTCGATAACAAAATGACCGTGGTCGATAACGCCGCACAAAAAATTCATTTTGATACGCAAGGTGACAAACTCGGCTTTATCAAAATGAACGTTGGCGCGCTGCTGGGCAAAACCGCGCTCACTTTTACCGCCACCAGCGGCAAAGAAAAAGCCGAACAAACCGTTTATGTCGATATTCGCGCGCCCAATGCCAACACCACCATCACACAAAAGTCGGTGCTTAAACCGAGCGAAAAATGGGATCTCGATTTCACGCCACACGGCCTTAAAGGCAGCAACGAAACCGTGCTGGAAGTATCGAGTGTGCCAGCGCTGAATTTAAGCGAACGACTGAATTATTTAATTCAATACCCGCATGGCTGCGTCGAACAAACCACCTCTGGCGCGTTTCCGCAGTTGTATCTCAATCGTTTGATGCAACTCAACGAAGGCGAACAAAAACGCGCACAAAGCAATGTCAACGCGGCCATCGAGCGATTGCGATTATTCCAGCAAAGCAATGGCGGGTTCGGTTATTGGCCGGGCGACAATCAGCTCAACACCTGGTCATCAAATTATGTCGGCCATTTCTTAATCGAAGCGCAACGCTTAGGTTACAGCGTTCCGGCCAATATGATGAGCAGCTGGAAAACCTTTCAAAAATCGCGCGCACAACAAAGCGTCACCGGCAATCCCGATACGCAACTCGATCAATCGTATCGTTTATACACGCTGGCCTTGGTCGGTAGCGCCGAACTCGGCGCGATGAATCGCTTACGTGAAGTGCAAGGCTTAAGCAACGTCGCGCGCTGGCAATTGGCAGCGGCGTATAAATTGGTAGGCTTAAACGATATCGCACTCGATTTGGTAAAAAATACCGATCTGCAAGTGCCTGACTTAAAGAATGAAGCGTGGAGTTGGACCTATGGATCGCAACTGCGCGACCAAGCGATCATGCTCGATGCCTTGGTCGGATTAAACGACGATTATCGCGCCAAAGATCTGGCTGAAACGATCTCGGCCAATCTCAACAAAGACTATTGGTACAGCACGCAATCGGTCGCGTGGAGTTTGCTATCGCTCTCACATTTTGTTGGTGATGCAACAAATAAACGCGAATTCACTTTTGACCACGCGATAGGCAGCAACGGATTTCATCAAACCACCAGCAGCAAACCGATCTTGCAATTACCGCTGGCGCTCGATGATAAACCCGCCACAATTCATTTCGTTAATCGCAGCGACGTCAATCTTTATGTCAACGTCAGCAATCGTGGATTGTCCGCCGCCGGCAACGAAACCGCCAGCAACGATTCACTGTCCATGAACGTTGAATACAGCGATAAAGACGGACGCATAATCAGCATCGACCACCTC
>CAZYUS010000083.1:0-13576 GCA_964650615.1 uncultured Pseudomonadaceae bacterium | reverse complement strand
ACGAACCATCGGTTTCGGTTCCAACGCCCCGCGTCGCTAAACTCGCGGCAATGGCCGCGCCGGTTCCGGAACTTGAACCGCAAGTATTGCGATCGAGGGCGTAAGGATTTTTAACCAATCCGCCGACGGCGCTCCAGCCGCTAGTCGAGCGCGACGAACGGATATTGGCCCATTCACTTAAATTGGTTTTCCCCAAGATAATGGCACCTGCTGCGCGCAATTTCGCCACCAAGGGCGCATCGCGTTTGGTCACATTATGTTGCAGTGCTAATGAACCGGCCGTGGTCGGCATATCGTCCAATGATTCAATATTGTCTTTCAGTAAAACCGGAATACCATGCAGTGGCGAACGCGCGCCTTTTTCCGCTCGCTCTTTATCCAGTGCCTGCGCTTGCGCGGTGGCGTCAGGATTAATGCTGATCACGCTGTGTAAGTTTGCGCCATTACGATCCAGTTTTTCGATGCGATCGAGGTACAATTTTACCAATGTAGCCGAATTAACTTTGTCGTTGGCTAAATCGGCTTGAATGGTTTGCAATGATTTTTCGGTTATATCGTAAGTCGGCGTTGTTGCTGTGCGTGTTAATTGTTGTGGCGAATGATCATTGTCAGCCTGTTGCTGCGTGGGTTGACACGCCAGTAAAACGACCATCGCAAGCGAAAGAGTGAATGGCTTCATTGTTCTGGCGTCCTTTTAAGACCACTAAATTTGGGGCTAGTGATTTTTGCGAATTATTTTGGATCTTCGTCGGCAATCATTTGCAGATGAATTTCATCTTTGCCGTAAAATTTGGTTGAACGTTTGATGCGATCGCGACCGCGTGACATTCGCCAGTGGTTAGTGTCACGCAAGCTATAAACACAACCGCAATATTCTTGCTGGTAAAACTGCTCGCGTTTGGCCAGTTCCACCATGCGTGACGAACCGCCTTCTTTGCGCCAGTTGTAAGTCCAATACGTGACATCGGGATAGCGTTTGGCGGCGCGCTCACCGCAATCGTTGATTTGTTCCATATTTTTCCAGCGCGAAATACCCAACGATGAAGATATTAATTTCCAGCCATTTTCGTGGGCATAGAGTGCGGTGCGTTCAAAACGGACATCAAAACACACGGTACAACGAATGCCGCGTTCCGGTTCATCTTCTAAACCTTTTACACGCTCGAACCAATTATCGCTGTCGTAATCGAGATCAATAAAACCGATACCCAATTTATCGCAAAATCGTTTGTTTTCATCTTTGCGGATGTCATATTCTTCGCGCGGATGGATATTGGGGTTATAAAATAATACCGTTTGCTCAATGCCGGAGGCGTGTATCGCTTCCATCACCTCGCCCGAACACGGCGCGCAGCACGAATGCAGCAGCACACGTTTATCATCAACCGGACAATCAATAATGGGACGTTGGTAATTTTCGAGCGATAGCGGATTCATGTGGGCAGCGACCTAGTCAATATACGCGTCTATTTTAACATTTCAGCGGGCGAAGATCGCCAGTGATGGCTCAAGACATAGAAACGCCAATTCAGCAATAAAGCGGCGGTACTTAATCCGCAAATCATACCGGCCCAATAACCGGCAGGCCCCAGAGCAGTGTAGTGCGCAAACCACCAACCTGATGGAAATCCAATTATCCAGTAAGCCGTTAAGCTGATTAACATGGGAAAGCGAGTGTCTTTCATACCGCGCAATGCGCCGGCGGCAGACACCTGTAAGCCGTCCGAAAATTGAAAAATTCCAGCCAGTGATAAAAAGCCGATGGCGATCAGTTGCACGGCATTATCGTCGGTGTATATCTGGGTGATGACGTGTGGGAATGCGATCATGATGGAGGCCGAAAGTGTCATGCACACGGCGGCCAATGCAATGCCAGTTTGTCCAGCTCGTTGCACAGCTTTTGGTGAACCTTCGCCCACGGCAAACCCGACGCGCGCGGTAATGGCGTCAGCAATGCCGAGCGGGATCATAAAGGTCATCGACGCAAAATTAAGCGCAACTTGATGGGCGGCAGTGGTGTTGGTGTCGTAAGTGGCCATCATCAAACCCATCATGCAAAACATTAATACTTCCATGCCGAAAGCGAGTCCCATTGGTGTGCCGATGCTGAGAAACTCTTTGAACATCGGCCACGAAGGACGTTGAAAATGCGCGAATAATGTTAAATGCCGATGACGTTTGGCGTGCAAGGTGTACAACAGTATGACCAAAAATAAAAATCCCCATACGCACGACGTCGCATAACCCACACCAATCGCACCGAGTTCGGGAAATCCCCATTTGCCATAAATAAAACAGTAATTTAAAAATATATTTAACGGCAGTGCAGAGAAGTAACACCACATTACCGCGCGATTGGCAAATAATCCCTCGTTACAAAAACGCAAGGCCAGAAAACCCCAGTAAAACGGTGTTCCCCACGATAAAGCATCGAGATAATCGCGCGTCATGGGTTTGATGTCGTTTTGCACACCTAGCCAGTCCATTGCCAGATATAAATGACGCCAAAGAAAAAACACCGGTAATGCAATAATCGCGGCAAACCACAAAGCGTTTTGCACGGTCGCCGAAATTTGCGCATAGCGTTTAGCGCCGTTGTGTTGAGCGGTAATGGGGTTAAGTGCGAGAAATACGCCCAAAATAAATAACATAAGTGGCGCAAATAGATTGACGCCGGTAGCAACCGACGCCAACGCCTGAGCGCCCAAATGCCCAGCCATGATGGTATCAATGACTCCCATCGACATATGCGCTAATTGCGCCAGTACGGCGGGCGCGGCAATCTTTGACAGCGATGATAATTCGTTTTTGAAAGTGTGCGGCATAACATGAACCCCGAAAAGCGGCGCGAATTTTAGCAGTATTTGGGATGTGATTTTTGGTTGTTATGGGTATGGATTTTGACGCGAAAAATATAATGATAGAAAAAAAGTGGGCGACTCGATTAAGGCATAAGGTCGGCGCGTAATTCGACGTGCCATGCTTCTCGGTTTTGTGTTTGATGATCGAATTGTTGCAGGCCGCTGCTGCCCAGTGCTATCCACTGCCCAAGTTCGCCGCTGACTTGGGTTTCGATAACATTATTTGCAATTTGCCCATTTTGTAGCGCGGACTGCCGCGTCGGATTAATCACTAAGGTGACACTGTTACCGTTTACGCGCGGCAAAACATAAAAACCGGTGCCAACGGCGCGGTATGTTGAACCGACGGTGATGGCTCCGGAAAAGGGCGAATAATGTGCGGTGATCGTCGGAATGTCATAACCGGTCTGTAAAAACGCCGCCGCCCCATCAATCGTCTGTACGCGTTGCCAAGAATGACTTTCGTCACGCTCTGTTTGGTATCGTCCTGCTATGGCTATTTCACTTTTTTTATTGTTGATAATGACGTTGGTTGTTGTCGTATTTTCGTCACGATCATCATTATTACGTTGTCGCACGCTAATCATTAATCGTATGGGCGCGACGTCCAGTTGCTTGATGATGGGTTCGATGCGGGCAAATTCTTCATCGCTAATGTTCAATAATAACTTATTATCGCTTGCACTGATTCCGGTTGTTGCAGAAAGATGCGGCTTGATGATGACCACTATCCTATCGGCAAACGAGTGCTGCAATTCGACGATACGCAGACGATTGTCGCTTGCAATGCTCGCGGTGCAAAGTAAGAGTAAAAAAAGTATTCGTATCATAAAAATAATCGTCGTAATTCGGAAGCGGCGCGGCTCATGTCCCACACTTCGCGAAAGTAAATCAGTTTCTGTGCGCAGGCATGCCTGTCGTTGAAATGCACACTGCCTTCATATTCGGCAGTGTTGCTGCGATAAAGCAAAGCGCATTCATCGACGATGCTAAAAGCGAACGGAATATGTTGGTAATCATCGTGGATCACACGCACTTCGATTTTGCTCGACAATCGTTGAAATAATTCCAACCAGCGGTGGCCACGCGCCATTACGTCATCAACATCAGACAACAACACTTCGATACGCGAATAGCGACTGTAGCGCGCCAGTTCGGAAACGGCTCGTGCGATACGCACATCATCCAGAATTCGTGGTTCAAGATCGTGGCTATAAATAAACGCATTGCGTTTGCCTTGTGAAAACAAAGTAAGCGCCGCCTGTTTAATTTGGTTGATGTTGTGCAAGCTCAACCGAACGTCACCAACACCGATTGTGGCGTGAGGAAGCGGCGAAGATAAATCGGAATTGTTCATTGATGGTCGTAATACGCGGAGTATGCGTTTACGGTAAAACAATTAGCTGACGTGTGCTAGCCCAGCATCAAAGCTACCGCCGAGAAAATCATTGGTCGGCAAACTAAGCACCATACGTTGATGGGGAATGCCTTCGTCCATATAGACGCCGCCAGCGATCTCGAATTGATTACAGCGATAAAAATCGAGTGCGAACGTCGGTGCCGCCAACGACACCTGATGCAGTTGTTGGTCGCGCGCAACGCTGATGAGTTCGTTCAAAACCGCCGAACCAACCCCTTGCTCGCGCCATGGCATTAACACGGCAATACGGCTGATTTTACCGTCACGATCGATGCGGCCGGTGCCAATCGCATCGCCTTCGCTGCTGACCGCCAACACATGGAGGCAGCCATTGTCGCGACCGTCTTGGTCGGCAAAGGGACTGAAGCGCATTTCATAGACGAATACCTTTTCGCGAACCGATGCGCATAAAGCGCCATGTTCGTTCCACTGCACGCGAAGAATTCGGTAGGAACTGGGCATTCGTTGCGGTCTCCGATAGGCAACAAGGGGGCGCTATCCGGTGGCATCGCGTTTTCTACGCATAGACGGCACTAGAAGGAAAACGCCCCTCTGTATCGAGCGTAGTCAGGGCGACCAAAAATGCAAATGCTTTGGTCCGGTTTTTAAGCCTTTTTTATCAATAGAATCAACATCGCATAAGAACTTGAGCGATTCAGAACTGCTCGTTTCATCAAGCAGGTCGGCGAGGGCGTTAGCTCGCCTCATGGCGACGGCAAGATCGTCCGCGCGAAGTTCCTGAGTTGAGTGGGCATCGGTACTACGCTTGGCAATGAGAAAACAGATCCAGTTTCCGGTCATAAGTTTGCGTAGCGACGTCAAACAACCCAAGCAGACTGTGATAAAGATTATCGTGCGATAATTTTTCGTTGGTACTGGCTTGAAGGCACGGCAGGCTGAGGTGATTCACCTGCAAGAACGTCGGCGATAGCCATGCGATCATCGGAATATGGGTTTGTGTGTCGGGGGCTAAGGCGTACGGAAACCCGTGTAAATAAATCCCGTTTTCGCCCAGCGATTCGCCGTGATCGGAGACGTAAAACATTGCAGAAGCAAGATGGTCGCTTTGCGCTTTGAGTATCGCAATGGCACTTGAAAGAACATGGTCAGTATAAGCAATGGTGTTGTCATAGGCGTTGACGATACTTTGGCGATCGCAGTTTTGTACGTTGACGTCAGTGCATTCTGGTTTAAACCATTTCGCCGAAGCGGGCGTGCGCTTGAAATACGCCGGTCCATGCGAGCCTTTTTGATGCAACACAATTAATGTGTCATGGGTAATGGCACGCAGTTTTTCAGGTAATTGATCGAGCAAAATTTCGTCGAAACATTCATTACCGGTGCAATAGCGTGGATCGTGGCGAGTGGTAACGTCGTCGATACCAATACGTTCGCAAACGCCTTTGCAGCCTGAGTTATTATCGCGCCACAAAACACTTATGCCGGCGCGATGTAATACATCCAAAATCGAATCCTGAGCGCGCGCGGAATCGATCGAGAAATGCTGAAATCCCAAGTTTGAAAACATACAGGGCAGCGACGATGCCGTCGACGTTCCGCATGACCATACGTTACGGAAGTTAACCAGATCAGCTTCCTTGCTCAATTCGGGTGTGGTGTTACGCGCATAACCGTTAAGGCCAAATTGCTCCGCACGTGCGGTTTCACCGACAACCAAAATCACAACACGAGGTTTATAATCGTTAATGTTGGATTTTTTTTGCGTTGCATCGGCGGCAATAACGTGTCGTTCATTGGCTTTAATGCTACGGAGCAGCAGGTATTGTGAGGCGGAATAAATCGGGTAAAACGGATTGATCAATTGCCGTATTGCTTTGTGCTCGCGACCGAATAGCGCGAAATCTTTATAACAAATCGAAACGCTGGCCATCAGCGTCGATATGGCAATGAATGCGAGAAAAAGTCGCTGTGACAAATTTTTCTGCCACGATATTTTTGGCCATTGTGCCTTCCACACGAGTAGTGACGGTAATGCTCCGATCGCGATCAAATAAAAAAGAAGTCTTAATGTGAAAAGTTCGGCGGCTTCCTTTTGGTCGGTCTCGACGAGGTTGGTGATCATGTCGATGTCGATGCGGATGCCGTATACGTCCATGAAGTAGGCGCAAAGGGCGCCTAACCACAGCAAGATCATCAGGACTGGGCGCCATAAAAATGGCAATGCTAAGGCATTGAGGGCCAGCAAAATAAGCGAAAAAAGAAATGCGCCCATGCCAAACCAAAAGCCGAACGATTTCATTGGAATCCAAGAAGCAAAAAAGGACCAGTACGATCCGTGTGCGGCAACAAATAAAACGCCAGCGACAAACACCAGCGTGCGCACCGGTGTCGAAACCAATCGCAACAGTGTCGTAATCATTTTTGCGTATAAGGATGACAGCCGCATGTTTGCGCATGTAAAACGAGGGAAACGTTCATGCAGCGGTCACGTTGAAGAAACCGCGAAAGAACCGTGTGGCTGAATAGATTACGCAGGCTAACTTAAGTCAAACTTAAATTGCGCAATTTATGGGCAGAGAAGGTGGGGGATGTCGGCGCGATGTCAGGCGGCCTTCCGGCCGCCATGTTGGCGGGCTAAAGCCCGCGCAACAAAAGATGGAGGGTAAACGAATACCAGCTCTCTTATTTAAATGGCGCGAGCTTGCTCGTTGCCGTTGCCGATGTAATTGGCGGGCGTCATCCGTTTCAAGCGCGCTTTTTCGTTGGCCGGAATGTCCAATGATTCGATAAACGCTTGCATACCGGCGGCGTCAACTTTTTTACCGCGTGTGAGTTCTTTCAATTTTTCATACGGTTTTTCGACGTTGTAGCGCCGCATCACGGTTTGGATAGCTTCGCCGAGCACTTCCCAGTTATCGTTTAATTCATCACGCAAGTTTGTTTCGTTGACTTCGAGTTTGCCGATGCCTTTGAGGCTCGATTCGTACGCGATCAACGTATGGCCAACCGCAGTGCCGATGGTGCGCAGCACGGTAGAATCGGTTAAATCACGTTGCCAACGCGATACTGGTAATTTCGATGCCAGATGATCAAATAGCGCGTTGGCGACACCGAGATTGCCTTCAGAGTTTTCGAAATCAATCGGGTTGACTTTGTGGGGCATGGTGGACGAACCAATTTCACCCGCAACGGTTTTTTGTTTGAAATGGCCAAGTGCGATATAGCCCCATACATCGCGATTAAAATCGAGCAGTATCGTGTTGAATCGCATGATGGCGTGAAAATACTCGGCATTCCAATCGTGTGGTTCGATTTGCGTGGTGTACGGGTTCCATTGCACGCCGAGCTGCGTGACAAACTGAGCCGCGAAATGCGGCCAATCGACCTCCGGATAGGCCGCAAAATGAGCGTTGTAATTACCAACCGCGCCATTTATTTTGCCCATAATTTCAACGTTAGCGAATTGTTGGCGTTGACGTTGCAAACGCGCGACCACATTGGCCATTTCTTTGCCTAATGTTGAGGGCGAAGCCGGTTGACCGTGGGTGCGGGATAACAGCGGAACATCGGCATAACGGTGCGCTAAATCACGAATTGAACCGATTAAACGATCCATCATCGGCAATACAATTTCGCTGCGCGCATCGTTCAACATCAAGGCGTAAGATAGGTTGTTAATATCTTCGGATGTGCAGGCAAAATGAATGAACTCGCTCACCTTGGCGAGTTCGCCATTGTTGGCAATTTTTTCTTTTAATAAATACTCGACCGCTTTTACATCATGATTGGTTGTGCGTTCGATTTCTTTTACCCGCATCGCGTCGCTTAAGGAAAACGAACGGGCGATTTCATCCAATAACGCACTGGCTTGCGGTGAAAACGCCGGTACTTCGACAATGCCTTTTTCGGCGGCGAGTGCCTGCAACCAACGCACTTCGACGATAACGCGATATCTGATTAGACCGTACTCGGAAAAAATCGGACGGAGGCGTTCGGTTTTGCTGGCATAACGGCCATCAACAGAAGAGATCGCGGTCAGCGGCGAAAATTCCATGGCGGGTACTCGCTCAAAATTGGCACTAAAGTTTAGGGGCGCGGATTCTACAGGATCAATCCGAAGCCTGCTCGACGCGTGCTATAATCTAGCGGCTTCGCGCAATACGAAGCACAAGAACAGGGCCAAAGGGTCCAGCCGTTCTTATGAACGGATATCAAGTTTAATACAGACGAGGAGAGCCCCCGTGTCATCGGTTGGTCAAGATACGCTTAAAACGCGCCGCACGTTAAACGTCAATGGAAAAAGCTACGACTACTTCAGCATCCCCGAGGCAGAAAAAGCCGGTTTGGGTGATGTTGCGCGCTTACCGTTTTCGCTCAAGGTATTGCTCGAAAACTTGCTGCGTTTTGAAGACGGCGTGACCGTCGAGGTTGATGACATCAAAGCGATTAAGGCGTGGCTCGAAACGCGTGTTTCCGATCGCGAGATCCAATACCGCCCAGCGCGGGTATTGATGCAGGATTTTACCGGCGTGCCGGCAGTGGTCGATTTGGCGGCCATGCGCGACGCGGTGGCCAAGATGGGCAAGGACACTAACAAGATCAATCCATTGGTGCCGGTCGATTTGGTCATCGACCACTCGGTGATGATCGATAAATTCGGTACCGCGTCGGCATTTGAACAAAACGTCGACATCGAATATCAACGTAATGGTGAACGTTACGAATTTCTGCGTTGGGGCCAGAAGGCCTTCAACAACTTCCGCGTGGTTCCTCCGGGTACCGGCATTTGCCATCAAGTCAATTTGGAGTATTTAGCGCAAGCGGTGTGGACAGCTGACGTTGGCGGCAAGACCGTGGCTTACCCTGATACCTGCGTCGGTACCGACTCGCATACCACCATGATTAACGGTTTGGGCGTTTTAGGTTGGGGTGTTGGGGGTATCGAGGCTGAAGCGGCCATGTTGGGGCAGCCGGTGTCGATGTTGATCCCTGAAGTGGTGGGCTTCCGTATCGAAGGCAAAGCCAAAGAAGGCATCACCGCAACCGATATCGTATTAACCGTGACGCAAATGCTGCGTAAACACGGTGTCGTAAACAAATTCGTCGAATTTTACGGTCCTGGTCTCGACAATCTGCCGCTGGCCGATCGGGCGACCTTGGCCAATATGGCACCGGAATACGGTGCGACCTGCGGCTTTTTTCCAATCGACGCCGAAACCATTAACTTTATGCGTGTGTCAGGTCGTGAAGAACAAACCTGCGCCTTGGTTGAAGCTTATTGCAAAGCGCAAGGTATGTGGCGCGATGCCAGCTCGCCGGAGCCAGTGTTCACCAGTACCTTGAGTTTGGATTTAAGCACGGTGGTGCCTTCATTGGCGGGTCCGAAACGTCCGCAAGATCGCGTGGCGATGGATAAATTAGGTCAAGGTTTTGATTTGCTACTCGAAACCAGCAATAAAGCGTCCGAGAAAGACAAAGCGGTCAAGGTCGAAGGCGCTAACCACGACTTGAAGCACGGTGATGTCGTGATTGCCGCGATTACCTCCTGTACCAACACCTCCAATCCTTATGTATTGATGGCGGCCGGTTTGGTGGCTAAACGTGCGGTCGAAAAAGGTTTGAGCCGCAAACCGTGGGTCAAATCATCGTTGGCACCGGGTTCCAAAGTGGTGACGGATTATTTGGCTAAGGCCGGTTTGCAGTCCTATCTGGACGCGCTGGGCTTTAATTTAGCCGGTTACGGGTGCACCACCTGTATTGGTAACTCCGGCCCCATCGCCGATAACTTGTCAAAGGCTATCACCGATGGCGACCTCGTGGTCTCGGCCGTGTTATCGGGCAACCGCAACTTCGAAGGTCGTGTTCATGCGCTGGTGAAAGCCAACTACTTGGCCTCGCCGCCGCTGGTCGTGGCCTATGCCATAGCTGGCACCACTCGCATCGACTTAAGCACCGAGCCGGTTGGACAAGATAAAAACGGCAACGATGTGTATTTGAAAGACATCTGGCCGAGCAATGCCGAAGTGGCCGCCGCCGTGCGTTTGGTTGATAACAAAATGTTTAACGCGCGTTATGCCGACGTGTTTGCCGGTGATAACCATTGGCAAGCGATTAAAGTCGGAGAAGGCCAGACCTATAACTGGAACGGTAAATCGACTTATGTGCAAAACCCGCCGTTTTTCGCCGAATTGGGCAAGCCGGTTGGTGCTGTGCAAGACATCAAGGCGGCCAGTGTATTAGCACTGTTCGGTGACTCGATCACCACCGACCATATTTCGCCCGCCGGAGATATCAAGGCAAGCGCTCCAGCTGGTAAATACTTGCAAGGCTTGGGCGTCGAGAAAGTGGATTTCAACTCCTACGGCGCGCGTCGCGGTAATCACGAAGTAATGATGCGCGGCACGTTTGCCAACATCCGCATCAAGAACTTGATGCTGGGTGGCGAAGAAGGCGGCAACACGATTTATCAGCCGACTGGCGAAAAAGTGTCGATTTATGATGCGGCGATGCAATACATCAACAGCGGCACGCCGCTGGTGATTTTTGCCGGCAAAGAATACGGCACCGGGTCATCACGTGATTGGGCGGCCAAAGGTACTAAGTTGCTAGGCGTTAAAGCGGTTGTGGCCGAAAGTTTTGAGCGTATTCACCGTTCGAATTTAGTCGGTATGGGCGTACTGCCGCTGCAGTTCCAAGGTAGCGACACCATCGCTTCATTGGGATTGAAAGGCGATGAAACCATTAACGTGTCGGGCTTAGAGGCCGGTATTAAGCCGCGTCAAACCTTAAACGTTGATATCCTCCGTAAAGATGGCAGTAAGCAAACGATTACCGTGCTGTGCCGCATCGACACCGCGAACGAAGTCGAGTACTACAAGAACGGTGGCATTTTGCAATACGTATTGCGTAACATGATCGCCGGTTAATATATTGTAATAACGGCAATAGGTAAAAAAGGCCGGTTTTTCCGGCCTTTTTTCATCGTGTTACGGTAGTCGTTTTGCACCGTTTGCGTTAAAAATGTAAACCGTATAATAAAATTAATTAAAACGTAAGGTTGCCCGTAATGAATCCCAAGCAGTTAATTAATGCCTATATCGAAGCCATTGAATCGCAAGATTTCAAGCGCGCGCGCGCGTTGCTTGCTGACCGCGATTTCGAATACGTTGGCCCCAATATGCACTACACCAATCCCGACGATTTCATCGCCTTTTTGTTTGGTATGGGTTCGATCCAAAAAGATATCGCCACAAGGCGGATCCTCGTCGATGGCGATGAGGTTTGCGTGCTGTTGGATTACAAAACGTTTTTCGAACCGATAGGTGATGTGCGCGTTGCACTGTGGGCCAAAGTAAAGGGCGAGCGCTTCCAAAAAATCGAACTGTTCTACAACGCCGCCGTGATTGAAAACATGCTGGCGGTTGATGGCAAAAATCCGTTTATGCCCAATAGCTAAGGCTCAAATAAAGGGAGCATGAATTTAGGTCACCTAAACGTCTCGCCATACTTAAGATTAACGCGGCAACTATTTGCCGATATTTCTTCATTTAGCCCCTTTACTAACTGTCCTTGCCGCGTAGGGGCGATTCACGAATCGCCCTTCCTTCAGAATTGCCTATTTCGTGCGTGAAATATGGAGGAACGTAAGCCGCACCTTTGGTAATTCACTGATAAAACGACGATTTACTGGCATTTATGACAACCCGTTCTACACTTTTGTGCAGAGGACCGTGCAGGCGCACGGCGCATGACAAGACTGTAGAGGGTGTCGTACACCATGAATTTATTAAACACGTTGTCCATCAAAGGCAAAGTGCTGCTGGTTCCCATCGCCGGAACGGTAGGTTTTGTCATCTATTTGTCCTCTACCTATCTTTCTGCCGTCAACAATTCGGCCTTGCTGGAACGCGCGCGTGATGTGCAGTTTCCGGTTTTGCAATTGGCCGAAAAAAATATCGTGGCGTTGCGGCAGGTGCGTGCGGGATTGCAATCCGCCGTATCCGCCGGAGAAATCGACGCACTGGAAGCGGTGGAAAAAAACGCCAGCGATTTGCGCGCCGACGTTAAATCCATGATTGAGTTCGACAAAGACCTGATGGAAAGCGCAAGCAGCATTGACCGTAACTTAGAGGCCTATCTCAACACGTCCATCGGCTTAAGCGAAAAAATGCTGAAAGGTACTGCCGATTTTTCCAGCATGGAATCGCAAATTAATACTATGACTGAACAATACAATAAAACCGAGAAGTCACTCAGCGATTTTCGCGATGAACAGAAACTAGAATTCACTAACGCCATCAAAAATGCCAATGAAAAAGCGCATAACACGGTTATTTTTGGTGTCGGCATTGGTGTGTTAACCATTGCTATATTGTTTGCCGTCGGTCTAACCATCGCCTCGTCACTTACTCGCAACATAAACAACGTCGTCGAATCTTTGAAAGATATCGCGCAAGGTAATGGCGATTTACGTCGTCGCATCAATAAAGAATCCGAAGACGAGATCGGTGAGCTGGTAGAAAATTTCAATTCTTTTGTCGCCAAATTGCAACGCATTATTGGTGAGGTCGTTGAAACCGCATTGCCGCTGGCGTCGTTGGCGAAAAAATTAAATGCCGTTACTGAAGAAACGCGCGGGCAAGTGGATAAACAGCAGCAAGGCGGTAAACAAGTAAGCGAGTCAGTGCAAGAAATGAGCTCCAGTGTGCAGGCCGTTGCACACAGTGCGGCAGAAGCGGCTGCAAGTGCGCGCGAAGCCGACGAGCAAGCGAAAGCCGGATTACGCGTGGTACAGGAAACCGTGGTGCAAATCGAACATTTGGCGCGCGATGTGCGTTCAGCCGGTGAAGTCATTCGGCAATTGGATGCTGACAGTGCCTCGGTCGGTATGGTGCTGGATGTCATCAAAGGCATCGCTGAACAAACTAATTTATTGGCATTAAATGCTGCCATTGAAGCGGCGCGGGCCGGAGAACAAGGCCGCGGGATTGCGGTGGTTGCCGATGAAGTGCGCACGATGGCTTCGCGTACGCAGCAATCCACCGCTGAAATTCAAGGCATGATTGAGCGATTGCAAAACGCCGCACGCAGCGCGGTTGATGTGATGAATAAAGGTACTAAACAAGCGGAGACCAGTGTCGCCAATAGCGGCGCTGCGGGCAGCAGTCTCGATGCGATCACGCGTACCGTGACCAATATTTCCAGCATGAATATGCGCATAGCCGAAGCCACCGAACAACAGCAACGTGTCGCAAATGTCATCGTGCAAAACGTCGCGGCCATCAACGAACATTCTGGACGTACGTCCGCCAGCGCCGTTCGTATGTCGGAGGTC
>CAZYUS010000082.1:0-13620 GCA_964650615.1 uncultured Pseudomonadaceae bacterium | reverse complement strand
TCGCTGAAGAAGATTGCGATCCCGAGTACGACGAATGTGGTGACAGCGTTGATGCGGCTACGCAGCAAACACCCGCACCAGCCGAACGGGGTGACGAACCTTAAAACGGCGAGACGATAAAAAAGGCGACTTAACTAGTCGCCTTTTTTGTTTAACTCACGTTGCTTAACTCACCGGCAATCTCGAATCGTCCATCGCCGATGGGAATCACCCTCACCACTTGAAATTCGGCATGCAAGGGTGGCAAGCGTGATTGACGAGAAGAGACGGTGACACGAAGCACCGAACCGACGTTCGGTTCGAACTCCGAGGCGAAAGCCAAACCACGGCCGCTTAAGTTTTGCGCTTCACCCTGATGAGTGATGCCAGATTCCACGTCAGTGACTTCGACTCGTGCATCCACAAACATTCGAATGAAGTCTCTTTTTTCTGCATAGTTACGTTCTGCGAGGAGCATGGTCCCTCCGATAAAGACTTCCGCGAATGCCGTACCGCACGAGCAAAAGCAGAAGCTTTGATGCGAAAGCACTACAGATGGTAGGTACTTAATTGGTTTTCGTCAATTTGTTGAGATCTAACAAATTGGAATAAGAAATCTTCATGCAACACCACCCAAAATAGGGCTTGATCGCTGCAATTGAACTGTCGCTGTGCTATAGATCGCGACCGTTTCAATACGCTTGAAAAGTCGAATTGCTGTGAGCGCAACAAAAATGGCAGTAGCAAAAAAATCGGTCAGTGTAAAACGGCTGCTCGTCATCGACGACGACGCAGGCGTGCGTAATAGTATGTGCGTTTTTTTGGAAGATTTAGGCTACGACGTACTGTCTGCCGAATCGGCTAAATCGGGTTTACAGCAGTTCAGCAAAAGCCGCCCCGATCTGGTGGTTTGCGATTTACGTATGCCCGATATGGATGGCTTGCGCGTACTCGAAGCCATTACTCGTGATTCGCCTAACACGCCAGTGATTGTGGTGTCGGGTGCTGGGATGATTGCGGATGTGGTGGAAGCGTTGCGTTTGGGCGCGGTGGATTATCTGGTCAAGCCCATTGTCGATTTAGCCGTGTTGCAACACGCCATTCAATCGGCGCTGCACAAAAATGAATTGGAGTTGGAAAACCAGCAGTATAAAACCGAGTTAGAAGAAGCCAACGGCGAGTTACAAAATAACCTTGATCTGTTACGCCAAGATCATGAAGCAGGGCGTCAAGCACAATTACAGCTGCTGCCTGAACCTCACGCGCAATTCGGCGATTATCATTTCTCCCACGCGATTATCCCGTCACTTTACTTAAGCGGCGACTTTCTCGATTACTTCGAAATTGATGCACGTTATTTGGGATTTTACATTGCCGATGTGTCTGGACATGGTGCCGCTTCGGCGTTTGTCACCATGATGTTAAAGAGTCTCTTTAATCAACCGCTGCGCCAATACCGCAAGCAAGACGATTGTATGATTTTATCTCCGGATAAAATTTTATGTTATTTGAATCATGAGATATTAAGTTCCAATCTCGGCAAATACCTGACGCTATTTTATGGCGTTATCGATCGCGAGCAGGGGCAATTGCATTACGCCAACGCCGGTCATTATCCGCGCCCCTTGTTATTACAAAACCAAAAACGGGCATTTTTAGGCGAAGGTAGTTTTCCGGTTGGCTTATTTGAATGGGCCAGTTACAGTTCACATCAAATAGCATTGAGTGATTGTTTTCGATTGTTGCTGGTGTCGGACGGCGTACTGGAAGTCATGGCATTAAGTGGTGCCGCCAAAAAAGAAGAACTGTTACATGATTTAGTGGACAGCGATACGCTGGATCTGGACGTACTGGTTGATCGTGTGCGTGCACGGTTACCGGGTATGCCGCCTGACGATATCGCGTTATTTCAAATACAAAGGCAAAAAAATGAAAAATGAAGCCCGGGTTTCGTATGCGGTTTGTGACGGTACGTATTTCATCAAATTTATCGGCGATATCCGTTTTCAGGTGTGTATCGCAGTTGACCGATTTATCCAGAAAATTTTCTCAACGCCGGAAAAGCCTCGTGTCGTCATCGATCTATTGGATACAGCGTCAATGGACAGCACCGCCTTAGGTGTCATTGCTCAGATCGCCGTTCACACGCGACGCGCGCATGACAAACGGCCAACGGTTTTAGTGCGCGATATCAATTTATTAAATTTGCTCAAGGCGGTTAGTTTCGACAAGGTATTTACGATTCTATCGGAGTCGGAATACACGCCCGATAGGCTGGAAAATCTTGAAGCCTTGCCTTTTGATGAACGCGATTTCACCCATCAAGTGTTGCTCGCTCACCGTCATTTAATGGCGCTTTCGCGTGAAAATCAGATCTTGTTTGAAGACGTTTCGCGAATGCTGGAGCAGCATCTCGCACAAACATAAATAAAGGGCAAAATGCCTTTAATGGCCGATGGCGAAGCGAGAGTGAGAGTAGGGCGGGCTTTTGCCCGCCACGATTAAAAGAACTTCTAATTGATCGGCATGACGACTTCTGTCGTTTGTTTTTGACTCACCACTTTTTCTTCTCACCGAACAGTTTGTCCACTTCGGGACGTGCTTCGGTGGTTTCGATTTCTGCCGGTGCCTCGCCATTTTCTTGTGCCATGGCCACGCGGATCTCTTGCGTGATCCGCTCGCAACTGGCCATTTGTTCTTGCACATAACTGTCGCTGATATTTTCTTGCACCATGCGATCATAGGCATATTTAGCGTACTGCATGGCCAGTGGTATTTGCTGATTCATCAAGGCCAGTTGTGCCAGTTTCAAGTGACCTTCGACATCACAGCGTAAACGCAGGCGGGCCAGATATTGAAATGCCTGTTGTGCTTTGGCGGTGTCAATCTGGCGATCGGTGCGCAGACGCGCAACAAATTCGGTGACACGATGCAACTGCGTTCTTAACGCGGTTAATTGTTCGGTTTGGGTAGGCAGTTTCAATTCGGTTTGTGGCAAGGGTTTATGGCGTTGTTGCCCGACGTAATTAATCGAATCGTCAACCCCCGGTGTCGCCGGATCGAGATCGCGAATGGCCACCAGATGATTGGCCATGTAATCAAGCAACACATCGCGTACCGACGCCTCAAACGGAAGGTTAGCGCCTAAGTCCAGCATTTCTTGTGCATCACGTACGTTAGCGCGGTGATGGGCAATACGGTGCCGACGTTCGGCCGCTGCTTGCTCGCGGTGCTGAACATAGCTGCTGACGCTGATGCCTACCAATAACAGCAGGACAATGGCAACAACGATAAATGTCATAGACATGTTGATGAAACTCCCGAGCCTCGCGGCTCATTCGGCACCGTGGTGTAGGTTTACGGAAGATATAACCGGAACTCGCCGCCCGGCAAGCGCCGAGCATTATGCAGTTCGATATGGCCCTTGTGGCCATTCTTTTGGTGCAGTTCGGCCACTTGTCCGGCAAAGAACAAACCGAGACCGGTGCTGCCGGTGCTGTGATTGATGCCCAGCATATAGTTTGCCGCTTGTTCCACCATATTAGGTGGATAACCCGGGCCATCGTCTGCAACCTCAACGATAAGTAGTTCGTCTTCGACCCACGCAGAAATTAAAATTTTGTTTTTGGTATAGCGGATGGTATTGGTGATCACATTGTTGATTACGGATGCGCACAGATCGTAATCGAAAAACCAACTTAATTCGTCGTCGATGTTAAATTCAATTTCAATGCGGCGTACTGACAACAGATCGGCGTGTTGCGCGGTGATCGATTCGACACAATCGAGAATCGGGTGATAACCAATATTTAAGGGCAGTTGATCTTGTTCCAGTTTGTACAACGCCAATAATTGCACCAAAGTCGTGTTAACGCGCGCGGCTTCATATTGCAGTACGCCAAGTTCACGCATTTCGTTGCGTTGTTCTTCCGGCACGCGTTGCATAATCGCATCGAGCGATTGCAACAACATGCCGAGTGAATTTTTCATATCGTGCACCGTGGAGGCTAATACGGTGGGAAACGGGACGTCAGCCATGGGTTATCCTTTTGCCGCCGCAAGGCGTGATTGGTATTCGCTGGTCTGCCGCAGCAATTCGTTGTAACGCGCAAAGCGTTTGTCATCGCTTGAAATGGATTGAACGCGCGCTAAACACTCGCTGCATTCATTCAACAGTTCAGCCGGATAATGTTGGCGTTTAGCTACTTCCAGCAATACTTGCACGGTGTTCAATACAATACCGATATTGCGCGGTGCTAAGGCTATCGCGCGACGGAACTTTAATACCGCATCATCAAATCGTTCTTGCTGGAAGGCGGCGACACCTTCGGCGTTAAATTGAATGGCACGATTGGATTCGGCTTCTGCTTTGATATCGCCAACGATTTCCGTCGCGCGTTCTTGCAATCGTGCATCGTCGCCGTAATATTCTATGCATTTGATTAACACATCACGAGCGGCTTCGGGCGCATCCATTTCTTTAAATAGCGCCGCAACCTGTAATGCAATTTCAGGGGGTAGCGTCTCATTTAGCTCATTCGCCAGCTTTTTGGCACCGGTCAGTGCGGCTGTTGATTCACCGGTTTTTTTCTGTTTATTGAGCAGATCTGCTTGCAGTAAAAGGGAACGCATCGCGACTTGTTTGTTGTCTTTGTACGACTCATCGGCTTCATGCAAAACACGATGCGCTTCTTCGGCGATGCGTTTGTTTTCGACGTGACTGCTGGTCATGGTTTTGCCCAACACAAACGCCAACTGCAAATAGTTTTCGGCCGATTTATGCACCGAATGCCGTCCCTGATTGACGGCCGCACGATACGCCTTGCTGGCGGTATCGAAATCCTGTTGTTCCGACGCTATCTGCCCCAACGTGGCCTGTCTTAATGCCGCTTTGGGCGAAATTTTGGTCGCGGCAGAAAGCACTTGCAGCGCGCGTTTTTTATCGCCGAGTTGCGTTAACGCTTTGGCTAATCCGTCTTGCGCGCCCAATAACATCGGCAATTGTTTAATGACCGATTCAAAATGATCGCGAGCGGCAGCGGTATCACCGCGTTCTAACAATACGCGGCCCAAACCCATCAACGCCCACGGCAACGGGCGTTCTTTGCAGGCGTCGGCGTAAATTGCCATGGCTTTATCGAGTCGTCCTAATTTCTCTAACGTTTCCGCTTTGGTGCGTAGGGCATAAGGCGCAATTTTACTGCCGCTACCGATCTCTTGATCGCAGATCGCGATCACTTTTTCCCAGTCTTTTTTTTCTAGCGCGGTGTCGATGATTTTGGTCGATTCTTTTTTTTCGACCAACTTATCCAGTCGTTGTTGTAAGGCCGCTTTATTGAATGGCTTGGTGAGATAAGCATCGGGTTGATGTTCTAATGCTCCCATCACCATTGCGGTGGTGTTTTCGGCCGTTACCATGACAAAAATCGAACTCGGTTTGATTAAGTTTTTGACATACAACTCTTCGAGTAATTGTTGCCCGTCTTTGCCATCGCCAAGGTTGTAATCCGACAAAATAATATCGAAGCGTTTACGTGCGCACAGGTTAAGCGCTTCTTCGCCAGTGCCAGCCATTTCGATTTCGATGGCCCCCAATTGCTGGACCAAGCCTTTTACCGAGCGTCGAAACTCGGGAAAGTCATCAATGACCAAGAAACTTTTGTCCAGATAACTGACTGCCATATTTCTTCTGTCGTCGGGGTGTTAGTCCACAGTATAGAATCGAAAGCAAATTCTGCCTAAAAGGGTGTTTTTTATGCCTGTAGACTTCACCAATAAGTTGGTGGTGGCGATTTCGTCGCGCGCGTTATTCGATTTGCACGATAGCCATACTGTGTTTGAACGTGAAGGCGTAGCCGCCTATGCCGACTATCAGGTCGCCCACGAAGACCAGCCTTTGGCACCCGGTCCGGCGTTCGGTTTGGTTAAAAAACTGCTCGATCTCAATCCCGCCGCTGGCGAGGCCAAGGTTGAAGTGATTTTAATTTCGCGCAACAGCGCCGACACCGGATTGCGTGTGTTTCACTCTATTGACCATCATCAGTTGTGTATCTCTCGCGCCGCGTTTACCTCGGGCGAAAGCCCGTGGCGTTATGCACAGGCGTTCGGTGCGCACTTGTTTTTGTCGACCAACGGTGAGGATGTGCGGGGCGCGATCGCGGCGGGTATGGCCGCTGCCACCATCGTTTCCCCAGCCGGTATTAGCAATCCGACTACGCAGCTGCGCATCGCTTTTGACGGTGACGCCGTGCTGTTTTCGGATGAAGCAGAGCAGGTGTTTCAGCGTCAAGGGTTGGTGGCTTTCCAACAATCCGAGCGCGATGCGGCCAAAAAGCCACTGTCGGGAGGGCCGTTCAAGTCATTTTTGGCCGCGTTGCATCAGTTGCAACAACATTATGATGGCAACGCTTGTCCGATCCGCACGGCGTTAATCACGGCGCGTTCGGCACCCGCGCATGAACGCGTCATACGCACCCTGCGTTCTTGGGGCATTCGTCTCGATGAAGCACTGTTTCTGGGTGGCCTCAGTAAGGCGGCGTTTTTGCGTGCGTTCGAAGCAGACATCTTTTTCGACGATCAACAAGGTCATATCGACGCGGCCAAAGACGTGGTCGCATCCGCTCACGTCCCACATGGGGTGACCAATTCGCGTTAAGCGGGCAAACGTGCTGTTTTTGATCTTTTCAGACCTCCGACTATGCTTTGCTAGGCATAGGAGTCGGGATGAAACTACAACAACTGCGCTATATCCACGAAGTGGCTCGCCACGAGTTAAACGTGTCAGCGACGGCCGAAAGTCTGTACACCTCGCAACCAGGGGTATCGAAACAGATCCGCCTGTTAGAAGATGAACTGGGTGTGCAGATCTTTACTCGTAGTGGCAAACATTTAACCGACATTACACCGGCTGGTCGTCAAGTGCTGGATGTTGCCGCGCGTATGTTGCGCGATGCCCAAAGCATCAAAGAAATTGCCAAGGAATATTCGCAACCGAATTCCGGTACTTTACGCATTGGGGCGACGCCGATAGTGGCGCGCTATCTGTTGCCGCCGCGCCTCGAAAAATTGGCCCGTGAATACCCCAAAGTGAATATCGAAATTCATCAAGGCGAAGAGAGTCAGTTCGTTGATTGGTTGCGCGATGGTTTAGTCGATGTGGTGTTGACCATGCGAGGTGCGCAACATCACGACACGGTCTTTATTCCTTGTTCACGCTGGCGCTACGCGTGGCTGCACAAACAAAGTAAAGGTCAAAAGAGCACCGCACCCGCACTGCTGGTGTTTGCGCCGGACGAAGCCATGGCCGATGTGTTGCGTGCGCAATTACCGGTAGAAAAAAATGCTTTGCGCTGGGCGGTCGTTAGCACGGATCCCGAAGTGATCAAAGCGTATGTTCGACTCGATTGGGGCGTAGGGCTGATACCGAGCATCGCTTTCGATAGTATTGCCGACACCGATTTAAGCGTGAGTTCCAATAACGATGGTTTGCCAGAGGGATATATTTATTTGGGATTTCGTCGCGATTTATATTGGCGAAAATTCACGCATTCGTTCGCCCAACTAACGGCTCCCCATTTCAAACCAGAATGGCTAAGTAAAGCCGTCGCCTGCCGTCATCAAGATGAGTTACAACAGTTAATTAATAGCGAGAGCTTGCCGTTGCATTAAACCGCCGTTTCGCGCACTCTACGCGCCACCCACCGCACTTGTGTCACGGATGATATGTTAAATAATCTCGCCTTGCCGGCGGTACGCATTGACGCGTCAGGCGCGCTACTGAACACCAATTCAGCGTGGTCAGTCGATTACACCGACGTTTTACAACATTTGCAGCAATCGCTGCATCCGTTCGATCTATTTCAGCTAAAAACAGTTATCGCCGAAGGTAAACAGGATCAGTGTGTGGTGCGACGTTTCGCGCGTGGACGCTGGACACTTAACAACGCCATTATCATCGATCGCCAAGCGCATTCCTCCAGTGTAATTTTTTCATCATTACCGTCTAGCGATAAAACAGTTAGCGATAACAGCGAATTACTCGGCAATATTGTGCACAGTAGCAATAACTATTTATCCGCCATGATGGGTTTTTGCGAATTGGCAATGCTTGATGTAAAGCCAGAACACATGGCATACGGTCAGTTACAAACGGTGTTGGAATCTGGTCAGCAAGCCGTCAGTTTTACGCGCGATTTGTTAGCCTGTGCAGGACGTAGCGCGCTACGT
Organism: uncultured Pseudomonadaceae bacterium; assembly: GCA_964650615.1. Taxonomy (GTDB): domain Bacteria; phylum Pseudomonadota; class Gammaproteobacteria; order Enterobacterales; family Permianibacteraceae; genus Permianibacter. The sequence continues at coordinate 5,415 of CAZYUS010000082.1, read as the reverse complement.
CCGCAAGCGGTGGAATGGCGATCTTTGCTTCTGGCGCAGTTGCAAAAACAGGCGATTGTCTTGTCCGAAAATGTACCCGAACAAACGGCTTATTTTGATCCGGCGTTTATTTCGCGCGCCATCAACGATGTGTTGATCTTTTTGAAAGAGCAAGGCGGTACTGTCAATGCCGAAAGCGGAATGGTTGACATCAGTTCTTCTCCGGCGAATTCGCTGGCATTAAATCCCGGGCGTTATTTGTGGTTGTTGCTGAATGAAAGCCAATGCCAGATAAAACCGCAACACGGTCCGTTGTTATTTCAGCCGTATTATTCCAGCAAAACACTCACGGCAAAAAAAGGTCTGGGGCTCGGACCGGCGGGGGGATTGATCTGGCAAAGTCACGGCGCAATTTGGGCGATTCCCGATGCACAATCCGGCGTCACGATGGTGATCGTATTGCCGGTAGAAAACAGTGCGACATTTGCGCGCGCACCCGAGCGCGAATCGTTACGTGCGCCACCGACGCCCGTGATCGTGCCGTTAGTGTGTGACGATCCGGTGGCACCGGCCGTGGCGCAACAATTTTTGCACACAAAAAATCTGACGATTACACCAATAAGTGTCGATGAAGCCCGTCAAATGGATTGGAATAAAACCGATTATCCGCTGTACATCAGTACTCGAATTGAAAATTCGTATTGGCATGATCTCGATATAAAACAATTAATTTGGACGCCAGCCGCCGAAAAAATGGCGTCTGGAAGCGTGAAGCAAATCGGTGTGAAGTTTTCGCTTGATCCCGCTCCGTTGATAAAAGCCGTTGAAACATTGACGAAGTAATGCAGTAAGCCTTGACAGGGCGAAGCGGGGTTTTCGAGTAAAAAAAAGGAAGCGATGTCGCTTCCTTTTTCGTTTTCAATAAAGAGGGGCTGTGAACGCTAGCATTCAATTATGTTGACCGCTAACCCCCCGCGCGCGGTTTCTTTGTATTTGCTGTTCATATCAGCACCCGTTTGACGCATGGTTTTAATCACTTTATCTAATGATACTTTATGCGAGCCATCGCCGCGCAGCGCGAGACGCGACGCGTTAATCGCTTTTATCGAGGCCATCGCATTGCGTTCGATACACGGTACTTGCACCAATCCGCCAACCGGGTCGCAGGTTAATCCGAGATTGTGTTCCATAGCGATTTCGGCGGCGTTTTCAACTTGTTCTGGTGTGCCGCCCATGACTTCGGTCAGTGCGCCGGCCGCCATTGAACACGCGACGCCCACTTCGCCCTGACAACCCACTTCGGCACCGGATATCGAGGCATTGATTTTGTACAAGATCCCGATCGCTGCTGCGGTTAATAAATAGCGCACGATGCCATCTTCATCGGCGTTTTGACAAAACACGCGATAGTAATGCGCCACGGCAGGAATGATGCCGGCGGCACCGTTAGTCGGTGCGGTTACTACGCGACCCCCAGCGGCGTTTTCTTCGTTAACCGCCAGCGCATACAGATCAACCCAATCCATCACGTGCAGGGGATCGTTGGAGTTACCTTGCTCCGCTTTTAATTTGCGCACCAAACTCGGCGCGCGACGTTTGACTTTTAATCCACCCGGCAAAATGCCTTCTTTTTCGCAACCACGTTTTACGCACGCTTCCATCGTGTGCCAGATCTTCAATAATCCGCCACGAACGTCGTTTTCGCTGCGCCACGATTTTTCATTTTCTAGCATCAAGGTTGAAATACTGATGCCTTGTTGTTTGCAGTGCGCCAGCAGTTGTTCACCGGTCGTAAACGGATATTTTAAGGCCGTTTTATCTTCGACGATCGGATCATCGGGATTCACATCACCACTGACAATAAAACCGCCGCCAACCGAATAATAAGTGCGTTGCAGCAGTTCATTGCCTTGCGCATCAAAGGCGTAAAACTTCATGCCATTAGGATGTGTGGGTAAGGTCTGACGTTTGTAAAAGACGAGATCAGTATCGTAGGTAAATCGAATGTGTTTTTGTCCGGCCAGATTGAGATCATGATTGGCTTCGAATGCTGCCATGCGAGCCTCTACGCTGTCGATATCAACGGAATCAGGCGTTTCGTTTTCGAGTCCTAGCAACACCGCTTTATCGCTGCCGTGTCCTTTTCCGGTAGCGCCGAGTGAACCATACAATTCGGCCTTTACTTTTTCGGTTTGCGTGAGCAATCCATTTTCCACTAATCGTTGCACGAATCGCTTCGCGGCACGCATGGGGCCAACCGTGTGTGAACTGGACGGGCCAATGCCGATTGAAAACATATCAAATGCTGAAATTGCCACCGTGATTTCCTTGCCGTGTTGATGCGCCAGTTTGACCGGATATCGGGTATACGTTTGGTGTTGAACACATGACAAGACAACACGTGACGTGGCGATAATGGTACGAAGAACTTGCGCTAATTTTGACTGGTTTACTGTCGAAATAAGACAATACAGTTTAATTAAAAAACGCTACACAATTTAGAATGCGTAGGCGCTGATTAAAAAAAGAATTAAACCGTAATTTGAAATCGTGATCAAGTCTAGGTGGGTGGTTTTAATCAACGATAGGTGCGTGTTCAAAATGTTCAGGCATTAACAAATGTGCCAATGTCACCAACATACCGGCAGTAGCACCCCAAATGCGTTTGTTGTCGTACATGATTTGATAAAACTGGCGCGTCGCGCCTTGCCATTGCACCGATTGTTGTTCATGGTGTTTGGGGTCTAATAACCACCGCAACGGTGCTTCGAACACCGCGCTGACTTCGTTGCGGTCCAATCGTTCGGCATAAAAATCGTGTACCACTCCCAAAAAGGGTTGAATATAAAAACTGCTGATCGCCGTGATGCGCGGCGGCAGCGGCCCTAAAATTTGTACTTTATTCGGACGCAGGCCGATCTCTTCTTCGGCTTCGCGCAAGGCACACGCCAATGGCGAGGCGTCATTTTTTTCGATCGCTCCACCAGGAAATCCAATCTGTCCGGCGTGATGCCTTAAGTGCGTCGCGCGCTCGATAAAAAGCACATAAAGCTCACCATGGCGCTCGATCACCGGTACTAAAACGGCGGCGTGACGTAAACCAGTCGGCGCGCCGCAGATGTCGAGCAGCGACGGCGTGCGCGTGATCGCGCGACGGTAATGCAAGATAAGGTTATGGTGATCGCAAACAATATTCACGCGTGCATCGCTTTAAGAAGTGGCAGTAATTTGCTGACTTTATGCAGCGTTTCGTCGTATTCCATCTGTTCGTTGGAGTCGGCGACCAAACCGCCGCCGGCCCAACAATGGATCTGATTTGCTTCGCACACCACGGTACGGATGGCGATGTTGCTGTCCATCCGGCGGTTAAAATCATAATAGCCGATGCTGCCGCAATAACTGCTGCGCCGATGCGGCTCCAGTTCTTCGATGATCTGCATGGCACGAAACTTTGGCGCGCCGGTAATCGATCCGCCGGGAAACGCTCCCTCCAGCAAATGCAAGGCATCGCGATTGTCCGCCAGCGTTCCGGTGATGGTGCTCACCAAATGATGAACCGCCGGGTAGGTGCGAATAGCAAAAAGCTCCGGCACTTTTACGCTGCCGGTCGCACAATTTTTTCCAAAGTCGTTGCGTAGCAAATCAACAATCATCACGTTTTCGGCGCGATCTTTTTCACTTAACTGTAATTCGTTTTTTAGTTCTCGATCGATTGCCGCATCGCTGCTGCGCGGACGAGTGCCTTTTATCGGTTCGGTGATGGCGTGATGGTTGTTTACGGCGATGAAGCGTTCGGGCGAAAGCGACAAGATCTGGCAGTGTCCACCGTTGATATATGCCGAGAACGGCGCCTTGTTGGCCCCGCTCAAACGACGATACGCCGAAAACGGATGACCGGAAAATGGGGCGGAAAAGCGTTGCGCCAGATTGATCTGATAACAATCGCCCGCGAGCAAATAATCCTTTACGCGTCGAAATTTTGTGCCGTATTGCGCGCGGTTCATGTTCGCTTGCCAATCGCCGTTTAATACGAAAGCAGGCATAGACACGGGGCGTTCTGCGTTAAACCATACAAACGCCTGTTCTTTTACGTCTTCGTTTAATTCGCCGAATTGCCATAACCCGCAGTGTGACGTTTCGTGATTGATGATGACGGCCCATAAATAGATACCGCCGATGATGTCCGGCACGCTCAAATCGGCGAGGGCGGTTTGGGGCAGTGGCGCGAGCGCGCGTCCTAAATCATAAGAGAAGGCCGCAATGAGTCCGCCTGAAAACGGTAATGAATGTTTTGTTTGCGCGCGATGATGGTGCTGCCAAGCCTGACGAAGCGTGTCGAACGGTGCGCTTGAGGCGCATTGCTGTGTCAGATCGGTAACCGGAAGCGCCGCGCATAAATCAAATCGACTGGCGGTGTTAGAACCGCCATCCAGCAACACCGCGCCGGGCGCGTTCGCCATGTTGGCAAAAATCGACAACACTTGATCACGTCCGGAATAGGGACGTTCGGCGAGCAGGCGAGGGTAACTGTGCATTGATTGACCGCGTGGTCGGAAAAGGCGCGCAAGCGTATCATACGGCCCCTTTTTTCTGTGGGCGGAAACGATCGGCGCCGCTGCCAAACCCAACTTTCGCAGGGGGCTGTTTCGATTCATACACCTGATTCAAACAAACGTTTGAATGCCGCCGAAACCGATGGTATGTTCCGTCGGCGCGGCGTTTACTCACGCAGTATTGTTATCCCGTTTTTTTACCTTTCCGGATAGGAGCTAGCTTTAGCATGACCATCATTCGTAAAGCGGATTTCATTCAATCCGTGGCCGACGCGCTGCAATACATCTCGTATTACCATCCGCAAGATTTTATCGACGCCATGGCCAAGGCCTACGAGGCCGAGCAAAGCCAAGCCGCCAAGGATGCGATTGCGCAGATCTTGATCAATTCTCGGATGTCGGCCGAAGGTCACCGTCCGATCTGCCAAGACACCGGTATCGTTTGCGCCTTTGTTCGTATTGGCATGAATGTGCGTTTTGACAGTGATATGACGGTCGAAGAAATGGTCAATGAGGGCGTGCGTATCGGTTACAACGCGCCGGAAAACAAATTGCGCGCATCGGTCGTCGTCAATCCGGCTGGTCCGCGTAAAAACACCGGCGACAACACGCCGGCGGTGACGCATGTGCAACTGGTGCCGGGAAACAAAGTCGAAATCGAGATTGCTGCCAAAGGTGGTGGCTCTGACAACAAGTCCAAATTTGTCATGCTCAATCCCAACGATTCGATCGTTGATTGGGTATTGAAAACCGTGCCGCAAATGGGGGCCGGATGGTGTCCGCCCGGTATGCTGGGGATCGGTATTGGCGGCACCGCCGAAAAAGCCATGTTAATGGCCAAAGAATCGTTGATGGAACACATCGACATTCACGAATTAAAAGC
>CAZYUS010000081.1:0-13716 GCA_964650615.1 uncultured Pseudomonadaceae bacterium | reverse complement strand
ACGCGGTTGAACCCCGCCGCGAATTTATTGAAACCAATGCCTTGGCCGTCGCTAATTTGGATGTTTAAACATCATGTTAAGTGCCTTCGTAAGCGCCCATTTTTGACCGAAGTTGAAATTTGACAGCTTGCGCTTGGGGTTCTAAATAGTACTATCGTACCGCTGTGCGCCGCCGTTGTCGGAAGTGGGCCTTTGATTGACGGCGCTCCATCCACTTCCGTTCCCGATACAACGGCAGCAGGGCGACAAGCTTATCTTGTGGCGACTTTTTGCCGTTGTGGTGTGACTCATAACGGAGAGAAGAGCAATGAAAAAGCGTACAACTTTGGCCGCCGCTATCGTCTGCAGTTTTGCCGGTGCGGCGAGCGCGAACTTACTTGATGATATTACCGGTGCGATCTGGGGTGACTATGCCGTGGTCCCGATACCCGGTGCCTATTGCGGTGACGGTTCCCAGTACAAGATCTTTGTCGACCGAGCGAATTCTTTGCTCGACTATTTGGTCGGCAATAATCGTCGCCTGACCGTTTATCTGGAGCCAGGAGGGGCGTGTTGGGATTACGAGTCGTGTACCGGCCAAACCGGTATTCGCGGCGCCGCCAATCCTAACGGAATTCCGGACAATCATATGAATGTGGGGGCGTTTCTGGACCCCAATGTCGCCGGTGGCAGCGTTAATGCGATTATTTCGCCGGTGATTTTAAAAAATCATCCTAGCGGCAAGAACGTTAAAACCTCATCGTGGAATAAAGTGTTCGTTCCGTATTGTACAGGTGATGTCTACTCTGGAAACCAAGTGACCACTTACACTGATCCTAACGATGCCAGCAAATCAATCAGCTATCGCCATGTTGGTGCTAAGAATATGGAGTTGGTGGTGAATTGGCTGAAAGCGAATTTTAATGCCCCCAAGGAAATGTTGGTTAGCGGATGCAGCGCTGGCGGTGCCGGTTCACTTATCAACTACCATTTCATTCGCAAGGCGTTGAATCCGGCCAAGAGCTATTTACTTAACGATTCCGGCCCGATCTTTCCTTACAACAGTAATCAGAAACAGTTGCAGGACAAGATCCGTGGCGTATGGAACCTCGACTACATCTTGAGCAAATACCAAACCGAGTTTCCCAACGAGTTTCCGGACTTACTGAATGTGGACTTTGGCCAGCTTAACACCGCGCTAGCCGACCGTTGGCCTAATGACCAACTGGCGATCACCTTGTTCAAGCGTGATGGCAACTACTCGGCTTACAGTTATGCACGCTTTTTTGGTCTGGATGAATCCGATCCGGCGCAAAAAGAACAGACCAGTGTGTTGTGGAATCAAGATGTGCAAAAGATGATCGCGCAGTACAACACGCGCAGCAACTTGTCGTACTACATTCCGTATTATCGCAATGTTAACGAGTCTCACTGTACAACCATCGTCGAATGGACCGGCAGTGAGATCCAGACCGACAATGTTAACGTCGGGCATTTTATTAACGATCTGATGGACGGCGGCGCGGTGACGCGTCGCGAAGAAGCGCCCAATAACTATGATAAAGATGTCAGCAGTGTCTGGTTAGATCTGGTCAACGCTTTACCGCACTAAAACGTCGCCGCCGCCCTGAAGTTCGCTAACGCAGGGGCGGCGGTCGCCGAATCAATTTCTCGGCGATAAAAGTCCACGTTTTTAAAAATCCCAGATAAAATCTAAAGCATACGTTTAACGCCGCTGTGGTTGCGAATTCACGTCACCTAAGGCGGCGTTTCCTTTTATCCCGCAAGGAGTTCTCATGTCCCGCATCATATACACCATCACTGACGAAGCGCCCGCGTTGGCGACGTACTCTTTATTGCCAATTGTGCAGGCATTCGCCAAGGCCGCCGGTGTGCAAGTGGAGACGCGGGATATCTCGTTGGCAGGCCGCATCGTGGCGGCATTTCCGGACAACTTAAGTGCGGCGCAAAAACAGGCCGATCATTTAGCCGAACTGGGCGAACTGGCCAAGACACCCGAAGCCAATATCATCAAATTACCGAATATTAGTGCCTCGATCCCGCAACTTGTCGCCGCGATCGCCGAACTTCAAGCGCATGGCTATAACGTACCCAGCTATCCGGTTGACGCAAAATCGGATGACGAAAAAGCGATCAAGGCGCGTTATGCCAAAGTGCTGGGCAGCGCGGTCAATCCGGTTTTGCGTGAAGGCAATTCTGACCGTCGTGTCGCCGCGCCGGTAAAAACTTATGCGCAAAAACACCCGCATAGCATGGGTGCTTGGAGCAAAGACTCCAAGACTCATGTGTCGTTTATGCAGGCAGGCGATTTCTACGGAAGTGAGCAATCGCTCACCATGGCGGCGTCCGATGTTGTGAAAATCGAGTTCGTCGCTGACGACGGTAAAACCACGATATTAAAAGACGGTTTGAAACTGCAAGCTGGCGAAATTCTGGATGCGTCGGTGATGAATGTCGCGGCGCTGCGCGCGTTTTATGCCGAACAAACGGCTGACGCCAAGCAAAAAGGTGTGCTGCTTTCCTTGCACTTGAAAGCCACGATGATGAAAAACTCCGATCCGGTGATGTTCGGTCACGCCGTCACCGTCTTTTTCGCCGACCTGTTCACCCGACATGCGGCGGCGTTTGCGCGCGTCGGTATCGATCCGAAAAACGGCATCGGTGACTTATACGCCAAACTCGGACAATTTAGCGAAGCCGAGCAAGCCGCGATCAAAGCCGATCTGGAGACGATTTATGTCAACCAACCGGCCCTTGCCATGGTCGACTCCGACAAAGGCATTACCAATTTGCATGTACCGAGTGACGTGATCATCGACGCCTCGATGCCAGCCATGATCCGTACTTCCGGCCAAATGTGGGGTCGCGATGGCAAGCAACATGACACCAAGTGCATGATCCCGGACCGTTGCTACGCCGGTGTCTACGATGAAACCATCAAATTCTGTATCGAAAATGGTGCATTTGATCCAAAAACGATGGGAAATGTGTCGAACGTCGGATTAATGGCGCAAGCTGCCGAGGAGTATGGTTCACATGACAAGACGTTTGTTGCCAGCGCCAAAGGACAGATCCGCGCCGTCAACAGCGCTGGTCAAACGCTATTGAGTCAGTCGGTCGATGTCGGTGATATTTTCCGTATGTGCCAGACCAAAGATCTGCCGGTCAAAGATTGGGTGAAATTAGCCGTTACTCGCGCCCGCCTCACCGGCCAACCCGCGATTTTCTGGTTAGACAGCGCCCGCGCCCATGATCGCGAAGTGATCAAGAAAGTTCAGGCTTACCTCAAAGACCACGATACCAATGGACTCGATATCCAGATCCTGTCGCCGGTCGAAGCGACTCGCTATACCCTGAAACGCGTCAAAGTCGGCCAGAACACCATCTCCGTTACCGGCAATGTGTTGCGCGACTACCTGACCGACCTATTCCCCATTCTCGAACTTGGCACCAGCGCCAAAATGCTGTCGATCGTGCCGTTGCTGGCCGGTGGCGGGTTGTTCGAAACCGGGGCTGGTGGTTCAGCGCCCAAACACGTGCAGCAGTTTTTGGAAGAAGGCTATCTGCGCTGGGATTCCTTAGGCGAGTTTTTAGCCATCGCGGTGTCCTTGGAAGATCTGGCGATCAAAACCGGCAACCAAAAAGCCAAAGTCTTGGCGGCCACCATGGACAGTGCCAACGGCGGCATTCTCGACAATGACAAATCACCGGCCCGTAAAGTGGGGCAGCTCGATAATCGCGGCAGTCATTTTTATCTGGCGATGTACTGGGCCAATGCCCTGGCCGCGCAAAATGACGATGCTGGTTTGAAAGCCACCTTTGCGCCGTTGGCAAAAGCCTTGAGCGAGAACGAAGCCAAAATTCTGGCCGAGTTAACCGCCGCGCAAGGCAAACCGCAAGACATCGGCGGTTATTACCACGCCGACTTTGCCAAAGCCTCACAAGCGATGCGACCAAGCGCGACCTTGAATCAAGCGCTGAACTTGATAGCGTGATAGAAAAAACACGGCGACTAAGCGCCAAATTGTTTTGATCATAGGGCGGCCTTCAGGCCTAATGCCTGTCAGTTAAGCTTATTTGCAGTCAAAAACAACCCCACCCAACCCTCCCCTTGTTAAGGGGAGGGCTTTAGATCCCCCTCCTTTCCAAGGAGGGGTTAGGGGTGGTTGGCTTTTATGTCGCTAGCAATTTGCTTAACTGACTGACATTAGGCCTTCAGGCCGCCTTTTTTAGTGTCGCGAAAACGGGAAATAGCCGCATCAATGCGCGTTTCTAAAACGCCACGAACAAGGAAGCTATCGACGCAGGGTGGTCGCCAAGTTCGCCAAAATATGACAAAACGTTTTATCGGCGTCTTCCGAATCTTTAAATAATTCCGCCATTCGCGTGCTGGTTCGTTCGACTAACTGATTTAAACGTCGTTCTTCTTTTTCACTCAAACTCAATTGCGAAAATTCGGCACGTAAGTCAAGCAATAGCGTTTCGAGAAAATCGCTGCTGTGATTGGTAAAACGACGCTTTTGCGCATCCATGTCGACGATAATATCCTGAATAACCCGCGCGGTGGCTCCTGAGCGTCTGGCTCGGGACTCGGCGATTAACTGGGTTTCGATCGCCGCTGCGCGCGCTTCGACGCCGTTCAACAATAAACAAATATGATCTTTCAAAATGCCGTAACGCACCGGATCATGTAGCGGCATATCGCGTATCAAAACGGAAATATGTTCATAGTGATAAAGCGAACAGTGCTCGTGATCGACAATGCGTTTGCTGCCGCGTGTTTGGGTGATCACTTGTTGATCGATGGGCCTAAAGCTATCGTCGTCGGAATAAAAATTAACTTGTCGATATAAATAAAACGACATACACGATGACAGTCCCATATCGCGCAAACAGGAAAAAGTGGCGTGAGACAATTCGACAATATCGCAGCAATTAAAACACTGTTCGAGGCAATGCAAAATAGCGCCTAATTCGGCGTTAAGGCTCATCGCCTGCATCGCGACCGATTGCGAATTGCGCATACGCTGATCAAGTTCGTGAAATTGCGCAAAGCCCTCGACGGCGTGACGAATGCGCACCGGCAATTCGTCGCTGATGGCCGGCGATTGCAGCACGAAATCGAAGCCGCCTTGTTGATAGGCTTGCAAACAACAATCGCGCGCGCCAAAAAAAACCACCGGTCCTAATTTGATGTTGTCAGGCCAGGCGAAAGGCGTTTGTGGCCAGCGCGCATCCAATTCAACGAGCGCGAATGCACAAGTGTCCTGCCATTGTGTGTGCAGCAAAAGACCTTGCTGCGCCAGATCGGCGCACAACTCGTCGCGGCCATAATGATCTTTTGCCAATAAATAGCCGTGAAGTGGGGCGAGCGTTGCAACCGTTTCCTCGGTGTCGTGGTGATGTGCGGACAGCACCACCTCATCATCAAACAAAACCACATTACTCATGACAGCAGGCAACCTGTTTAGCGGGCGTCAGTGGCAAGACTAGTGCGGTGTGGTCGCTTGTGCTTCACCGTTTTAGGGGAGAGTCGAGAAATTAATATTGCTGCTTGACGTGGCGTGTCGTTCGCGTAGCTCGACCGGCAAGTCGGCCAGTCGGCGACAAATTTTCTCGTCCTGTCGAATCGGCCACCACTCATAAAGAAAGATATCGATCGGTCGCCACATCGCCACCCAGCCCAGAATGCTGACGCTGGTGTGCCAAAAATCAAACGGCGAATGCGCTTTAGGTAAAACGTTATTTACCAACACCGCGCAAAAGGCCAGAAAACCGGAACCGACCACCAGCGCATGACGACCGTTACGGATCAAAAGACGTAGTCGTTGCTGATGTTTTAAGGCGTGATAACGAAAATAGTGATGGATTGCTTGTTCGAATTCATCTTGCGAAATGGGGTGTTCACCGGGCGGTAAATAGATCGCTATTTTGATGTGCTTTTGTTTGACCAGATCGCGTGTTGCATCCAGTAGCCATTGCGCCACTTCGGCATCGAGTTCGCGCTTGTGAAACGGCGACGGATCCAGCGTGTTAAAAAATTGTCGCGCTTCATTTAATTTTAACTCGATCACTCGCCATTCTTGCTCGCGTGGATACAGCGCCTCCAACGCTCGGTATTTGTTGCTCATCGTCACACTCCAAACAACCGAAGTATAGCCATTGCTGCAGTGCGGTTCGCAAGCCGTAAAGGCAAGATAATGTCGGACCAGTAAGCGCTAAATGTGTCGTAAAAGTTCAACGCTAAGGGATGCGGCTTTGACAAATTTTACGGATGCGTCCACCCTGTTAGCGAAGCTGCAAAACCATAATAAAGTAAGAGTAGTCAGGAACACTTAACACCTAACAATCAACGCTTCACGGAGATCTCAATCATGCAAAAACCATGGTTCAAAAAACTATTACTGGCGGCCCTTGGCACCCTGTTGACGGGTGTCAGTTTGGCCGGTCCTATCAATGTTAGCGTGAGCGCCGCTAAGGCCCAACTGCGCAGTGACGAAGATGTGTTGGTCAAAGTCACCTTCACTAATAACACGGCTGTGCCGCAGCGGTTATTAAAATGGTACACACCATTCGATGAAATCGAAGAGCAGCTATTCACGATTAAACGCGATGGTATTGAAGTGCCGTATTTGGGCGCGCATTACAAACGTCCGGCACCGACCGCGAAAGATTATTATGTGTTGAAACCGGGTAAGTCATACAGCAAAACCGTGGAATTGTCGGCGCTTTACGATTTGACCGAAGGCGGCAGTTATACGGTGGAATACCGCACTCATTCGGCGCAATTATTTTCGCGACAGTTTGATAAATCCGGGGTGGCGCTGGCGGAAAAAGGTGTCGGTGAACTGCGTTCAGACAGCGCCTTTATCTGGATCGCGGCCGGCAATCGTGGCAAAAGCGTTATCTCGGAATTAAAAGCACCGGATGCGCCGGTGGTCGCCGCTAGTTTGGCTTACAGCAAATGCACGGCGACGCAACAATCACAAGTAGCGACGGCGGTGACCAATGCAACATCGTATGCGAATAACTCAAATAATTATTTGCAAGCCAATAATCAAGGCGCGCGTTACACCACCTGGTTTGGCAGCTATACCTCATCACGTTACAACACGGTGAAATCGCATTTCGTTTCCATTAAAGATGCGTTTGAAAACAAAGCGGTGACGGTGGATTGCGGCTGCAAGAAAACCTATTACGCCTATGTTTATCCGACCCAACCGTACAAAATTTATGTGTGCAAAGCGTTCTGGAGTGCGCCGGCGACCGGCACTGATTCCAAAGCTGGCACCTTGGTTCACGAAATGAGTCACTTCAATGTCGTGGCCGGTACCGATGATTGGGTTTATGGTCAATCGGGCGCAAAATCATTGGCGATTAGCAATCCGACCAATGCGGTCGATAATGCCGATAACCATGAATATTTTGCCGAAAATACACCGTATCAAAATTAACGTTTAACGCGGTTTTTCAAGTGCATGGCGGTTATAAATGCCGCCATGCCCACTTAACACCTGTTCCATTTTACGATTCGCTGGTGCTGCGACTGAGTTCAGATAAGGTCGAAATTAACGTCGGCATATGCACCGGTTTAGTTAAGTAACGTGTAAAGCCCGCCTGTAATGCCGATTCCACTTCATCTTTCATCACACCAGCACTCACCATCACAAACGGTTTGTGGGCAAATTCACTTTGTGCGCGCAAATTTTTCATCACATCGTAACCGGTCATATCGCCCAGATGCATATCGGTTAACACCACATCCGGTTGATGTTGCAGCGCCATATTGATACCGCTGGCACCGTTTTCTGCCATCCATAACGTAAATTGTGGGTGTTTTTTTAATGCCGCTTGCACCAGCTTGCGTCCCAACGGATCGTCTTCGATATACAGCACCGTGCAGGTTCGAGTTTGATCAATTTTTGTTGGCGATATTTCCACCTCAACCGGCGCTTCCGAAAGCGGCAATTCCAAACAAAACGACGAGCCGACATTTTCTTCGCTGCATAATTGAATATCGCCCTGCATTAAGCGGGCGAGTTTACGGCTAAAAGCAAGCCCAATACCGGTGCCTTCAACCTCGCCTTGTTTAGTACCGACGCGAGAGAAATTTTCGAACAACATCTTTTGATCGGCCAGCGCAATTCCAATGCCGGTATCGCGCACAAAAATGCGCGCGACATTCGCTTCATGCTCATAATGCACGCTGACCTGTCCGTTCGGCCGGTTGTACTTAATCGCGTTAGACAATAAGTTCAACACGATCTGACGTAAGCGCATTTGATCGGCGCGCACCCATAAAGGCGGCAGCGACGTAAGCGGTGTTAACTGCACCTGATAACGATGTAATAGCGGACCGATCAATGCCAGACAATCCGGTAAAACGGTGTGCAATGGTACCGGTACAAAGGCCAGTGGAATTCGTCCCGCTTCGACCGCCGCCAAGTCTAGAACTTCATTAATTAAACTCAATAAATGTTCACCGGCGCGCACGATCATGTCGAAATGTTCGCGCTGTGGCGGTTGATCCGGATCTTGGCCGAGCCGCGCGAAACCGATAATCGAATTAAGCGGAGTGCGCAACTCGTGACTCATGTGACGCAAAAATTCCGACTTGGCGCGATTAGCGCGTTCGGCTTGTTCGCGTGCAGTTTCCAATTCCATTTGGGCTTGCACTTGTTCGGTAATGTCTTCGAAGGTAAAGACGCGGCCAATGATTTGACCTTGTGCGATCTGCGGTCGTGAATGAACGCTCAAGACATGACCGTTACGCAATGCGAGTTCGTCTATCGTTTCAAAATCGCGCGCACTGGCCACCGCTTGCAACCACGCGCGCGCCATTTGTGGATCTTTGATGCGACGCATCATGTGATGGATCAATTCGCGCGGCGTGGTGCTGTCGAGCGTGGCGGCGGGAATGCACCATATTTCACCGAAACGTCGATTCAAATTGACGATATTATCATCGAGATCGGTGACCACGATGCCGTAACTGGTGGATTCGAACGTCGCGCGTAAAACGGCGGCGGTGCGCTCTAAATCTTCACTGATTTGTTTTTCTTCTTGCACCACGCGAACGCTGATACCGACATAAATACGGTGATCGATTTCCTGCGTTGAAAATCGCCGTTCGACAGCAATGACGCTGCCATCGACACAACGGTATAACCCTTCAACCGCCCACATTTCCGGACGATGACCATTTTGCACTTCCTGCCAAAAGAAAAAATCCGATAACGCACATTCGATATCGGTGATCTGTAATTGCAGAAATTGTTCTTCGCTATAACCGAAACTGCGTTGCGCAGCGCGATTGCACGCCACAATTTTTAAGCTGTCGGCCTCTACCAATAACAAGGCCTGTTCGGCGATATCGAGTAGCGCGCGTTCGTACACGAGTTATTTTCCGCCACCGGATTGGGCGCCATCGAAAAAATAGGTGGCGCGGGCGCGTGGGCTTAAATAAGCGTGAATGTGCGCTGGCAGCTGTGCTGGGCGCAAAGCCTTAGTGATGGAAAAATCACTGTCTTCAATCAGATCGATGATGATGGCTTCTTCTTTTGGCACCGATTCGTCGTAAATCACCACACCGGGTTTAAGCGGTTTGGCGGGATTTACCGACATCACCATGCCATGAATTTCGTTATTCAAAATCACCAATGTGCCAGGTGGATAAACACCGAGACAGTGAATAAACGTACCAAGCACTTTTTGATCGAAGCGCACGCGCTGTTTCGAATACATCAAACTTAACGCTTCGTGTGGCGTTAAGGCGTTAATGATATTGATCGGATTACATAAATTATCGTAATGATTCACGATCGATAAAATACGTGACAAGCGATGGATCTGATCTTCTTTCAAACCCTTCGGATAACCACTGCCATCGACTTGTTCATGATGTTCGGCAATTAAACGAATAACACCGGGTTCGAGGCCGACTTTCTGCCCGGTTTCAACGCCGTAGGCGACATGCTGGTGAATAAAATCCAACTCGGCTTTGTTCGGATTGTCGGCTTTGATTAACACTTTGTGCGGCACTTTCATTTTGCCGATATCGTGAAAAATGGCGCCCATGCCTAATTGCGACAACTCACTGGCATTAAGCCCTACTTCACGACCTAACATCATCGCCAACACCGACACATTGAGCGAGTGATAATAGGTGTCTTCGCCCATGGCTTTATCATTCATTAAATGAATAGCGATTTCTTTTTCAGCCATCATCGACTGAGCCAGCTCGCTGCTTAATTGATTGGCGGCGGTGATGGTTTCTTGTGGTTGCGACATCAAATTACGCGTGATCGACGTGATGACTTTGGTCGCGTTTAAATACTGTTTTTCACATTTTTGAATCGCACTACGACGTTCTTTCAATTTGGCAATACGCGCTTGTTTGGCCACTGATTCAGGCGATACTTCGGTGGCCGCCGGTGGTGGTGGCGGCGGTGCATCGTTGTTCACTGGTAACGGCTGTGCCTGACTTTTGCTGGCGTCATAGCGAATTTTTTTCAAGCCTAAACGCCGGATGATCGCGATCTGTTCTTCGTTTTTAATGCGGAAATGCGAAAACGAAAACGGATGCGACATCCAATCCAGATCCAGATAGATGTAAAGGCCGATAGTTAATTGTTGCGGCAAAATATAGTGGGCGTCGTTTTCTTGGCTCATGGAGGACTCTCGCGAACGCCCTGCAAGTATAGATGCTTTGTATGGTTGTGAATTCATCACGTCCTGGCGGCAATAAGGGCGTATACGCTGGGCGTCACGCCGAAATCCGCCGCCAAAACGAAATCGAGCGGATAAAAAAACGCCGGAGCGTTAGCGTCCGGCGTCTTGTAAGGCGGGATAAACGATAGGTATTAAAACAATTGTTGTCCGACATACCATGACACGGCAGCGATAAATGCCGAGGCGGGAATGGTCAATATCCATGCCCACACGATATTACCGGCGACACCCCAGCGTACGGCGTTGAATTTTTGCGCCGAACCGACGCCGACAATCGCGCCGGTGATGGTGTGGGTAGTAGATACCGGAACACCCATCGACGACGCGATAAGCAGTGTCGAGGCGGCGCCGGTTTCGGCACAAAAGCCGCCGATCGGTTTTAAGTGAGTAATTTTTTGGCCCATGGTTTTAACGATGCGCCAGCCGCCGAATAACGTGCCTAACGCAATCGCACCTTGGCAGCTCAACACGACCCAAAGTGGAATGTCCTCGACTTTGAAATCGGGTGACGCCGCGCCATAAGCAATCAATAACAACATGATGATGCCCATCGTTTTTTGCGCGTCATTGGCACCGTGCATCAAACTGTAATAGCTTGCCGAAATAAACTGGAAACGGCGAAACCATTTGTCGACGCGCCGTTGCGAGGTGCGGAAAAACAGCCAAGATGCGCCAATCATCAACGTCACGCCCAACAAAAAGCCCAGTGTCGGGGACAAGATAATGGCGATCGCGGTTTTATTGAAACCGGCGGCAATCAACGTATCAACACCCCCTTTGGCGATCGCGGCACCGGCCATACCACCGACTAGCGCGTGTGACGACGACGACGGAATGCCGTAATACCATGTGATGATATTCCACAAAATTGCACCCATTAAGGCACCGAAAATAACGTACTGATCGACGATATTCGGATCAACAATGCCTTTGCCAATGGTGGCCGCGACTTTGAGCGGAATAAATACATAAGCGATAAAATTAAAAAAGGCCGCCCAGAAAACGGCCCAGTGTGGACGCAACACGCGCGTCGAGACGATGGTGGCAATCGAGTTAGCCGAATCATGAAAACCATTCATAAAATCGAATGCTAAAGCGAGCACCAACAAGGTAACCAGAATTTCAAATGACATGACGGTAATCCCGTATCAGCGCAAGCGGTTAGGCGTTTTCGAGCACAATGCCTTCGATCACATTGGCAACATCGGCGCATTTGTCGGTGGCGGTTTCGAGCAATTCGTATACCGCTTTCATTTTGATTAATTGTTTGGCGTCGTTTTCTTCGCGAAATAATTTTGCCATGCCGCCGCGCATGACGTTATCGGCTTCACCTTCCATGCGATCGATGTCAGCGCACAATTTCAAAATGGTTAAGGCGTTGTCCATGCTGGGCAGTAACTTCACCGCTTCTTGCACGCGATGCGCGCCGATCTCGATTAGCTCGCCGAGTTTCTGACATTCTGGCGTTAAATTATGCACGTCGTATAAATGAATGGATTGTGCAACGTCTTCGATTAAATCGAGGATAGTGTCCATGCCGGTGATCAATTGGTGAATGTGATCGCGATCGAGCGGGGTGATAAAGGTCTCGTGCAACAGCTTGATGGTTTCTCGGGTGATGTCATCGGCACGGCGTTCGATGGACTCGACGTTGCGAACGCGTCCGTCTAATCCGCTTTCGACATCGGCTAACAACGAGCGCAACTCGGCGGCACCGTTAACAACAAGGGCGGCGTGGGCGTTAAATAAATCAAAGAATTTGCCTTCGCGCGGCATCAGGTTTCCGAACATGGTCGCTACCTTTATGGAGGATAAAAGAGGTGTTAAATGAGCCGCGCCTTTGTACCCCAAAATGTCCGAAGGCACAGCCCGAGTGTGTCAATTGTATGTCATCTATGTTGCAGTTAAATGACAACGACGCGTGGTACACGGGCTATAGATGTCTAGGTGGCTATTTAGCGGCTTTCCAACACTGCGCAAGGTGGTCATCCACTAGTCCGTTCGCCTGCATGAAGGCGTAACAGATGGTCGAACCGACAAACGTAAAGCCTCTTTTCTTTAACGCCTTTGACATGGCATCGGATTCGCTCGTGGTCGCGACAATATCCTCCATGCTTCGTGGCTTGCGCCGTTGCGGTTGGTGATCGACAAACGACCAGATAAATTCGCTGAATTGTCGTGGTTGCGGAAAGTGCTCAAGCAACGCGCGCGCATTTTTGCGAATGCCGAAGACCTTTAGACGGTTGCGGATGATGCCTTCGTCGAGCAAAAACTTTTCCAGTTTGTCGTCGCTAAAGCGGGCGATTTTCTGCACCTCGAATGCCGCAAAAAGATGACGATAATGTGGCCGCTTTCGAAGCACCGTGATCCACGATAAGCCGGCTTGTTGACCTTCCAAACACAGCGATTCGAATAGCGCGCGATCGTCGTATTCCGGCACCCCCCATTCTTCATCGTGATAACGCCTATAAAGCGCATCGGAGGTACACCAATGGCAGCGTATTTTAGCGGGCATTTTTCCTCTCCCTAGTGTTGTTGATCCGGCGCGCCAGCGTATCGGTATACTTTGCGCCCTTCTGTTTAGTTTCCCTAAAAAGGCTTACCGCCGTGGCGATTGGTAACGACAACACCCGTACATTTCAGGGTTTGATCCTGACCTTACAAAATTATTGGGCGCAACAAGGTTGCGTCATTCAACAACCGCTGGATATGGAAGTTGGTGCCGGTACGTTTCATCCCGCCACCTTTTTGCGTTCACTCGGCCCCGAGCCGTGGAGCGCCGCTTATGTGCAACCTTCGCGTCGTCCGGCTGATGGTCGTTATGGCGAAAACCCCAACCGTTTGCAGCATTACTATCAATATCAGGTAGTCATCAAACCCAGCCCCAAAAATATACTCGATCTTTACTTGGGCAGTTTGCGCGAAATGGGCATCGACACGCTTGAACACGATATCCGTTTTGTCGAAGACAACTGGGAGTCACCG
>CAZYUS010000080.1:0-14081 GCA_964650615.1 uncultured Pseudomonadaceae bacterium | reverse complement strand
ACAGGTTACAAAATTGAATTAACCGATATCCATAGTTCATATATTGGGCGACTAAAGTTAAAGTGGAAGCGAACCGGAAGAGCAAAGGCCAGAAGGTTAGAAAACTGCTTAGACGAATTCGAGGTACTGGAAATATTGAGGGAAGCGTATTCTGGAGAGGTATTTTGTGGCTATGAAAATATCAACCATGATTTCCACGTATTGGAGAGCATTTTTGTCGCGTGTAAAAACGACTGGAAGGGCGCTTTAGAAAATGTAAAAGGTGTTTATGTTATCGTCGATAAAAGCAACGGAAAAAAATACGTCGGTTCAGCTTATGGTGAATCGGGTATTTGGTCGCGGTGGGCAAACTACATAGGAAACGGCCATGGGCACAATGATGAGTTGACCGCTTTGATAAAGAAAAAAGGGATAGATTATGCTCGTCAAAACTTTAAGTTCTCACTATTGGAGCATTATCCCATGAAAACTGACGATAACTATGTGATCGCTCGTGAGTGCTATTGGAAGGAAGTTCTGCTTTCTCGTGGCGAGTTTGGTTACAACAAAAATTGAGAGGTGCATCTATGTCCGGGTCAATTGACAGTGATTCAAACAATCACGGCCAAACAAATGAAGTTTCTGATGCGAACACTTGCGACCGGCCAAGCATTGTATGTCTGTATCATCCCCGCAAAAAAGCATGGCACCAAAGGATAAGTCTAACTTCGCTTCGTGATTGGATACGGTTAACTTTTAGAAGAACAAATTAAAGATTTTCAATGCGGTTTGTTGTTGTTTGCTCGTTACCTAATAATCCAATATGGGATTGGGGTATTTATAGGGGTATTGATCTGTGGTCGAATTATAAAAAACCTTATAAAACAATGTGTTGCGATATGTTTACTGGTGACCTCACCACACCAAACCTAAAAAACCGATCGACTGATCGGTTTTTTTTCCTTTGGATTAACGCCGCTTACATCCGCCGTGCGAGACGCTCCGGCTTAAAATCCCCGCGTATTTTTCTCACCCTGCAGCGCATCGTTTGCGCTTAATGTCGCGCCAAACTGTTGTCATCGGACTGAAGAAGGGATGAACAACGATGGCGCGTTTTTCCGCTGCACTGGATGGGGGTTTATTGCGCAATTTGATTGGCGACATTACGCACGCCGCCACACAGTGCTGCCGTGTCGTTCAGTGTGAGAATGTGGTGGTGGTGGATTTTTTATCGGCGCTGCGTTTTCGTCATGATCTGGATTCGGGAGTGGTGCGGGTGAGTTATCGTTCGCCTACCGCGTTTTGGCTGGATTGTCCGCACGATGTCGTGCGCTCGTCGTCGCAACCGTTGGCGTTTTTATGGACGCATTATTGGTTGGCGCATCGGCGTGCTGATCTGGCGCACAATGCAGGCGCGTTATCCGCGTTGCAATTTGCGCGTTTGTGCGAAACTTACGCGGCGCGATTGCACGCACAAATACCCACGTCGATTACGCATCGTCTGCACACGCAGCTGGTGGCCGCGCTGCATCGTCAAGAAGACGAGTTCAGTCGCGAATCTGCTCATCCGGCAACGTCTTCGTTTCGTCCAATGCGTGTCGAGCGACGTTCGTTTGCAACACTGTTGCGAGCGTTGGCGACGGACGGGGAGCCGCAATTGAATTTATCGTTGTGATCGCGTTTATTTGTCATACTGCGGTTTACAGCGTGAGCGCATGCGGCGCACAACGGTGATAGGGCGGGTGAAGCAATGAAAATAAGAGTGGTGATATTGTTGGCGTTGTTGGCAACGCACGCCAGTGCGTCAAATGATGCACTCGAACAGGCGATCGAACGCGATTACGAACAAAATCTGGCGTCGTTATTTGATTATTTTCATCGTCATCCCGAATTATCGTTTATGGAAGTGAAAACCGCCGAGCGAATCGCTAAAGAGTTGCGCGCTTTGGGTTTTAACGTGACTGAAAAAGTAGGTAAAACCGGCGTTGTCGCGCTGTATAAAAACGGTGCCGGTCCGACCGTGATGATGCGTGCCGATATGGACGGATTGCCGGTCGAGGAAAAATCCGGTTTAGCGTATGCGTCCACGATCAAAACGCGTGATAGTGATGGCAATAGTGTGGGCGTGATGCACGCCTGCGGCCACGACGTACACATCACCAGTTTAATCGGCAGTGCGCGGCAAATGATCGCGCGAAAAAATGAATGGCAAGGCACGTTGATGTTACTTGCCCAACCGGCGGAAGAACGTGCGGGTGGCGCAAAAGACATGATGAGCGATCACGTTTGGTCGCGTTTTGGTCAACCTGATTTTGCGTTGGCATTTCACGTCAGTTCGGAAATGGAAGCGGGAAAGATCTTTATCGACGAAGGCTCGCCGTATTCGGGCGTTGATACCGTCGATATTATTATTCATGGCGTTGGTGCGCACGGTGCGAGTCCGCATCGGGGCAAAGATCCGGTGGTGCTTGGCGCGCAAATCGTCTTGGCGCTGCAAACCATCATCAGCCGAGAAATCGCACCGCGTGAGAACGCGGTGATCACGGTGGGATCGTTTCATGCCGGCAGTAAACACAACATCATTTCCGATGCCGCCAAATTACAATTAACCGTGCGCAACGAGAGTCGCAGTACGCGCGAGCAGTTGTTGGCAGCAATCGAACGGGTGGCCAAAAATACCGCGCGTGCCGCCGGAATTGCGGAAGACCAGTTACCGCAGGTGATCGTATCGAATGAATCAACACCGCCAGTAATTAACGACGCGCCACTTGCGCAACGCTTAAAGCGAGTGATCGCCGAAAAAATGGGCCGTGACCGTTTGGTTGAATTCAAACGCTTAGGCATGGGTGCCGAAGATTTTGGTTATTTCACCACCGAACCGTATATTCCGAGTGTTTATTTTCAAGTTGGCGGTACACCGGCGGCCGACTTTGCGCGTGAACGCGGCGGCGGTGAGCCGGTGCCGAGTCATCACAGTCCATTATTTAAAATTGCACCGCAACCGGCGATTACCAAAGGCGTTGAAGCCACCGTTAACTCGTTGCTTGAGTTGATGAAAAAATCGCAATAACGCATATCAAAACGCAATGGTTGAGTTTTAGCGCTCCTGTGCTGGCGGGGTTTTGCTTGAACAATGGCGGCCTTAAAGGCCGCCACAACGAGTATATTTTCGGTTGAATCAACTTAAGGTATTCATCGAAGATGGAGCGGTTATGTCGTTGGTTACCACTGTTTCGATGCGCAGCGGTTGCCGTTTCCAATACGTGATGCAACGCCATACCCATTCCATCGGACCGTATAAATAACGGCTTAACCACCAGCGGCAGAACAACCATTGTACGGCGATGATGGCGACCACAATCAGCATTTGCGGACCGCGTGAAATATGACCGAATTGCGCGAAACCATAACCATAAAACAAGGTCGATAAAATCAACGAGTGCGTTAAATAATTGGTTAAGGCCATGCGACCAAGTGGTGCTAGCCACAACACGAGTTTGCGCCAGCGATTCGAATTTACCAGCACCACAAATGCACCCAAATATCCGGCACACAAAACATACTGCCCTAAATTAAATAGGCCACCGGCGACGGCTTGAATGACATCGGCGGCGCGGGCGGCTGAATGTACGGTCAACATGATGGCCGACAAATTCAGCACCACGCCAAAACCTAATCCGATGTACATGAGAGCGCGAAAAAAGCCTAAATGTTTTGCCGTGTCACGCATTTTTCCCGACACGATTAACCAATAACCGAGCAAGAAGATATACAGCAACATAAGCAACACGAATCCCGGCGTTACGGCTAAATGAAAGAGACCTGCTTTCACGCGATGCAAGGTGGCATCCCAATAACTGTCGCTGGTCAATGCCGTGCGCTCTTCCATTTGTTCTTTTTCTTGTTGCAGGCGCTGCGCGTAGCGTTCTTTCACCAATTTTTCGATACGTTGTTCTGCCGTTAACGAATTGGTTTTTTTCTCAGCGTCCGATGCGTTATTTTTTTCGTCAGCTTCTTGCTGTTTTTCGTGTTCCGCGATGATGGCCCAGCGCTCGTTCTCGGGCTTGACTTTAAACTCCTCGACTTGTTTGGTGTAGCGTTGGAATCCTTGCAGACTTTCTTCGTAATGCGTTTTGATCTCGGACTGATCGACGCTGATGCCGTAGCCTAGGCCCCACACGGTCATGGCGATAAAGGGGGCGATCAGCATGAACACGCTAAATCGCATGATCGAAGTGGGATTATTAAATCGTTGTAAGCGCGGTTTATTCAGTAGCCACAAAAAGCCCATCATCGCCAAACCGCCGACGGCGTAATCATGCAAAATATCGCCGTTCCACAATAAAAACAAATGCAACACACCAAACAAAAACAAGGCCGCCATGCGACGCGTGAATAATGCGGCAAAAGCGCGACCTTGTTCTTGCGCGCGCAATAACATCACCGCAAAACCCATTCCAAACAGCAAGGCAAATAATTTGTACAGTTTGCCCTCGATAAACACTTTAACAAACCATCCGGCGGAGTAATCCAAGCCGATTAATTCGCGATCGAAACTACCTAAACTTGCGATCGGGCGATTAAACCATTCGATATTCATCATTAAAATGCCGATCAAAGCGAAGCCGCGTAACACATCCATTACGTCGATACGTTGCCATGCCGGGATCGGGCTAAGTGGTGCCGCAACAGGCGGTTGCGTTGCCATCACATCGGAGGCAGATGTCATCATCAGTTTCCATTTTTTGATTAAAACGCGAGTCTGCACTGTAGTCGCTGCACGAAGCGCCTGCCTAGCGACCAAATGCGATCGAATGTTTCAAAAGGTTGCCGCGTTCACAATTCAGCATGCAAAAAGCGGTGGGCGAATGACGAGGTGAAAGGCACAATAGCGCCGGGTTTTTTACCACTTGAATAAAAGGACCGTGACGATGAAAAAATTACTCGTGGGTGTTGTTGTTGCCGCGTTGGCGACCACCGCGCAAGCCGCGCAATCGACTTCTGGTTTGCAATACACGTATTTGCAAGGGCAGTGGAGTGATGTTGATTTTGATGACAGCGTCATTGATTTTGACGGTTTGGGGGCGAGCGCCAGTTTCAAAATTAACGAAGGCTTATTTGTCGCGGCCGATCATATGCGTTTAAGTGAACAAGGCGCGCACATCGAACGCTTGGCGGTGGCCGGTGGTTTTCGTATGCCGATGTCGCGAGTCATGGATATCAATCTCGGTGCTGGATTAGTTGATTACGACACCAATTTCAAAGAAGACGATTCGGGTATTTTGGCGTATGCCAAAGTGCGCGGTTTGATCGAACCAAACTGGGAAGTGAGTGCCGGTTTTTTGTATGAAGACGCCATCACCAGCGATACCGCGTTTACGTTTTCAGCCGGTTACCGTTTTCATCGCCAAGTATCGGTCGGTATTGATACTCGCAACGGCGACATGGACGTAACGTCGTTTTATTTGCGTTTCGCGTTTTAATCGCGCAGTCAGTGCTGGGGGCAATCACGCTATTGCCCCCGATCGTTTTTAATTAGTGGCGCTCATACGTGGCGGTTAGGGTGGTTTTGCCCAGCGCGTTGGCGTTTAAGTAATACCCCACCAACGCGCCACTGGCATCGGCGGTTAAATCGAGTTTATCGACCTTCAACGCCCATACAGTGTGCTGATAATGGTGCACACCATGCCCCGCTGGCGGACACGCACCCCCGTACTCGTGCGCGCCGAAATCGGTGCGCGTTTGCAACGCACCTGCGGGCAAACCGGTTACCGAGGCATTGCTGGCAAGCGAGGTCGTCGTGGCGGGCAGATTAACCACCAACCAGTGCCACCAACCGCTGCCGGTCGGTGCATCCGGATCGTAAACGGTGATGGCAAAACTTTTGGTGCCGAGCGGGGCATTGCTCCAGCTTAATTGCGGCGATTGATTGGCACCGCTGCATCC
This sequence comes from uncultured Pseudomonadaceae bacterium, assembly GCA_964650615.1. Taxonomy (GTDB): domain Bacteria; phylum Pseudomonadota; class Gammaproteobacteria; order Enterobacterales; family Permianibacteraceae; genus Permianibacter. The sequence continues at coordinate 8,156 of CAZYUS010000080.1, read as the reverse complement.
AAAGCCACTGAACTCCTGCGTTTTTCCCATCATGTGATTGGCGCGTAAATCGCTGCTGGTTACGCTAAATTCTGCCGCGTTAATGACGCCGGTCAGCGCCATGAATCCACTCATAACAAGACGTTTCATGCTATCTCTCCGTGTTGAACCGCAGGCGTTACCCTAATCGCGTTGACGTTAACGCGCAATCTCGGTCTGACTTGTTTGAGCGCACTTGATCAGGCACAGTCCATGCCCTGCGAAACACAGAAGGAGTCGATGTTGTTACCGGATTTTCCGCGTTGGCAACGCGCGGTATTAAAAATTGGCAGCAATCTGATCGCGCCCGGTGGTCATGCGTTATCGGTGCGCCATGTGCTGGGTGTCGCGCAATTCGTGCAACAGGCGCGGTTACAAGGTCGTGAAGTGATTGTGGTATCGAGTGGTGCGGTAGCCGCTGGACGCGCGTGTTTGCGCGCGCAACAACAAGTGAATGATGCGCGCATCGCGGCGAAACAAGCGTTGGCGGCGATTGGTCAAACGCAACTGATGACATTCTGGCAACAATTTTTTGATTTGCCCGTGGCGCAACTGTTATTAACTCACGACGACTTGGTTAATCGTCGTCGTTTTGTGAATGCTAAAAATACCTTGCGCGAATTAATGGCGCTGGATGTGTTGCCGGTGATCAACGAAAACGATTCCGTCGCGGTCGACGAATTGCGTGTCGGTGATAACGACAATCTAGCGGCGCATGTTGCGGTATTGTGCGAAGCCGATCTGCTTATTATCGCCAGCGATATTGATGGCTTATTTGATGCCGATCCGCGCAGTAAACCCGATGCACAACTCATTCCTTATGTCGAACAGGTGACCGATGCGATCATGGTGCTGGCCGGTGGTGCCGGATCGAAAGTTGGCACTGGCGGAATGCGCACTAAATTGCAAGCGGCGCGCGCCGCCGCTGAACGTGGTATTGCGACGGTCATCATCAACGCACAAAAACCACAGGCGCTTATGTCGTTGTTGCAACAACACGTCTCCGGCACGTGGTTTGCCAGCGGGCAAGCGCCAAAGGCGGCGAAAAAACATTGGATGCTGCACGCCTTACCGATCGCCGGACAACTGCATATTGATGCAGGCGCGGCGGCGGCTTTGTGTGAAAAAGGCGCGTCGTTATTACCGTCAGGCGTGGTGCGCGTCAGCGGTGATTTTAATGAAGGTGATGCGGTGGAAATTTTTCACCACGACAAACGTCTAGCCAAAGGTATCGTGCAATACGATTCGGTGGCGTTGGCGCGCATCGCCGGTTGTCGTAGTCAAGAAATTGAAACGCGTTTGGGTTTTTCGAACGGTGAAACGGTGATCCACCGTGACGATTTAGCGTTATTGGATAATCAAGGTTAATCATGTCTTCCTTAATAGCGTTATTACAGCGTGCCAAAGCGGCCAGCCGCGTGTTGGCCTGTGCTGACAGCGCGCAAAAAAATCGCGCCATCTTAGCGATGGCGGATGCGCTAGTCGCGGCTACCCACGACATCATCACGGCGAATCAAATCGACGTAGTCGCCGCGCGCGAAAAAAAGTTATCGGCGGCGATGCACGATCGACTGCGTTTGGATCGCGATCGCATCAACGCTATGGCCAATGCCTTACGCGAGATCGCGGCGTTGCCGGAACCGATTAATCACGAACGCGAATTCGCGCGGCGTCCCAACGGCCTGCATGTGTATAAACGCCGCATCGCCTTAGGTGTTGTCGCCATGGTGTATGAAGCGCGTCCGAATGTAACGGCTGAAGCCGGTGCGTTATGTTTGAAAGCGGGCAATGCGTGCGTGCTGCGTGGTGGCTCGGAAGCGTTTCATTCCAATCAGGCGATTGCGAATGTGTTGCACGCGGCGCTACGTGAACAAGGATTACCGGCGGAATCTATTGCGGTGATGCCGACCACCGATCGCGCCGATCTGCTGACCTTATTGCAGCAAGATCAGTTGATCGATTTAGTGATCCCGCGCGGTGGTGAAGGGTTGATCCGTTTTGTCGCCGACAACAGCCGCATTCCGGTGATCAAACATTTCAAAGGCGTTTGTCACTTATTTGTCGATGAATCGGCCGATGCCAACATGGCGCTGGCGTTGTTGATTGACGGCAAATGTTCACGCCCTGCGGTGTGTAATGCATTGGAAACCTTGTTGGTGCATCAAAAGATCGCGCCGACGTTTATGCCCGCCGCCATCGCGACGTTGCGCGAGCGTGGCGTGACCATGGTGGCGTGCGAAAAAACGCGGCAATTTGATGCGTCGATCGCGCTCGCCAGCGACGACGATTACGCTGCTGAATTTCTCGATTTGAAAATTTCGATCAAAATTGTCGCCGATGCCGATGAAGCGATCGCACATATCGCGCGTTTCGGTTCACAACACACCGAAGTGATCGTTAGTCAAAACGCCGTGTTGAACGAGCGTTTTGTGCGTGAGGTTGATGCTTCCAGTGTGATGGTCAATGCGTCGTCACGATTTAATGATGGCGGTGAGTTAGGCTTGGGTTCCGAGATCGGCATTGCGACGACTAAATTACACGCTTATGGCCCAATGGGTTTGGAGTCATTAACCGCCGAAAAATTTGTGGTGCGCGGTGATGGGCAAATACGCCATCGGCAGTAGCGCAATAAATTAATTTACTACGGAAGTAAAATCGTCACGACAACCGTTTTCGTAGGGGCGATTCACGAATCGCCCCTACGAAAAAAAAACGGCGGTTAACAAAAGCATCACGCGAATTTTTCTCTTTTCACGGCACGCCACGCAATATCTTTACGGCAGAACATACCGTTCCAATGCACTTTCGAGGCTAAATCATAGGCCTGACGCTGCGCGGCTTCGGCGTTTTCGCCGAGGGCAGTCGCACACAACACGCGACCGCCATGGGTGACGATGGTGTCGTCTTTTTCGGCGGTGCCAGCGTGAAAAATCTTACCGTCAGTGGTTGACGAAAACGCGCCGTGAATGACATCGCCTTTGCGCGGTTCGTCGGGATAACCGTGCGCCGCCAGCACGATGCCGACCGCGAATCGCGGATCCCATTGTGCGGTCATTTGATCGAGTTTTCCGTCGGCACCGGCTTCGCATAAGCTGACTAAATCGGATTGCAAACGCATCATAATGGGTTGCGTTTCTGGATCGCCGAAACGGCAATTAAATTCGATCACAAACGGATCGCCATGTGCGTTAATCATTAAGCCGGCGTATAAAAATCCCACATACGGATGGCCTTCGTTCGCCATCGCGTTGATGGTGGGGTGGATCACGCGTTCCATCACTTTTTGATGCACGTCGGGGGTGACCACCGGTGCCGGTGAATACGCACCCATACCGCCGGTATTGGGGCCGCTATCGCCGTCGTCACGACGCTTATGATCTTGTGATGTTGCCATCGGGATCACATTCTTGCCGTCACACATGACAATGAAACTGGCTTCTTCGCCGCTTAAAAATTCTTCGATGACCACACGCGATCCGGCGCTGCCGAATTTATTTCCCGACAACATATCGTCGACGGCGGCAAACGCTTCGTCTTGTGTCATCGCAACAATGACGCCTTTACCAGCCGCTAAACCATCCGCTTTAATGACAATCGGTGCGCCGTGTTGTGCGATATACGATTTCGCGGCAGCGATGTCGGTGAACGTTTGATAACGCGCGGTCGGGATCTGATGGCGCTGCAAAAATTCTTTCGCAAACGCTTTTGAGCTTTCTAATTGCGCCGCGTGCTTATGCGGGCCGAAAATTTTTAATGAGGCGGCACGAAACGCATCGACGACACCGGCCGCCAATGGCGCTTCGGGGCCGACCACCGTCAGCGCGATTTTTTCGCTCAACGCAAACGCTTTTAAACGATCGACATCGGTGGCGGCAATCGCCACGTTTTGCACCTTGTTTTCGCGCGCGGTACCGGGATTACCCGGAGCCACAAACACGTGCGATACGCGCGGCGATTGCGCGAGCTTCCACGCCAATGCGTGTTCTCGACCACCATTACCAATTAAAAGAATTTTCATATTGTTGCCGCTCGTTGTGATTGCGGGGCCACGATAAGTTGAATAGACACCGCCTGAATTCGATAAAAAAGGGAGCGCGCTGCTCCCTTCATTTACACATTACACCATCAATGCCGGAAATGACGCATACCGGTAAACACCATCGCCATGCCGTGTTCGTCGGCGGCGGCAATGACTTCGGCGTCGCGCATCGAACCGCCCGGTTGAATAACGCAGGCGATGCCGTTTTTCGCGGCGTTATCAATGCCATCGCGAAACGGGAAAAACGCATCGGAAGCCATCACCGCACCAGCAACCGGCAAACCGGCGTGTTCGGCTTTAATCGCTGCAATACGCGCTGAATTGACGCGCGACATTTGACCGGCGCCGACACCGATGGTTTGACGATTTTTGGCATAAACAATGGCGTTGGATTTCACAAACTTGGCGACTTTCCACGCGAAAATCAGATCGTGCAATTCGGCTTCCGTGGGCGCGCGTTTGGTCACCACTTTCAAATCGCTTTCGCCGATCATTCCGTGGTCACGATCTTGCACTAACAAACCGCCATTCACGCGTTTGTAATCGAAGCCGTCAGCGCGGGTGCTGGACCATTCGCCGGTTTCTAAGACGCGCACATTTTGTTTCGCGGCTAACACCGCTTTGGCGTCCGCCGAAACTTTCGGTGCAATGATCACTTCGACAAATTGACGATCGACAATCGCTTTGGCGGTGTCTGCATCCAATTCGCGATTAAATGCAATGATGCCGCCAAATGCGCTTTCGCTGTCGGTGGCGTAGGCCAAATCATAGGCGGTGCGAATGCCATCAAGTGACACGGCCACGCCGCAAGGATTGGCGTGTTTGACGATGACACAGGCCGGTTTGATAAACGATTTGACGCACTCTAATGCGGCATCGGTATCGGCCACGTTATTAAACGATAATTCTTTGCCTTGGCATTGCACGGCGGTGGCGACGCTGGCCTCAAGCGGTTTGGCCTCGACATAAAACGCGGCCGATTGATGTGGATTTTCGCCGTAACGCATATCCTGTTTTTTAATGAATTGCGCATTAAATGTGCGCGGGTATTTTTCTTTTTCGCCGAGCGCGTTCATGGCCCCCAAATAGTTGGCAATCATGCCGTCGTAAGCGGCCGTGTGTTCAAACGCTTTTACCGCTAAATCAAAACGCAGAGCGTAATCGGTGCCGCCATTTTTGAGTGCCGTTAACACGCGCGCGTAATCATCGACATTGACGACGATGGTGGTGTCTTTATGATTTTTTGCCGTCGAACGCACCATTGTCGGACCGCCGATATCAATGTTTTCGATCGCGTCTTCTAAGGTGCAACCGGCTTTGGCAACGGTTTGTGCAAACGGATATAAATTCACCACGACTAAATCAATCGCCTGAATGCCGTGTTCTGCCATTACTGCATCATCGGTGCCGCGACGTCCCAAAATACCGCCGTGTACTTTCGGGTGCAGGGTTTTAACGCGACCGTCCATCATTTCCGGAAAGCCGGTGTACTCCGACACTTCTTTTACCGCGATGGTGTTTTCTTTCAGTAATTTGTAAGTGCCGCCGGTCGATAAGATCTCGATCTTCAAGGCGGCTAATTCGCGCGCGAATTCGACGATACCGGTTTTATCGGAAACACTGATTAAAGCGCGACGGACAGGACGTAAGTCAGACATGATGGCGGTTTATCTTTGGTGAAGTGAAGAAGAAAAACAAACGACGGATAAGGGCATCGATCGCAAAAATACACAGGCACCGTAGTGCCTGTTTGAATCGTTAAGCGTGGTTATTTGCACAAATCGTATTGTTTCAATTTTTTGCGCAAGGTACCGCGATTCAAGCCCAATACCTGAGCGGCGCGGGTTTGATTGTCGCGCACTTTATCCATCACCACTTCAAGCAACGGTGCTTCGACTTCGGCTAATACCAAGTCATACAAATTGCTGGGCATTTCGCCTTCTAAATGCGCGAAGTAATTGCGCACCGCCGAATGCACGTGTTCACGCAAAGTCGGTTGACTGTCGCTGTTGCCAATGAAGGTGTCGTTATGAACGGTTTTTTGGGCCACTACTGTATCCATTGCTTTACTCGCTATGCGGCGTGTGCCGCTGTGTTGCTGTGTTGAAAATCCGAATCCGCTAATGGGCGATCCGACTGAAAAAAATGTTCGATGGCGCGCAGTTGCGCGTCAGCGTCGTGCAGTTGATTAAACGCTGCACGAAACGTGTCGCCACCCACGTGCGCGTCGACATACCAACCAACGTGTTTGCGCGCAATGCGCAACCCTTTGTAAGCGCCATAAAAGCCATGCAAATGCTGGACATGCTCCAGCAGCGTTGCGGCGACTTCGGCGCGGGTCGGTGGCGCTACTAACTCGCCGCACCGTAGGTAATGATCGATCTCACGAAAGATCCACGGGTTACCGTGGGCGGCGCGACCGATCATCACGGCATCGGCGTTGGTTTCATCCAGCACGCGGCGCGCCTTGTGTGGACTATCAATATCGCCGTTCACGATCACCGGAATGCGTAGCGCCTGTTTTACCGCCCGCACGGTGTCGTATTCGGCGACGCCTCGGTACAACTGATCGCGTGTGCGACCATGTACCGTGATGGCGACGACGCCCGCTTCTTGCGCCGCCAACGCCAATTCGAGCGCGTTTTTTTCCGCCGCACTGACGCCGCTGCGCATCTTTAACGTGACCGGTACGTCGACGGCATTAACCACCGCCGTGATAATGCGCAGCGCCAGTTCCGGTTGTGCCATCAACGCCGAACCGGCGTATTTGTGGCACACCTTCTTGGCCGGACAGCCCATGTTGATGTCAATGAGCTGCGCGCCGCGCGCCACGTTGTAGACGGCGGCTTCCGCCATCCACTGCGGATCGGCACCGGCGATTTGAATGGCGCGAACGCCGGACTCACCGCTGTGATCGGTGCGTTGGCGCGATTTTTCGCTGTCACGCAAATCAGGGTTAGCCGAGATCATTTCGCCCACGGCCATACCTGCGCCCAAACGCCTGCACAGCAAACGAAAGGGTAAATCGGTCACGCCTGCCATCGGTGCCAAGATCAGACGATTGGGCAGTGAATAGGGGCCGAGCTGCATGGCGGAGGGGGTGGGCGAAAAGGGCGCGCATTATAGCGCCGGTCGTCTGAAATTTAACCAGTTGACGAGCACGATTTCGCCGCTTCACCGCGACTTTTTTTTATGCCGTTAACGTGGCAAAAGTCTTGCCTGCCGACACCAATCATGGCTAGGCAGTGAAGTGCTTAAGGCGAGTTCAGTGGGACAGGGGCTCGCTGGCGGGCAGGAAAGCGAATTCGAATCCGGTGACGGTGGGCTTGGGTTCCATCACGACGAACGAGACGTGTACCGGCACCGCCATCGGCATGATGGTGGGTGGTTCGTCTTTACCCAAGTATTCGCTTGGTTGAAAACGGCGGGTGGCGACGGTTTGACCATCAATATCGGTGAACGTGAGTTCGATATCGGGAAACGCTTGATCGAAGCTGGCCGAGTTTTTCATCAGCAAGTCAATTTTCAGTTTTTTCGGATCGCGGGCGTCTTTGACGACGCTGGCTTTTTGTACCAAGGCGATTTTTTTGACGTTACGCCGTGGTGGTAATTCGCAATCAATGTGCTGGCACACGCTTTCGACATAGCCGCCCCATTCTTCGTCTTCACGCCATTCGACGCGTTTGGGCCACAGGATCTGCGTGACTAATAGCACCATCAGTAACACGGCGGCGGCGCTAAAACCTAAGCCCTTCCACGGAAATTTGGGGCCGGTAGGGGGCAGTTCGAAGGTGCCGGTGCTACGCCCGACGGCGGTTTCCGGTCGCCAATTTTCGCTCGCTTCGTTATCGGCCAGTGTCAACGCATCGTTTTGCAAGCCATACACGTGTTCGCCTTGCCAATGCCCCTTATTGACCACCGGTTTGGCGCGCGGTGTCGCGGCTTCCGCTGCACTGGGAAAGGCTTGGACGGTGGTGTTGGTTTGCCAGATCTCGTCGCGTTCGCCGAAATCGCCGCCGGGCTTTTCGACCGGCGTAAAGGCGGCCAGTTCTTCTTCTCGTGGCGAGCCTTTGAACCAGTCGGGCGGCAAATTGCTGGT
>CAZYUS010000079.1:0-14168 GCA_964650615.1 uncultured Pseudomonadaceae bacterium | reverse complement strand
CATGTCGATGATGTCTGTAAAGTAAATTTATTTTTCTTCGATCATCCGGAGAAAAGCGGCATATTTAATTGCGGCACCGGAAAAGCCGAAGAATTTAACGCCGTTGCCAATGCGGTGATTCAATGGCATCAACGCGGTCGCATCGACTACGTTAAATTTCCGGAAGGGTTATTGGCGGCGTATCAAGCGTTCACGCAGGCCGATTTAACGCAATTACGTCACGCCGGTTTTCACGAACCGTTTATGGATGTGGCCACCGGCGTAAAACGTTATCTCGATGTGATCAATCGTTAAGGATTTATCGTGGAATTAATTCACTTATTAATGACGCAACTGGGCATCAACGAGCAGCAAGCCAAAGGCGGATTGGGCGCCATTTTGCAGCTCGCACAAAGTAAATTATCCCCAGCCACCGTGACCGAAATTCAAACGCTGCTGCCGATGCTGGCCGAATTATTAAAAGCGGCACCCGCAAGTGGTGGCGGCTTGGGAGCGCTGGGCGGATTGCTCGGCGGACACATGGCCGAATTGGCGAAATTAGCCGGACAATTTTCACAACTGGGGATGGCGCAATCGCAGCTGGCACCGTTTGCTAAAACCGCGTTCGATTTTTTAAGCACGCATTTACCGCCGCACGCAAAAGATGAATTGGTCAAGCTGGCGCAGAGTTTAAAAAAATAAGCACCCTAATCACTCGGTTAAAAAGGGAGCTTTGGTCTCCCTTTTTTATTGGCCTTTTGCACCGGAGTTGATATCCACGCCTTGCGACAAACAAATCCAGCGTCAATACTGTGATCCATTCTATGCAGACGATTATGGCGACATGACAACACCAGTCATTCCGGGATACCGAATCATCAAACTGTTGGGTGAAGGCGGCATGGCCAAGGTGTATCTGGCGGTGCAAACCAACTTTGATCGCCATGTCGCACTTAAAATTATTGCGCCGCATCTGGCCAAAAGCGACCCGCAATACGGCGAACGTTTTATTCGCGAAGCACGTATTGTCGCGCAGTTGTCGCACCCGCATATCGTCACCGTTTATGACGTCGGTGAGCATCAAGGTTTGCATTATTTGTCGATGGAATACATTGCCGGCAGCGACCTGCGTTTGCGCCGCGAGTCGTTGTCGCTTAAACAAAATCTCGACATCATTAAGCAGATCGCACTGGCGCTCGATTTCGCCCACCAAAAGGGCTATATCCATCGCGACATCAAACCTGAAAATATTTTGATTCACGGCCAAGATCAGCGCGCGGTGTTAACCGATTTCGGCATCGCGCGCATCGCCGGTAATCAGGACAATTTAACCCAGACCGGCACCGCCATCGGCACGCCGAGTTTTATGAGTCCTGAGCAGGCGCTGGGCAAGTCGATCGATCACCGCAGCGATATCTACAGCTTGGGCGTGGTGTTGTTTTATGTGCTTACCGGCCGCGTGCCGTTTACTGCCGAGTCGGCCGTAGCGATTGGTCTGCAGCACGCCGTCGAACCGGTGCCACGTCTGGAAGGCGCTTTTATCCAGTTTCAACCGGTACTGGAAAAAGTGATGGCCAAGCAACCCGAGCGGCGCTACCAAAGCGGCCAAGAGTTTGCCGAGGTGCTGACGACGTTAGTAGGCAAACTCAGTCCCGAAACCGAACAACTGTGGCGCGAATCGTTTGCCACGCGCCCCGCAACGCCCGCCGCTGGCATCGCCAACGATCCCACCGTGGTCGCAACCCTGCCCGCCCCGGCGTCGGCCTCGCCGGTGGCAAAAGTGGTTTCTATCGACAAATCCGGCGACAAACCGCCGCGCCAGCCGACGCCTCTGGTCGCACGGCGTGAAACAACGTTTGTCCCTGTGATGGAATCCAGTGCGGCGAAACGTCGTGTGATGCCCTTGCTGTTGCTGCTCACGGTCAGTGTGTTAGTGGCACTGGTGCTCCAACCGGAATGGGCGGATCCCTTGCGCCAGGCAATATCGACCTTGCGCACAACCGGATCCACTGCTGCTCGGTCCCCCTCACCAACGGTCACCGAGGCCTTACCCATCAGTGCTGACAACGACCTCGACGATGCGGCGACAACCACCGCCAGCGCCACCGAACTGCCCGCACCCGCTACCCCCCCCTCGGCACTGACCACCGCGACAGCGCCCCTCGCCGAGTTCGACGAATTAACCGAATTAAGTCGCGCTAAAAACTTTTTGGATATCGGCAATTTAATCGAACCCGACAATCACAATGCCGAAGCCGCTTATCGTCGTATTGTGCAAGAAAATCCGCGCAGCAGCGCCGCTAAAGACGGCTTAGTCAACGTTGGTATCGCGTTGGCAGCACGCGGTTTACGACTGGCCGAAAGCGGCGATTTGTCCGGCGCACAGCGCGATTACGAACGCGCTTTATTGCTCGCACCGCGCGATCGTGATGTGCAATTGCTGCGACAACGATTAGCGCTGTTATCGCACGATAAAGAAGCCAACGATTGGGTGATAAAAGCCAATGCCGCATTGAAAAATAATCGTTGGTTACTGCCCGATGGAGATAACGCGCAAGAATATTTTCAACGCGCGTTATCCATACAACCGGGCAACAAAGAAGCGCTGCGCGGCAGCAAGGAGCTGGAGCAAACCATCGCCAATCGCGTAAAACAATTATGGCAACGCAAACAATACGTTGATGCCAGCGATTTGCTCGCGTTGGCGCAAAAAAAATACGTCGTTAGCGAAACACTGGATGCGGTGGCAGCGCAAACGGTGGGCGCTTCTAACGCGCGGCCCGCCAGCACGAGCGATGCGGTCGCCACCATCAATGCCTTACCGGCACCGATGGCAACGGTCGCCATTCCAGTGATTAATGGTTTATCGGTAAACCTGCAAACCGATCCCGCCAGCAACGCCAAGTTTTTACGCGCCACCTTTGACTTTCGCGGTGCCAGTGCCGGGTCGCTGCTGATCGCTAAAGTCACCGTGTCAGACGGCAACAAAACCATGGTGGATCTACCGGTAACACTCACCACCGAAGCGGGCAAACAGGAGTTCGATGTCGCCACGCTAGATGAACATTTCGCCGACGGAAAATACCGACTAACGCTCTATTTGCGCGACAAAAAACTCGCCGAAGTGAATTTTACCGTGGGACGCTAAAAATGCCGTTTCGTTATTGGCTTAGTCTGATCGCATTGAGCGCCGGCGTTTACGCCGAACAAGCCACGATCACGGTGCGTTATCCGGCCGCCGAGTCGATGTACGATCAACGAATGCAATACCCGCTGCACCTACTGCAACTGGGCTTTTCCAAACAGGGCATTACCGCGCATGTGCAGCCAAGCAAGGACGTAATGTCGCAAAATCGTGCCTTGCAATCGTTGCAACAACAATACGATGTCGACGTGGTTTGGACCATGACCTCAACGGAGCGCGAGCAACTACTACTACCAGTGCGCATTCCCATTTATAAAGGTTTGATTGGTTGGCGCGTGTCACTGCTCGCGCGTGATCGCATCGCGCAGTTTGCCGATGTCAAAGCGCGTGAACAACTGCAACCCTTTAGCGCCGGGCAAGGACACGATTGGCCTGATAGTCGCATTCTCGAATACAATCAATTAAAAGTGATCGGCGTCTCTAACTACGAATCCTTGTTCAAAATTTTGCCCTTGCATCGCATTGATTATTTTCCGCGCGCGGTCACTGAGATCCAATCCGAAATAACCTCTCATCCGCATATTGCGTTGGTCATTGACCCTTATTTACTCATTCACTACCCAACTGCGTCGTATTTCTTTTTTAATAAAAAAGCGGAAGCGTTAGCGCGGCATCTCGAAGACGGGTTAAATAAAGCCATCGCCGACGGCTCGTTTGATCAATTATTTTTTCAACATCACGCCGAATTAATTAAATCATTGCAACTGAATGGTCGCCGCATTATCGAATTGCACAATCCGCTGTTGCCGCCCGACACACCATTACAACGTCCCGAGCTGTGGTTTGATCCGCGCCAATCGTCACGTTAACTTTTCTTCTGCTTTTTAACTACGACTGCCCGGATTGCCTTTCGATTTTTGCAAACGGATCTCGTCACGATATCCCTCACGAAACGCCTCCCACACCGTGCTGGTAGCACCGCGTCCGATCCCTTCTTTCAATTCTTGATGACGTTTTTTCATTTCGGCAATGCGTTGCTGATTGCGCATCGCTGCTAACATTCCTTCTTCTTCCAAACCGAGGGCATTCGGATCCAATTCGCGCAAAATAAATTGCAAGGCAGAGCGCATACCGGCCTGCATCGCCGCTTCGTGCAAACGCAGATCCGTCATCACATCGCGCGCGCTTTGCACCACGTCGATATAGTTATTCGGTGCATCCGGAAACATCATCTTGAACAGGTCTTGACGATTGTTGGCATGTTTGATCGGATTGGCATCCACTCGTGCCATGGTGGTGCGATCACTGGGAACAAATTCACTTTTACTTTCACTGCGCAGCGACGCTAATTTGCGTGTTCCTTCCAACAATTCAGCCATCAACTCGCCATATTGTTTGATAAACGTCTCCAACTGCGCTTCATTTTGCACACGCAACGGGTATTTCATACCACTACCCAGCCACTGCAACACCGGCGGCGCCGACGTAGCGGTCGCTACCTCCACCGCTTGCACGGGTTTTACCACGTGCGCGCGGATCACAAACGGTCCAATCGCAATATCATCGCCGTCTTTAATCGCGCAGCGTTCGCCGTGATTGGCCATCACCGCGTTGATTTTGATCGGACTGATTTCGGATAACACTTCCAACGTAAATTGTTGCCCATCGTGTCCGACCCGCACGTGTTGACGCGACACATGACGTTGCCCATCATCCAGAATCAACTGACATTCGGCCGCGCGGCCAATTAAGCCACCGCCCAATCCGAAACGCACACGTTCGAGTTTATCCTGCGCCGAAAAGGGGCCGGTGACCGGCGAAAATTTTAATTCCATCGTAATTGGCCTTTGCTGTTGAGTCGTATCGCACGAAGGTTAAACACCGCGCATTTTACGCACCGTGCAATATCGTTTTGCGGCAGAACGCTGCTACACTTTCAAGTGTAATGGATGTTACCGCTGGCGTGCGTCAGGGCATTTACTTTTTATAAACGGATAAGCGATTTTGCAACCACGTTTTTACTGGCAGGCGGCCGCCCTCACCGATCAGGGTCGCGTCCGCGATAACAACGAAGACAGCGTTTACGTTCGCGCTGAAGGTTCGCTTGCCATCGTTGCCGACGGAATGGGCGGTGCGAATGCGGGCGAAGTCGCCAGCGCGATGGCGATCGCAACGGTGCAAGAAGTGTTGCGACCGATCAATGAAAGCAGTGACATTGACGTCGCCTTGGACCATTTGCACGAGGCCATTGAACTCGCTCACGCGCACATCCTAGCGCGCGCGTATTCCGACAACGTGTGTCGCGGCATGGGCAGCACCATCGTGGTGGCGTTGGTCGTGCAAGATCAGTTAATTCATATGCACGTCGGTGATTCACGTTTATACCGCTGGCGTCAGCCACACCTGCAACAACTCACCCGCGATCATTCCTTGGTGCAACAATTATTTGAACAAGGATTATTAACCGAAGACGAAAAACGTCATTCCACCAAAAAAAATATTATTTTGCGCGCACTCGGAAACGACTTGGGCAGCGATCTCGATCATGGCCGCGCCACCATCGAAAATGGCGACGTGTATTTGCTATGCAGCGACGGGTTAACCGATATGTTAAGCGATGAAGAAATCGCGCAATTTCTTTCGCATAACCAACATCACGTCGGTCAAATCGCCCAACGCTTAATCGACGCCGCCAACGATCGTGGCGGCCGTGATAACGTATCAGTGGCCTTATTGCGCGCGCGATCGAGTTGAGTCGCTTCTGGCGTTTTTACAGCTTAATGATGGGCATTAAACCCCGCCGCAAAATCCAGTACACCATTTAGCAACATTTGTATGGAAATCATCACCAGCAACATACCCATCAGGCGTTCCATGGCGGTGAGGCCGCGCTGACCCAGCACCTTGTACAGTTTGGTGCTGTAAATCAGAATCAGCGCCGTAAAAAACCACGCCACCGTCATGGCTAAGGTCCATTGCAGCATGTGATCGGGATCGTTTTGCGAAAACAATAATAATGTTGCCAACGTCGACGGACCGGCCACAAACGGGATCGCTAACGGAACAATAAACGGTTCGCCTTGGCTTTCACCCATAACGCCACCTTCACTCGGAAACACCATACGAATCGCGATCAAAAATAAAACAATGCCGCCTGCGATCGAAATGGTTTCCGTTTTAAGCCCAAGAAAGCTTAAAAAATGCGAACCAAAAAACAGAAATACCGCCATGATGGCCAGTGCGATCAACATTTCACGCACAATAATGCGGCGACGCTTTTTGCCTTCATAGTCTTTGAGCAAGGTTAAAAACACCGGCACATTTCCGAGCGGGTCCATGACCAGAAACAATGTCAGCGTCGCCGACCATAACTCAAGCATTTTCATGATTTTCCTCGACGAATTGGTGTTTTTTTTTGCGTATAAAAAACTTTTTCGTTGGAGCGCCTTTAGGTGCAAAGCACGTAATTATGCGCGCCTAAAGGCGCTCCAGTAAATATCATAATATACCGGCATAATCGGCTTCGATGCGTTGCAAATTCAATTTATTTAAAAAATTGGAATAACACATCCACGATGCAATGGCGTTGAGATCTCGAAACGGCGGCGGTAAAAACGCCGGTTTCTCGACGATGCCTTCTTCGACTAATTGCGCGATAAGACCGAGATCTTCCAATCGCGTTTTGCCGCAAAATAATAATGGGATCCGTTCTGGCTTGCCTTTGCGCACCGCCAATCGCAAAAAATTATAAATCAGAATAAAGCCTTTGCTGTAAGCGAGATCTTTGGTAAATGCGCCACCCGTTGGCGTACTGCCGCGAAAGACGCGTGTGGCATTGCCATAGGCTTCGCGTTCGCCATACTGTTGTTCGAGATAAAAACGGTACACGTCAATAAACGTCGCGCCGTTTTCGACCATGTCTACCGCGCGAGTGCGATGCGTCAGGCGACGCACTCGCCACGGATACGACGCCAGACTGATGATCTCCATCACGATCGCCAAGCCTTCTTGTGTGATCGTCGATGACGGCGGCCCCTTGCTTAAAAACGTACACACACTTTGGCGCGCGCCGTTTAACGTCGTGCCAAGGTGAACCCAACCTTCATGCACTTCGAGTATGCGCAGATCACGTTCATTAAACGTCGCATCGGCACGGATTTTTAAATAATCGGCACCGGCTGCCGCGTCCGCCACAATGCCATCGCTTAATTTTACTCGCACGCTGTTTTCTGAATCGGCAAACGCTGCCCGCATTTTTTCTTGCAGAATCGTCACCGCGTGTTCGGCGTCGATGTCACGGTCTTGCTCTTTCATCAGCGGCGAATCGGCCAGATTTTCGATCACGTCCAACATTAAATTTCCCATGTCGGCCAAGGTCGGATCGCCGGCGTAAAACGCATCGGAAGCAGCACCATACAGTTCTTGTGATAACAAAGTGAATTCGGGTGTGCCGCGCGCTTCAATCAAGCGCACGACGGTGTGGTATTCGCGGCACATGCGACGCAAAATTTTTCCCACTGGATTAAATTCGCCAAGCTTGCGGACAATGTCGCGTTCCAGTTGCAAAAATTGTGTACGTTTGGCCGCGCAATCAAATGACAGCGGGCGCGATCGGTAATACTCCGCGTCGATGGCGGGCAGCACTTGCGCGTTGTCGGCAAAAAATCGTTCGCGGATCGTGCTGTCCCATTTCACTGCGTCAAGCACGCGGATCGCGCGCTGCGCTTCGACAACGCGATCCGACAATTCACGTAAGGTTTGACGATAGGCGTCGTTTGAAACAGCGGTCATGGCAAGCTCCGGCGATAACGACAGTGTCGAAGCCGGTGCTTAAAAGATCAAGTTGAAAGGCGAAAAGATACCGCCGTGATCGTGAAAACCCGAATGCGAAATTCGGGCTTCATAACGAAATCATTTGACGCTCTAGGGTTGAGCGTCAGCGCTTTCGCGAGTAAAAGCGTCAGGCGTTTTGAAATCACCTTCGATACGCTCCAAGGTGTCCTGCTTAAAAAACGCGGTGAGCTTTTTCTCGCTGGTGACATCGCCGCCCAGACGCAGCGTGTAAAGATAATCCCAACGTGTATCATCAAAACTGGAACGCGCGATCGGATTACCGAGCACAAACAACACTTGGTCACGCGACATCCCGGGGCGCAATTTATCGACGTCTTTTTGCTCGATAAAGTTGCCTTGTTGGATGGGTAACTTATACGTCATCCAGTCAACAACCGCACAACCCGTGAGGTTAAAGCCCGAAAACACGATAGCGAAGAGAACAACAGGACGTAACGATTTCATGGATTTATACTGACGTACCGCAACACGAACAGGCCACAAGGCCCCAAGAGCGGCGGATTGTATCAGCTGCCCTGTTACAGAAATAGCTGCGAGGAGCAACACGTTGGAACCTCAACAATTAAAGAAAGCCGGGCTAAAAATCACCCTGCCCCGGACCAAAATTCTGCACATTCTCGAAAACGCACCTAACCGGCATATGAGTGCGGAAGACGTGTACAAGACCCTTTTGGAGCAAGATGACGACGTTGGACTCGCCACCGTGTACCGAGTTCTGACGCAATTCGAACAAGCCGGTTTGGTGCTGCGTCATCACTTCGAAGGTGGTCATTCGGTATTCGAACTCGACCACGGCGGCCACCACGACCACCTCGTTTGCCTTAAATGCGGCAAAGTCGAAGAATTCAACGACCACTCCATCGAACAACGCCAGCATGAAATCGCCACCGAACGTGGTTTCAATTTGACCGAGCATTCACTGTATTTATACGGTGAATGTGCCGGGTGCCAGAAAAAATAAAATGAATCGAAAACGGCGCTCACAAGCGCCGTTTTTTTCGCACCAAATTTCTCAGCAACTCAAATTCTGAGAGATTATGCGCCGCCAATTTGATGGGCATCGTTATTATGTAATAGTAATCTTGGCTGCTTCGGTAGATTGTAACGGAATTAACGAGTGTATCGCTTTGTACACTTTTGTATCAGTTGACACAAAAAATATCTATGCACATGTAAGATTCTGCGTTGTATGTCTCGGCATATCTTGCTACAACGGCGCCTTGCGGCGCAGACCGCATACATCAATGATAAGACTGACTTGGAGTTAAAAGCTTATGTTGCCCCCACAAAGACACTTTAAAAAACTGGTGTTAGCAAGTGCGGTATTGTCCGTACTTAACGTCTACGCCGCCGAATCCACTACCGAAACAGAAGAGGATCAAAAGGCCGAACGAATCGAAGTTACCGGTTCACGTATTAAACGTACGGATATTGAATCTGCTTCACCTGTAACGGTTATTTCGTTCGACCAAATTCAAAAAGAAGGCCACCAAAACGTCGCGGAAGTTCTGCAATCGTTCGCACAATCCGTCGGTGGCGTGCAAGGCGAGCAATTCACTAATTCGTTCACCCCCAACGCCATGATGATCAACTTGCGTGGTTTTGGCCCCGGTTACACATTGGTGCTGATCAATGGTAAACGCATGGCAGAGTATCCGCTTCCGTATAACGGTCAAAGCAACTTCGTTAATTTGGCATCTATTCCGACCGGCATTGTTGAACGCATTGAAGTATTGTCTGGCGGAGCATCAAGCGTTTACGGTTCCGATGCCGTTGCCGGTGTCGTTAACATCATTACCCGTAAAGATCTGGAAGGTGTAACTGCTTATTTGAAGATGGGGACCACCTCTGATGGCGGTGGCGATTCACAACGCTTACAAGTGGTTGGTGGTAAAAATTTTGACGCTGTAAACTTTACTTTTGCCTATGAATATTTCAATACCGACCCGATTTATGGCAAAGACCGCAGCTATACCGATAGCCGCCAGGATGACCCAACATTGACCGGCCCCGCTGATTTGGATCGCGATTTGCTCATAATAAATCGCGGTGACCCGACCGGCTCATATATTGACATGACGCCTGAAACTTGTGCGAAGTTTACCGACACAACTTACACCACACGCACGGTTGGTGCATTTGCGGGTGGCAAATACTGCGGCCGCGATGGAGCTGGGGATGAAACATTACGCGGTCAGCGCGATTGGCACACTCTTTACGGCGCATTGAGTACGCCGGTCGGTGACAACGGAGAATTCAAAGCATCCGCCATTTTATGGAAAAGTTCATCGAAACATGACAGTTTCCGTCTGTGGTGGGGAAGTGATGACCCGTTTTTGGAATACGATCCGGCAATCGATGATTTCACCGATTTCCGCTATATGCAGCGGGTATTTCAACCGTCAGAAACCGGCGAGCAATCGACTCAATTCGACGAGCAATCCACCATCGTCAACATTGAATACAGCGCCTCGTTTGGCGACTACGATTTCAACGTCGCGTTCAGTACGTCGCGTAATAAGAGCGATAATTCGCTTATACGTTTTAAGAAAGAAGCCATTGATAGTTACTTCTTGAATCGTAGAGGTGATTTTGAAGAATTGTACTGCGGCGCGATTGATGGTTGCGGATTTCAAATCAATGAAATTAATTATGATCATTTCTTGAATCCATTGACGCCTAGCATCGCTGCATCGTTGATGGGTGAATCGACAACCGAAGCTGACTCAAAAGCAACCACATTGAATGCGGGTATTAGTGGCGACTTGTTCCGCTTACCTGCAGGTGCCGTTCAATTTGCTGCGATTGTTGAAGCCGGCAAGCAAGATTACGAAATCATGCTGGATGATCGTTTAGCTCCCGGCGGTTTAGACTGGTTCGGTATTACTGGAACCGGCGGCGGTGGTGAACGAGAGCGCGTGGCAGCGGGTGCCGAATTCATCATCCCCGTGACTGAAACATTGAAATTGGTACCATCAGCTCGTTACGACAAATATAACGACGATACCGCTGTTGATGACGCAGTAACCTACGGTTTTGGCGTCGAATACCGCCCGTTTGATGGACTGTTACTGCGTACAAATTATCAAACTAGCTTCCGAGCACCGGACATGCACTATGTATACGCCGATGAAAGTGGTTTCTACACATCGGTGGTTGACTTCGTACAGTGTTGGGCCGATCCGTCTTTGGGTGAAGGAACGACAGCGGCTGATTGCGCTGACGCTGATTACACAGCATCAGTCTTCGGTACGCGATCGGGCGATTTAGCGTTAAAAGAAGAAGAGGGCAATTCGCTGACCGCAGGTCTGGTATGGGAAGTATTCGAAAACTTTAACTTTACGTTAGATTACTACGATGTTGATTTGAAAGATGCCGTTTCGGATGAAGATTTGACCGATTTAATGCGCAAAGAAGCCATGTGCGAAACGGATTTCGACAACTACGCGACTGACAATCCGGGAGAATGTGCTCGCGTTACCGGGTTAATTACACGCCATGCTGACGATGGCACCGTGTTAGCAAATGACGTAGAAGAAGTCGCAGT
This sequence comes from uncultured Pseudomonadaceae bacterium, assembly GCA_964650615.1. Classification (GTDB taxonomy): domain Bacteria; phylum Pseudomonadota; class Gammaproteobacteria; order Enterobacterales; family Permianibacteraceae; genus Permianibacter. The sequence goes on along the minus strand of CAZYUS010000079.1, from coordinate 2,643 downwards.
TAAACCAATTAACACCGGTCGCTTCCGTCAACGCGGCATTGATGCGGAAATCAGTTATCGTGTCGAAACCGCTGGTTGGGGTACATTCAAAACATCATTGCAAGCGTCGCATGTTTTGGAAACGTGGCGTCAGTTGACCAAAGAATCCGAAATCGAAAAAGATTTCCGAGATGATTTGTTCAACAACGGCGACCGCCGCAGCAACGTTCGCGGCACCCTTGCGTGGCAAGGCGAGTCATGGGATGCCACGTTGTTAGGCCAACGTCGAGGTGGTACTTCAAACTACAACTCGGACGGCCGCGTTGGTCCTTGGATTACCTATAACGCGAGTGTTGGTTACAGCTTTACCAAAGACGATCGTATAGGTTTAACAGCTATCAATCTAACCAATCGCCGCGCCCAAGAAGATGCTGGTTGGAAGGCATGGCCGTATTACAACCGCGCGCATTACAACGCGTTTGGCCGCGAAGTGTTCGTCGAATACTCGCATTCGTTCTAACCACTCTTTTGGTTGTCAAACGAATTTGGGGGCGCTTGGCGCCCCCTTTTTTAATTCAACTTTTTGGAGTTATACATGCGGAACACTTTGCACTTCTTTTTCTCACTTTTTGCTTTAATGTCATTTCCTTTTGCTGTGAACGCCAGTGAAATTCCGATCGAGGACTTTTTTCGACATCCACAGTTCAAATCCGTAAAACTTTCACCGAGCGCAAAATATTTGGCTGTCGTCGTTCCAGTAAACGATACGGAAAAGTTGGTCATCCTCGACCGTGAAACTATGCAGCCGAAGACGCAATTCGAATTTGGTGAAAACCGTTCAGTGGGCTTTTATGCTTGGATTAACAACGAACGTATCGTGGTATCACCAAACCGCAAAGTTGGCTCGCTCGATCGCCCCGTAGGTACCGGCGATCTTTTCGCGGGGAACGCGGACGGCAGTCAGAAAATCCAGTTACTCGGCCCCGATATGAAAGGCGAGAATCAATCATACGGATTCTCGGTCAACCGTATTTATAACGATAACCGTAAAGAAATGTTAATCACCAAAGGTACGAGTTCACGTTTTAGAGCGACGTATCGACTGGATACTTATACGGCACAACTATCTCGTGTTGCCAACAGCCCTCTTCGTAGTGGACGGCTGCTTTTCGACAATAACGATGTTGCTCGCGTCGCGCTGGGAGAAACCGAAGATGGCGCCAGTACAGTTATGTACCGCAACAACAAAGATGAAGATTGGAAAATGGTGGCTCAATTTGATTTGGGCGAAGGATCGTTTACCCCTATTAAATTAGCTAAAGATGGCGTCCATTTCTGGGCTCTGTCCAGCCAAGATGCCGCCACTGAAGGATTGTATTATGTGAACGGCGAAACGTTTAAACGTACACTCGTTTATCGCCACCCATTCGTCGATATCGAATCATTGATCGAAAGTGATGATGAGAGTGAAGTCATTGGCGCCGAAATAACCCCTGACTATCCCGATTCTATCTATTTCAGCAGCAATAGCGCGGAAGCTCGTCGTTATGTCGCATTAAAGTCAGCCTTTCGCGGAAATACTGTAGTAGTTGCAAGTGCCAGTACAGACAAACACTGGCTGCTTTTGTATGTACACAGTGATCGCGATCCCGGCGCTTATTTCCTGTTTGATGCGATCAATAACAAAGTAACGCCGCTGTTACGCTCTATGCCTTGGCTAAAACCGGAGCAGCTGGTCGCACGAGAAGCAATAAGCGTAACGGCTCGAGACGAAACAGTTATGCGGGGATATTTAACTCTACCGCACAATAAGGAAAAAGATTTGCCCCTGATCATTATTCCTCATGGTGGCCCTCATGGCGTGCGTGATAACTGGGAATTTGATCGCGAAGCACAGCTTTTCGCCAATCGTGGCTATGCTGTTGTCCAGATTAACTATCGTGGTTCGGGTGGATATGGTCGTGATTTCCTGTCGAAAGGATTTCGTCAATGGGGAACGACGATGCAGGACGACTTGACCGACGCCGTCAAATGGGCAATCAAAGAAGGCATAGCGAACAAAGATCGCGTTTGTATCTATGGTGCCAGCTACGGTGGCTACTCCGCATTAATGAGTCCGATACGTGAACCAGGTCTTTATCAATGTGCCGTCGGCTATGTTGGTGTTTACAGTATACCTCGGATGTTTAATACCGGTGACATTAGTGAACGATCGGAGGGACTAGCCTTTTTGAAACGCGTTCACGGCGAAGATGAAATGGCGCAGCGAGCGCAGTCACCAACGTACAATCTCGATAAGCTCAAAACACCCATTTTTATCGTACACGGTGAGAAAGACGAACGAGCGCATTTCAGTCACTTTGTCGAACTGAGAGAGGAACTGGATAAACGTAAAATGTCTTACGATTACCTCACTAAACCCAAAGAAGCGCATGGCTTTTACGATGAAGCCAATAACAAAGAGTTGTACGAAAGAATGCTGGCATTCTTCGATAAACACATAGGTCACTAGAGAATCGCGGACGAATGATCACTCTCATTCGTCTGCAACAATTCAAAACGAATTTAAAATTTATTTGTCCGTTTGCGCCAACATTTCGCGCGCGTGGGATCGGGTTTTATCGGTGATGGTTAAACCGCCGACCATGCGGGCGATTTCGTCAA
>CAZYUS010000078.1:8680-14529 GCA_964650615.1 uncultured Pseudomonadaceae bacterium | reverse complement strand
TGCTTTGGAAACGGTTTTGCACGGCACCCAAGTCACCACGGATCGAGTCGATGGACTGCAGGGCTTGGTCGATCACGGCAATCGCGTTTTGTGCGCCTTGGCTGCTGTCGATATTGACCGCCGACACCGAATTCAAACCGGCACCAACGGCTGAGGTCGACGCGAAATAATCGACCGAAGCAGCCGCTGTGACCGTGAATGAACGTGACGAATTAAACTGCAGGATACCGGCCGTGGTGGAGTCGGCCGCCGTGCCGTCTGCTGTAATCGAGGTGGCGTTAGCAAACTCGGAATTGGCGTCAAAACCGCCGTCGAAATCGACAGTGGTAAACTGCACCGTTGCCGATGTCGTGCTGTGCGTAATCGAACGCAAGCTAATGTCGGCACCCGATTCATTCGTCAGGATGAGCGCGGTTTTATCATCCGACAATGTGGCGTAAACGCCGGTTTGGGCGGTTTCTTTGTTGACGGCATCGGCCAGCGAGGTCAAATCCGACGTAGCCGTAATCGACGCCGAAATAGTAACGGCCGATGAGTTGCTCGATACCAAACTAAACGACAAGGTACCGGCGGCGCTCAAGGTGTCGACTTTGACATTAGTACGCGCTTTGGCTTCCACACCGGTGTCGTCGGTCTTGGCATTGATACCGGCGGCGATGGTAGAGGCTTGTGCACCGGCGGCGTAAACCACGGTGTCGCTGCCCAAGCTGCCCGCAATCGTCAACGTGGTACCGCTCATGTTGTTCGATGTGGTCGTGCTGGGGTCAAGACGTGTGGTCGGCGCGTGAACGGTACCGCCAATGGCGTTAGCGGCCGTGTTATCAAAGTTGATTTGGAACGAACCGATCTGGCTGGCACGCGCATCACCGGTGGCCACGGTGATGGTTTCAAACGCTTGCGCGCCCACTTGGAAGGTTTGCGTTCCAAATGTGCCATCCAACAAAGTGCGGCTACCAAACCGAGTGGTGTCGGCAATACGGTTTAATTCCGATTTGAGCTGCGAGACTTCCGCCTGCAAGGCCGCCCGTTCTTGCGCGCCATTCGAGCCGTTGGCCGATTGAATGGCTAAGTCGCGCATCCGTTGCAGAATATTGGTGGATTCTTGCAACGCGCCTTCCGCCGTTTGCGACAGCGAAATACCGTCGTTCGCGTTGCGGGCGGCGACGCCCAAACCACCGATCTGCGCCGATAAACGGTTGCTGATCTGAAGACCAGCTGCGTCATCTTTAGCGGTATTGATACGAAAACCGGACGACAAACGCTGGAAGGTCGTACCCAGCGCGTTGTTCGTACCGTACAGACTGCGCTGAGCATTCAGCGATGCCACGTTGGTGGCAATAACATTACCCATGATAGGTCTCCTTCGATGTCCTCACCTGAGAAGCGAGGTCTTACAAAGTTACGGCTGACGAACCCAAACTGAGATTTGCGTTCGTTCCGAGGGGTTATCGGCCCCGCCCGACCAAACTTGAGCGGAATTTTGAATGTGTGCGAGGCATAAACCGTGCTGGTAGTTGGCGTGATAATTGCCTCAGTTCCATCAGGGCGTTATAGGGGCTTCACTACGCGATGCGCGACTGGATCGATGACTGGGTAAAAACACTGGCGGAACAGGCCTTTAAACGCGGTGATGCGGCAACGCTGCAGGCCGCCGCCGAGTGGCTCGTGAGCGTTGAAGGCAGCGAACCATCGTGGTGGGCGATGCAGGCCGACGCGCTTTATCAAACCCAATCGTGGTTCGCTTGCCAGCAATGGTCGCAGCGTTGGCTGCTCGCGGTTCCCTGCACCGAGGCGTGGTTGATGATGGCGCGTGTCGCCGCCGCCAATCAGTTAACCGTGCAGTCATGGCATTACTTAAAACAGATCCAACAGCACAACGAGCTCTCACTCGCCTTACAACAATCGTTAAGTGCGCTTATTAATGACGCACAGGCCGACAATGCGGCTTATCAACTGGCCACCACCATTGACGCGTTTTTTGCGGCACAGCAAAAAGCGGATAGCGAGGCCATCGCGTTGTGCGGCGAGGCGCTGATTGCGGTCGGCGTCAACGAAGAATCGGTTTGGCTGGCAACCGGCACAGCGCATTCGCACGCCAAGCGTCATCGAGAGGCCTTACGTTGTTTGCTCAACGTGCAACACCACGATGGCAAAACATTGGCGATAACCACCGAAGCGCAATTAACGCTTGGTCAATTCGATACTGCGCGCGAAACCATTCGACAGTGGCGTATGCACGATGAAAACAGCACCGCGCTGGCTTTTTTGGCGCGTTGCGAGATGGCGCAAGGACAGCCTGCGCGCGCCGAACAATGGTTGTCGCAAGCGCTCGCACTGACGACAACGGACAATGAAGTATGGAAAGCCGTTGGCGGTTGGATAACGCACGCGCCCAGTGTTATCGCGATGCGCGAAAAGCTGCGTGAATGTTACCGTGATCCCGCACGCGTTAACGCCGACGTTTGCGCTGCGTTAGCGCTGTGTGAGCTGCGTTGTGGTGCGACGATTGACAACGGAATGTCATTATATGAGCAAGCGATTAAAGCGCGACCAACGTTTGCTCTGGCGCACAAAAATCACGGCGTTTGTTTGTTTCGTTTAGGGCGATTTGCCGAAGCCAAGGCAAGCTTTCAACGCGCAATTAACGCGATGCCAGATTATGCTATGGCATGGGGCGAATTAGGCGTTACTTCACTCAAGTTACAAGAACACGCCGAGGCCGAGCGGTGTTTGCTCAACGCATTGATGTTAAAACCCAAAGAAATTAGTCATTGGAATAATTTGGGCAGTATGTTGTTAACCTGCTATCGCTATCATGCCGCGATAACCTGTTTTGAGCGTGGCTTAACATTAAACCCGCAACACCGGCAGTTACTCAGTAACTTGAGTAATGCCTACGTCAATGTCGGTCGTTTTGCCGATGCGCGTGCGATGTTGGAGCCGCTATTAAGCGAAACGCACGATGGCGATGTCACGTCGGTTACCAATTTGTTGTTCACCATCAATTACGATCCCGATTTAAGCAGTGAAGACATAATCGCGATCTATAAAAAGGCCATCGCCGCCGGGTTTCCTGCACAGCGTTATTTTTCGTGGCCTAATACGGTCGATGCAAAGCGCAAAATTCGTGTCGGTTATGTGTCCGCCGATTTTTGTCATCATCCGTGTTATCACTTTGTTCAGCCCTTACTCAAAAATCATCAACACGATTGCTTTACCGTGGTGGCGTTTTCCAATGTTGTAATCGAAGATGAAAAAACCGCCGAATTGAAAACGTACTGTGACGAATGGTATGACATCAAATCGTTATCGCCGGACCAGGTCGCGTCACTTCTGCATGAAAAAGCCATCGACATTTTGGTTGATCTATCCGGCCATACTGGCGGTAATGTGTTGCCAGTGTTCGCGCTTAAACCGTCTCCTGTGCAACTGAGTTGGTTAGGGTTCGGTTACACCAGTGGGTTGCCGACCATGGATTATTTCTTATGTGACGAAGAAATGTATCCGGTTGGAAGTGAAGCGTATTTCACCGAACGCGCCGCGCGCATTGACTTACCGTGTTTTGTTTACAAACCATCCATTTATGCGCCGGAAGTGGTTGCCTCTCCAGCGCAAAAAGCGGGTGTTGTGACGTTTGGTAGTTTGAGTCGGCCAATACGATTGAATCATCGTTGTCTCTCGGTGTGGGTCAGCATTTTGCAGCGTGTACCGAACAGTCGTTTGATCTTGAATTGTCATGCCTTCGGTGAAAGAAAAGCGGTTGAAGAAGCGACCCGTTTTTTTACTGAACGAGGCATTAGCGCCGATCGTTTGGATATTGCCAGCACGTCACCGCCGTGGCCGGTGTTTCAAAAAATAGATATTGCGCTCGATTGCTTTCCGCACAATTCCGGCACAACTTTGTTTGAGGGCTTGTTAATGGGCATTCCCTTTATTACCCGTCGTGACCGCGTGTCGATGGGCCGTTTAGGGGCCACGATCGCGCGCGGTGTAGGTCATCCCGAATGGGTAAGCGATAGCGATAATGACTACATCGAAAAAGCAGTGGCGTTAGCGAGCGATATTCCTGCACTAGCGCAACAGCGCGCCGCGTTGCGTCGCGAGTTACTGATGTCGCCGCTGTGTAATGCCGCTGATTTTACGGCGCGGGTAGAGCGTTGCTATCGCGATATTTGGACGCAGTGGTGTACGCAGCAGCTTAATAACGTAACGAACGTTAAAAACCCAACGGAAGGTAAGGCTTGATGCTCGCGTGGATGCAAGAATTGTTTTATCGACACGCCCAGCAAGCGTTTGCTGACGGTGATGTTGCGCGTTTGCGATCGTGTGCCGATATCTTGGTGCAAGAAAATGCCGACGATGAAACCGTTTGGCAAAGCGTGGCCGAAGCGCTATTTCAAACTCAAGCGTGGTATGACGCCGTGCAATGGGTGCAACGCTGGCGCGACAAAACATCGCACGTCGATGCCGTGTTTTATCTCGCTCGTATAGAGGCGGCCACGGGTTTGCTATCGTTGGCAAAAAAACGATTGCAAGCTCTGCTGGTGTCGTCACCTGCCCATCACGAAGCAGCGCAATTACTGGCCGAAATCGACGCCAGTGGATGTGCATCATTATCCCTTTGCGATGCGTTTTATTTAGCGTGGCAAGCGGCACTTGACTCGGACCATCACCATGCCCTGATGGTGTTGTTTCAATACGCTAACGAGAATCATCTGGCAAAAGGCGAACATCAGCGGCTTGCGGGTTTGGTTTTTTTTCGTGCCAAGCACTACGTCCAGACGTTGAACTGTCTCGCGTCATTAAATGAATGGGATGGTGACGTTACACTGGCGCTTGCTGTGGCGTTATTAAATTGTGGCGATACCGACCGCGCCGAAGGCGTGATCAAAAAATATCGAACAAAACCGCTACCCGAAAAAAAACGTTCTAACGAATTACGTTCGGTGTTTAACATAAACATCGACCACGCATTAACCGGCGTGCAGTTGCGTATCGCGCACATAAAGCGCAAAGAGGATACCTGTTGGTCACTCTTGCGTCAGGCCGGTGTCGCGCATTTTTCGTGTGACTATTTTTCTGATGCGGTTGAAGCGTGGGCGAGTGCCAGTCAAGATTATTCAAAACTGTTGGCGTTTTTACTGGCGCAGCAAGAACGCCTCGGTGTTACCAAATCGTTTTGGACGATCGTGGCGCAGCTCGCGTTTCGTTGCGAACGTTCAAGCGATGAACAAGTGTCATATTACCGACAAGCATTGCTGCACGATGAAAAAGATCCACTGACGTGGAGCCGGTTAGGTGTGGTGTGGTTGCAAGAACAAAAAATCGACGCCGCTGCCGATGCGTTTCAATGGGCGCTCAAACTGGATTCGAGTTTATATGAAGTGTGGCAGCATCTGGCGATATTAAGCGCCAACGTGGGTGATGCTGCGCACGCCAATGAGTTCTTTCAGCGCGCACTATCATTAGCGCCAAAAAACGGAGTGATTTGGAGCAATTTCGGTAATTTTTTGGTGCGTCAGCGTGCCATGCAAATGGCGGTGGAGTGTGAGCGACTGGCGGTGCGTTATGAACCGCAAAGTGCAACCTGTTGGAATAATTTGGCGGCCGCGTGTTTAAGTCAACATTACCATCTGGAAGCCAAAGCGGCATTGGAAAAATCCTTGGCACTTAATCCCACATTTGTGTCGGCTTTAAGCAATCAAGCTCGTACCTTGGGACAGATTGGTGAGTTCGATCAATCGTTGGCTTTATTCGATGCGATACCCAACAAGGATCTGCGTAGCTGTAGCAGTATGTTGTTTTATGCCAATTACCATCCCGATTTAAGCAGCGAGGCGATTTACGCC
>CAZYUS010000078.1:0-8670 GCA_964650615.1 uncultured Pseudomonadaceae bacterium | reverse complement strand
GCCATTTATCGCCGCGTTATTGATCAATATTTTATGGCAAGTTCAGTGCCGCCGCACCGCAATGAGCGTTCAGCATCGCGTCCGTTGGTGATTGGTTATGTGTCGCCGGATTTTCGCGAACACCCTTGTTTTCATTTCATTGCCCCGTTGCTTCGATACCATCATCGTAGCGAGTTTAAGGTCATCGCTTATTCTGATGTTGGTGTGGCGGATGCTCGCACTAACGAGCTTAAACGTTACGCGGATGAGTGGCGAGATATCAACGGTAAAACAGACGAGCAAGTGGCCGACATTGTGCGCCATGATGCAGTCGATATTCTGATCGATTTGGCCGGTCACACGAGCGATAACCGTTTAAGTCTGTTTGTTAAAAAACCGGCTCCCGTACAAATGACATGGTTGGGTTTTGGTTATACAACCGGAATCAAACAAATAGACTATTTCTTGACCGACGACGAAATGGTGCCGCCGGGCAGTGAATCGGTTTTTTCCGAACAACCGGCGCGCGTTTCGGTTCCCTGTTTTGCCTACCAAACGCCTGAAGATGCGCGCGCGGTGGTGGCAACGCCTGCGCTTAAAAATGGTTTTGTGACCTTTGGTAGTTTAAGTCGCACGGTGCGTTTGAATCACCGGTGCTTATCGGTGTGGGTCGAACTATTGCATCGTGTGGCAGGCAGTCATTTGTTATTAAATTCATTTTCTTTTGCCGAACCGGCCATGGTTGATCGATTTATCGACTATTTTTTAAAGCAAGGTATCACAGCCGATAGATTGGATATTGCTTTCGAAACGCCAGCGTGGCCGGTGTATGAACGTATCGACATCATGTTGGATTGTTTTCCGCATAACTCAGGTACTACGTTATTCGAAGGCATTTTCATGGGTGTTCCATTTATTACACGACGCGACCGGGTGTCGATGGGGCGATTAGGGGCCACCATCGCGCGCGGTTTGGGTTGTCCACATTGGATAGCCGATAACGACGCGGATTACATCGACAAAGCCGTCGCTATGGCTGGCGATATTTCGGCGTTGGCCACCAGTCGCGGGCAACGACGCGAACAATTACTGCATTCACCCTTATGCGATGGCAACGGTTTTACTCAACGAGTAGAGCAGGTTTATCGTCAGATATGGACGCACTGGTGTGATGCGAACCGAGTGCAACAAACCAATATGAGTGTGCTCACATGAAAGTCGTCATTCTCGCCGGTGGACTTGGCACGCGTATCAGCGAAGAGTCACACCTTAAACCCAAACCGATGATCGAAATTGGCGGTATGCCGATCTTGTGGCACATCATGAAATCGTATTGTGCACATGGCATGTGCGATTTCGTGATTTGTTTGGGTTATAAGGGGTATGCCATAAAAGATTTCTTTGCCAATTATTTTTTGCACACCTCCGATGTAACGTTCGATATGGCGAACAATCGCATGGAAGTGCATCGCAATTACAGCGAGCCGTGGCGCGTGACATTGGTGGATACCGGCGAAGACAGCATGACCGGCGGTCGATTAAAACGCGTTGCGAATTATCTCAACGATGATGAGCCATTTTGTTTTACTTACGGCGATGGATTGGCCGATGTTAATTTAACGCAGTTGGTTCAGTTTCATCGCCAACACGGCAAATTGGCCACGGTTACGGCGGTGCAACCACCGGGGCGTTACGGTGCATTAAACTGCCTTGATAACGCGGTGCAAGGTTTTGTTGAAAAACCCAAAGGCGACGGCGGCTGGATCAACGGCGGTTTTTTTGTGCTGTCAAAACAAGTGGTGCGTTATATCAAAGATGATGCCACGCACTGGGAACAAGAGCCGTTGCAAACGTTAGCACGGGAAGGGCAGTTGCAAGCGTATTTTCATAGCGGTTTCTGGCAAGCCATGGATACCTTGCGTGAAAAAAATTATCTCGATCAATTACTCAAAGAGAATCGCGCACCGTGGAAAACCTGGGTTTAAATGCCGCATTCTGGCGTGAACAGCGCGTTTTATTAACTGGCCACACTGGCTTCAAAGGCGCGTGGTTGAGCTTATGGCTGCAACACTGGCAAGCGAAAGTACACGGTTATGCGCTGGCCGCTGATACGCCGTATTCTCTGTATGCGTTGGCCGATACCCGTCATGGAATGAGCGAAACCATTGCCGATATCAACGATGCGACAATGTTGCGTATTTGCTTCGAACAATTTCGCCCCACGGTTGTTTTTCATCTTGCGGCACAAGCCATCGTGGCCAATGGTTATGCCGATCCGGTTAATACGTGGACAACCAATGTGATCGGCACACAGCGTTTATTGGAATGCGTGCGCCACAGTGATTCGGTTAATGCCGTCGTTGTAGTCACCACCGACAAGGTTTATCAAAACAATGAAAGCGGTAAGCCTTTTGTTGAAACCGATCCGCTCGGTGGACACGATCCTTACAGTGCCAGCAAAGCGGCGTGTGAATTACTTTGTGAAAGTTACTACACGTCGTTTTTACATCCATTACCGTTTGCTTGTGCGCGCGCTGGTAATGTGATCGGTGGCGGTGATTTTGCACCGCATCGTTTGATTCCCGACGTAGTGCGCGCATGGTCGCAGCAATTGCCGCTTTCCCTTCGGCAACCGAATGCTGTGCGGCCGTGGCAGCACGTACTTGAAAGTCTGCAAGGCTATTTACGTTTAGCACAAGCCCTGGTCGAAGGTCATGTCGTTGACCGCGCATGGAATTTTGGACCGCCGAGTGAGCAGTGTTGCCGTGTTGAACAAATGTTGCAGAAAATCGCGCCGTTATGGCCTGATAATGCGGGCGTTAACGTCGCACGGCAGTCGGCCACGGAGGTCTTTTCCGAAGCCGGTTTATTGCGTTTGAACAGTGATAAAGCACGACACGCCTTGCGCTGGAAAAATGTCTGGGATGTTGATGTTTGTTTGCAAAAAACCGTTCAATGGTACCGCGCATGGCAAGACGGTCATGCGATGCGTGAATTCAGTCAAATGCAGTTGTTGCACTATTTGACGGCGCTGCAGACATGAGTGAGTTACGTTTAAGTCACACCCGTTTCGATGGCGTACAGTTATTACATCATGGCGTATTTAACGATCATCGTGGATCGTTTCACCGTTTGTTTTGCCGTGACAGCATCGTGCAGGCGGGGCTGAATCCTCGCATCGCGCAAGTGAATTACACGCACACGCTTGTGCGTGGCACGGTACGAGGAATGCACTTCCAACGCTCGCCTTTTGGCGAACGCAAAGTCATCACCTGTCTGCGGGGCGAAATTTACGATGTGGTGGTGGATGTGCGTGACGATTCGCCGACGCGCTATCAGTGGCAAGCCTTTATGTTGAGCGAAAAAAGCGCGCAAAGCCTTATTGTCCCAGCGGGATTCGCGCACGGATTTCAGTGCTTAAGCGATGATGTCGATATGTTGTATTTACACGATCAACCGTTTGTTGCCGAGGCGCAAACCGGCTTGCGTTATAACGATGCGCGGTTGGCCATCGAATGGCCGCTTGAGGTGACATGCATCTCAGACAAAGACGCGGCATTGGCGTTAATCACCGATAGCGAGCAATAAAATGGCGCACTGTCGTTCATGCACAAGTCAACAACTCAGTGGGTTTTTAGATCTTGGCACCGCTCCTCCTTCCAATGCCTACTTGTCTGCCAATGATTTGCGCTCACCCGAACGATGGTATCCCTTACGCGTTTCGGTTTGCCGTGACTGTTGGTTGGCGCAAACCGATGATTTTGTTGACCGAGAACATTTATTCTCGCCGGATTATGCTTATTTCAGTTCGTATTCCCGTTCGTGGCTGCAACACGCGCAATATTATGTCGCGTCGATAACGCATCGACTGCAATTAACTGAGCGTGATTGGGTAGTCGAGATCGCGGCCAACGACGGTTATCTATTGCAGTATTTCAAACAACGTAATATTCCATGTACCGGCATCGAGCCGACGCATTGCACGGCCGTTGCTGCACAGCAAAAGGGCATCGAAATCATCGAATCATTTTTCGGTGTGCAACTGGCGAATGAATTAAAGTCAACGCGCGGTGGAGCAATGTTGATGGTGGCCAATAATGTCTTGGCCCATGTTCCAGACTTGAACGATTTTGTCGCAGGATTCGCGATTTTGCTTGCCGATCACGGCGTTGCCACGTTCGAGTTTCCGCATTTATTGACTTTATTGGAAGGCAAGCAGTTTGATACGGTGTACCACGAACATTTCAGTTATTTAAGTTTGACCTCATTGACGCCGCTATTTGCGCGCCATGGACTGCAGGTATTTGATGTCGAAACACTCGCGACGCACGGCGGTTCACTGCGCCTTTATGTCAAGAAAAAAGCCAATGTTGATCAACGCATTTTACCTTCAGTTGAACAATGTTTGGCGAATGAACGTGACGCCGGATTGATGACGCTGGAACGATTTCAACGTTTGCAGCACGAGTGCGAAAAAATCCGCGATGATTTACAGCTGTTTTTAATCGAGGCAAGGCGCAAAAACTGGCGTGTCGCCGCGTACGGTGCGGCGGCAAAAGGCAATACCTTGCTTAACTACAGCGGTATACGCGCCGATGCGATTGCATGGGTCGCCGATGCCAATCCTGCTAAACAAAATAAATATTTGCCGGGCAGTCGTATTCCGATTGTTGACGAAGCGAGACTACGCGCCGAAAAGCCGGATGTCGTGCTGATTTTGCCGTGGAATTTAAGCGCCGAAATCGCGCAACAGCTGCATTACGTAAAATCGTGGGGCGGACAATTATGGGTCGCCATACCTGAATTAAGGGCGTTGTGATGACGATTATTCTTGCGCCTTCAGCGTTTATTTCGCCACTTGCCGATATCGAAGATTCAACGCGCGGCACAACGATTTCCATTGGCAACGAATCGGTTGTCGATAGCTTTGTCAAAATCAAACCGGCTGGCGGTGTGGGCCATGTTCATATCGGCGATCGGGTGACCATTAACAGTGGCTGTGTGTTGTATACCGGCAATGGCATCGTCATTGGAAACGATGTGGCGATTGCGGCGAATTGCACCTTCGCGCCGGTTAATCATGAATTTAAATCACGTGAAAAACTGATTCGCGAACAACGTTTTGCGCCATCTCGTGGTGGCATTGTCATCGAAGACGATGTGTGGATTGGTGCCGGCTGTGTGTTGTTGGACGGCACGATTTTGCGCCGTGGCTGCGTTATCGGCGCGCTGTCATTGGTGCGTGGCGAAGTTCCCGCCTACAGCATACAAGCCGGCAATCCGCTCGCCATTTTAGGGTGGCGACAATGACCTGGACGGTGTTCGGTGGTCACGGATTTATCGGGCGCGCTGTGGTCGCCACGTTACGTCGGCGCGGTGAAACGGTGCTGATTCCGGCGCGTGGTGAAGAACAATTTGATCACGATTTGGGACATGTCATTTATGCCATTGGTTTAACCGCCGATTTTCGTCAACACCTCAATGAGACAGTAGAGGCGCATGTCGGATTGTTGAGTCGACTACTGCAGCGCACAAGGTTTTCGTCTTTTTTATATTTGTCTTCTACGCGTGTTTATCAGCATTCCATGCAAGAAGCGGTTGATGAAGAATCGCCGCTGGTCCTTAAGTCGGGGCTTGATGCGGTATACAACGCTAGCAAAATTGTTGGCGAATCACTGTGTTTGTCACACCCTCAATCATCGGTTCGAGTTGCCCGTTTATCCAATGTCTACGGCGATGATATGGGGGAATGTAATTTCCTTGGAATGGTGCTGCGCGATGCCGTGCGTGGCAAAGCCGCGATTCAGCAACCGGCGAATTTTGCTAAAGATTATATCGATCGTGAGCTGGCCGTTTATTGGTTGTTACAGATCGCCGAGCGCGGTAAGCAGCGTTTATACAAAGTGTGCAGCGGCGAATTAATTTCCCACCAACAGAACGCACACGGTTTGAAATCGATTAAGCATGACAGCGTGAGCGTTGCCGACGACGATGAAAATGTCTCATCGGTTTTCATTCACCATCAACGGGTTCGCGACGAATTTCCCGCCGTGGTTCCCTCTTTATTAGAAGATCTTCCGCATCTATATCAAGCGGCCCAACGCACATGGGCAACAAAGGAGTCAGGTGATGAATAGTCAGTTAACCGCGCAACAACAATTTGATATCGAAAGCCAGCAACGCGTCGCGAAATATCCCGCTTTACAAGATTGGCAGGCGCTTTCGCGTGCGTGGGTGCAACATTCTTTTGAAGAGAGATACATGTATAACTGGTCGTGGATGGGCCGTCCGGTTATACAAAATCCGGTTGATATGTTTGCTATGCAGGAAATTATCTGGCGCACCAAACCGGATCTGATTATTGAAACCGGCGTCGCGCATGGTGGCTCGCTGGTGTTTTATGCTTCCATGTTAGAGTTGATTGGTAACGGTGAAATTTTAGGCATTGATATCGACATTCGTCCGCACAACCGCGCCGCGATCGAATCGCATTCGATGAGTAAACGCATTCGTCTTTTTCAAGGTTCATCGATCGACGAAACGACAATCGCTTTTGTGCGCGAGCACGCGAAAAGTCGGCGCACCATGGTCTGTTTGGATTCCATGCATACCCATGAACACGTTTTAGCCGAGTTAAATGCTTACGCTGAATTTGTCTCGTCGGGTTGTTATTTAGTGGTGTTTGATACGGTTGTAGAGCAACTGCCGAAAGGCTTTTTTAACGATCGACCGTGGGATGTCGGCAATAGTCCAATGACCGCCTTAGAGGCATGGCTGCCACAACATCCTGAATTTGAACGTGATCATCTCGTCGACCAAAAATTACTGTTGAGTTCAGCGCCAAAAGGATGGTTGCAACGTAAATAAATTAATTTACCGCGCGTCAATTATTGCCACACTTTGCTTATCCATGAAAACTAACTAAGCGCGAGCCGATTTCGTTCGGCCATTTCTTGTCGCGATTTTCAGACCACCATCCACGTGTTTTTTCTTCGCATTGAACGTTGCTATTACCACTGTTTTTTATCGTCAATAAAAATCCCCGCTGCAAGCAGCGGGGCAACCAAAAAGCTCTGAGAAAGCGGGCGCGGTTACTTCAGAAGCGGTGAGGGGAAAGGCCATAAAATCGCTTTCATGGACTTACCCCTGCAATAGGCTCAAAACGTTTTGCGACGAAGCGTTTGCTTGTCCTAACACGGCCAATCCCGCTTGTTGTAACACTTGATATTTCGATAACTGCGCGGTGGCTTCGGCAAAGTCAGTATCGCGTATGCGAGACCGCGCCGCCGAAGCGTTTTCAGCGATATTATTTAAGTTGCTAATGGTCGCTTGAAAACGATTTTGCACCGCACCTAAATCACCGCGTATCGAGTCGATGGATTGTAAAGCCTGGTCAATAATCGCGATGGCATTTTGCGCTCCCGATGTACTGCCAATATCAATACCTGCCACCGAATTTAATCCGGCTCCCACCGCTGATGTCGACGCAAAATAATCGGTCGAAGCCGCTGCCGTTACCGTAAATGATCGCGATGAATTAAATTGCAGTAATCCGGGGATCGTGGTGTCGGCAGACGCGCCATCGGCGGTAATCGACGTTGCATTGGCCAGTTCGGAACTGGCGTCAAATCCACCGTCAAAATCGACGTTGGTAAATTGCACCGTCGCCGATGTCGTGCTGTGTGTCACACTGCGCAAGCTGATATCGGCACCGGATTCATTAGTCAAAATCAATGCTGATTTATCATCTGCTAGAGTGGCATAAACACCTGTTTGCGAGGTTTCGCGATTCACCGCATCGGCTAGCGCAGTTAAGTCAGATGTGGCGGTAAGTTGCGCCGAAATCGCCACCGCTGTGCTGTTGCTTGACACGATGCTAAACGACAAGCTGCCCGCCGCGCTTAAGGTGTCAATTTTGACATTGGTTCGTGCCTTGGCCTCGACGCCGGTGTTATCGGTGCGTGCATTGATGCCCGCCGCAATGGTGGAGGCTTGTGCGCCCGCCGCGTAGGTTACGGTGTCACTGCCTAAATAACCCGCCAGCGTAAGCGTTGTGCCGCCTAAATTATTCGACGTCGTCGTACTCGGATCCAATCGCGTTGTTGGCGCGTGAACCGTGCCACCAATCGCGTTATTGCTGGTGTTATCAAAATTGATTTGATACGAACCGATGTTAGTGCCACGAGCATCGCCGGTTGAAACCGTAATCGTTTCAAAGGCGCGCGCGCCGACTTGAAAGGTTTGCGTGCCGAACGATCCATCCAGCACCAAACGGCTGCCAAAACGCGTGGTTTCGGCAATGCGATTGAGCTCTTGTTTTAATTGCGCGACTTCTTGTTGTAACGCGGCGCGCTCTTGTTGGCCGTTCGAACCGTTTGCCGATTGAATCGCGAGGTCACGAATGCGTTGCAAAATCGTGGTCGATTCTTGCAGTGCGCCTTCAGCGACTTGCGATAACGAAATACCATCACTGGCATTACGTGCGGCAACGGCGAGACCGCCAATTTGGGCGCTTAAACGATTCGCAATTTGCAAACCGGCGGCGTCGTCTTTGGCGCTGTTGATGCGATAACCCGATGACAAACGTTGGAACGTCGTTGTCAAACTGGTGTTGGTACCAAATAAATTGCGCTGCGCATTAAGCGAGGCAACGTTGGTGGCGATGACATTACCCATCATTTACTCCTTGAC
>CAZYUS010000077.1:0-14710 GCA_964650615.1 uncultured Pseudomonadaceae bacterium | reverse complement strand
GCCCAAACCATACACAATGCGATTTTTATCGTCGACGGTAAAACGAAAATCAGAACGATTCACATCCGGCGGTACAATGGTTAAACCATTACCCGCACAATCGTCGATCAAACCAACGATCTTGGCGGTGTTGCTCATGTCGGCCGTCATCACGGCCGCCATAAACTCGGCTGGGTAATGCGCTTTTAGCCACGCAGTTTGATACGACACCAGCGCATAAGCCGCTGAGTGCGATTTATTGAATCCATACTCGGCGAATTTTTCCATCAAATCGAAAATTTGATTCGCTAAGGTTAAATCAACATTATTTTGCTGCGCACCTTCCTGGAAAATGCTGCGCTGTTTCGCCATTTCTTCCGGCTTTTTCTTACCCATGGCGCGACGCAATAAATCGGCACCGCCCAAGGTGTAATTAGCCAGCACTTGCGCGATCTGCATCACCTGCTCTTGATACACGATCACGCCGTAAGTGGGCTTCAATACCGTTTCTAATGACGGATGTGGATACGTCACCGCCGCGCGCCCGTGTTTGCGTGCGATAAAATCATCCACCATACCAGACTGCAAAGGGCCAGGACGGAATAACGCGACCAAGGCGATAATGTCTTCGAAACAACTGGGTTGCAAACGTTTGATCAAATCACGCATACCGGGCGATTCAAGCTGGAATACGGCAGCGGTATTGCACGATTTTAAAACGTGATAGGCTTTTTCATCGGCCATTTCGATTTGCATAATATCGATCGGATTTTTATCTTCACTGCGTCGACGTGAATTAATGGTTGCCAGCGCCCAATCAATAATGGTGAGCGTGCGCAAACCTAAAAAGTCGAATTTAACCAGTCCGGCTGATTCAATATCGTCTTTATCAAACTGCACCACCATGCCGTTACCGGCTTCATCGCAGTACAGTGGCGCAAAATCAGTGAGCGCGCCCGGCGCAATCACCACGCCACCGGCATGTTTGCCGGCATTGCGCGTCAAATCTTCCAACTTCAACGCCATATCGAGCAGATCGCGAACGTTTTCTTCGTTGTTATAGCGCTCGATTAATTCCGGTGAGGCCAAATGACCTTTTTCGTCTTTCGCTTTTTCGTCTTTGTAACGCCCCAAGGCATCTGACAGCGTGACGCCTAATTCAAGCGGGATCAGTTTGGCAATTTTATCGACCATGCCATACGGATTACCGAGCACGCGTCCGACATCACGCACCACGCCTTTGGCCGCCATGGTGCCGAAGGTAATGATCTGGGAGACGCAGCTGCGGCCATACGTTTGTGCCACATAATCGATCACGCGATCGCGACCTTCCATACAAAAATCGACGTCGAAATCCGGCATCGAAACCCGTTCGGGATTTAAAAAACGCTCAAACAGCAAATCATACGGTAACGGATCTAGATCGGTAATTTTTAAACTGTAGGCGACCAAAGAACCGGCCCCCGAACCACGCCCCGGTCCCACCGGAACGCCATTTTTTTTTGCCCACTGAATAAAATCGGAAACGATTAAAAAGTACCCCTCGAAACCCATTTTCTGAATCACACCAATCTCGATTTCAAGGCGTTCTTCATATTCTTTTCGTTTATCGGGATTGGCAGCAACTTTGCTCAATTCACGTTCGAAACGTTCACGCAATCCTTCGCGCGACGCGTGACCAAAATATTCACTCAGGCTAAAGCCTTCGGGGATCGGAAATTGCGGTAAAAAATACTTGCCCAGTTGCAACGTCACGTTACAGCGTTTGGCAATTTCGACGCTATTCGCTAACGCTTCAGGCAGATCCGAAAATAATTCCGCCATTTCAGCGGGCGATCGCAAATATTGTTGCGGCGAATAATCACGCGGTCGACGTGGGTCATCGAGTACACGACCTTGATGGATACAGACGCGCACTTCATGAGCATCAAAATCCGATTCGTTTAAAAAACGCACATCGTTAGTGGCGACCAACGCCGTGTTCGATCCATCGGCCAGCGCCACCACTTGATGCAAATACGATTCATCACCGTCGCGGCCGGTGCGCTGAACTTCCAAATAAAATCGGTCACCAAAAAAGGCTTTCCAATACCCTAAGCATTCGCTGGCCAACGCCATATTGTTCGCTACGATGGCGCGGCCGATATCACCTTGGCGAGCGCCCGATAACACAATGATGCCGTCATTTTTTTCAAACAACCACGTTTGATCGATAACCGGTTCGCCGTGCTGTTGTCCTTCGGTGTAACTGCGCGAAATCAGTTGCGTAAGGTGGCGATAGCCGATGTTGTTTTGCGCCAACAACACCGCGCGAAAAATATCATTGCCACAACGTTCGCTTTTTAACCACACATCACAACCGATAATCGGCTTGATGCCTTTGTCCTGACATTTTTTATAAAACTTAACCAAACCACAGAGATTATTTTGATCGGTAAGCGCCACCGCCGGCATCGCGTTTTTGCTGCAACCTCCAACTAATTCGTCGATACGCAACAAACCATCGACCATCGAATATTCGGTGTGTACGCGCAGGTGAATAAAAGAAGCGGTCATGAGCGATGAGTCATTAAAAAAGTGAACGGGGCGATTCAATGCGTCGCCCGTGTTGTGCGTTAGATTATGATTGGTTTGGTCATCGGCGCAAGCGCCGTTTAACCTTCAAACAAACAGGCTTGAACCGGAGCGTAAGAACGGCGATGAATCGCGCTCGCGCCGTGTTTTTTAAGTGCCGCCAGATGCACGGCGGTGGGATAACCTTTGTGCTGATCAAAACCGTATTGCGGATAGGTGTTGTGTAACACCACCATCTCACGATCACGGGCCACTTTGGCTAATATCGACGCCGCGCTGATACAAGGAACCGTCGCATCCCCTTTGATAATCGCTTCAACCGACATCGGCACATTGGGGCAGATATGACCATCCACCATGACATGATGGGGTTGCACTGGCAACGCGGCTACCGCGCGCGACATCGCTAACAAACTCGCTTGCAATATGTTGAGTCGATCAATTTCATCTACTTCGGCTCGGCCAAATGCAAACGCTAGCGCGCGCTCTTGAATAATATCGAATAATTGTTCGCGCTTTTTTTCGCTGATTTTTTTTGAATCGGCCAAGCCTTCGATCGGTTTCGACGGATCAAGAATCACCGCCGCCGTTACAACCGCACCAGCAAGCGGGCCACGCCCGACTTCGTCAACACCGGCAATCCATCTCATGTCAATTTGCCTTGTTCTTGCAATAATTCAATAACCGCCTGCGCACCACGTTGCGCCGCATTGCGCCGTAATTGTTGATGCAAGGCGGTGAACAATTCCACCAATTCAGTTTGCCGTGACGAATCGTTTAATTGCGTCCACACCGCTTCACACAACGCCTCGGGTGTGGCGTCTTTTTGAATGAACTCGGGAACCACATCACGCGCGGCCAATAAATTCGGCAACGAAAAGCGATCGATTTTTAGCAATCGTTTGAACAACCAGTAACTGAACGCCCCAACTTTATAAGCCACCACCATCGGGCGCTTTAACAACAGGGCTTCCAAGGTGGCCGTTCCCGAGGCCAACAACACCGTATTCGCCGCCGTCATCGCGTCGTGTGATTGGCCGTCGATGAGATGCAACTGCGGCGGTCGGCCATACTGGGCAAGTGCCGCTTCGAATTGGCGACGGCGTTTTCCGGTGGCACACGGCACAACGAAATGCAATTCAGCGTCACGTTTGGCCAGTTGTTGCATGGCACGAATAAACGGTTCACTTAAATGCGTTAGTTCGCTGCCGCGACTGCCCGGTAACACCGCAAGAATTTTTTTGTCGCGCGGCAGTGCGAGACGCGCGCGTGCCGCTTCGCGATCGGGATGCATCGGCAGTTCATCGGCAAGCGGATGACCAACATGAGCAAAACGAATGCCGTGTTGCTGATAAATGGCCGCTTCAAACGGAAACAGCGTCATCATTAAATCGACCGCGCGTTTGATCTTAAAGATGCGCTTTTGTCGCCACGCCCACACCGACGGACTAACAAAGTGAGCGGTTAAAATGCCGTTTTTTTTCAGCGTTTCTTCCAAACCCAAATTAAATTCCGGTGCGTCGATACCGATGAATAAATCGGGTTGCTCGGCTATCCATTGCTGGGCTAAACGACGCCGCGCTGACCATAATTCGGGCAAGCGTTTTAGGATCGCCACAATGCCCATCACCGATAATCGTTCTAACGGGTAGCGCGATTGACACCCCTCAGCCTGCATACGTTCACCGCCGATGCCATTAAATTGCAGCGTCGGCAAACGCGACTTTAATTCGCGCATTAACGCGGCACCGAGAATATCGCCCGATGCTTCACCGGCAACGATGGCAATGGTGATTTTTTTATTGTTCGTTGTCATTGCGGTATCGTTTGTGAGAGCGACGTGTCGTCGCGAGCGGGTAACAAGAGGGGCGATGGGTAAATCGCCCGAACAGAAAAAAGTAATTTGATTTAGCGAATAATGCCGCGTGGTGATTGCTCGATAAAATCGGCAAGATACGCAATTACGTCGTATTCTTGCGCCATGTCACGCAATAACGGAACCGCTTCGGCAACCGTTAAGCTTTGGCGGTAAATAATTTTGTAAGCGCGTTTAATCTGCGTAATTTGTTCTACCGAAAATCCGCGCCGTTTCAAGCCTTCGCTATTGATGCCGTGCGGCGTTGCTGGCCGACCTTCTGCCATCACAAACGGCGGCACATCTTTTACCAAGGACGACATCATGCCGACAAAGGCGTGCGCGCCAATGTGACAAAACTGATGCACGCCGACCATGCCACCAATGATGGCCCAATCGCCGACGTGAACGTGACCGGCGATTGAGGCATTGTTCGCTAATATGCAGTGATTGCCGACCACGCAATCGTGCGCAACATGAGTATAGGCCATCAACAAATTGTTCGAACCAATAGTGGTTTCTGCGCGATCTTGCGTCGTGCCACGATGCACGGTGCAACATTCACGAAAAACATTGTGATCACCAATCACCGTACGCGTCGGTTCGCCTTGATACTTTTTATCTTGATTGGCTTCGCCTATCGAAGCAAATTGATAAAAATGATTATGGCGACCGATGCGAGTGTGACCGTTGATCACGACATGCGGCCCGACGACCGTACCGGATTGGATCTCGACGTGTTCACCGATAATACTGTAGGCACCAATTTCAACATCGCTGGCTAATTTGGCTTTCGGATGAACAATCGCGGTGCTGTGAATCACGCTTAGAATTCCTTCTTCGTACACATCAATTCGGCTTCGCACACCACTTTGCCATCCACGGTCGCTTCGGCACCAAAAACCCAAATACCACGTTTTTGTTTGCGCATTTTCACCGTCATAATGATTTGATCACCGGGCTCTACCGGATCACGGAAACGCGCGCCATCAATGCCAACAAAATAATACGCGGAATGATCATCCGGCATTTCACCCATGGTTTTAAACGCGAAAATACCAGTGCATTGTGCCATCGCTTCCAGAATCAATACACCTGGAAACACCGGACGCAGCGGAAAATGGCCAGTAAAACACGGCTCGTTATAAGTGACATTTTTTACGCCGATAAGATAATCACCGACTTTATAATCCAACACTTTATCCACCAATAAAAAAGGATAACGGTGTGGTAAATGCTTCATGACATCGTGAATGTCCATGGTATTCATTACGTGAGGTTGTTCACTCATGTTCCTGCTCTTCGTGTTTACCGAGTTGTTTTTCAATGGCGCGAATGCGTTTCACGACATCATCCAGTTGGAAAAAGCGCGCCAAACTCTTACGCCATTCGCGATTCGGTTGGGCCGTCGTACCCGATGAGTATACGCCCGGTTCGGTGATCGACTGCACCACCGTGGTACACGCCGTAACGTGTGCGCGATCGCAAATGGTTAAATGACCAATGACACTGACCCGTCCGGCCAAGGTCACGTGTTTGCCGATCTTGGTGCCGCCGGCCACGCCGGACATCGCCGCAATAGCGCTGAAATCACCGATCTCGACGTTGTGTGCAATATGAATATAGTTGTCGAGCTTCACCCCGCAACCGATGACGGTGTTATTCAGTGCGCCACGATCAATGGCGCAATGCGCGCCGATCTCGACATCGTCACCAATCACCACGCCACCGAGCTGAGGACTTTTAACCCACTGCTTATTTTCTTGCGCAAAGCCAAACCCGTCAGCACCGATCACGCTGGCGCTGTGCACGATGCAGCGCGCACCAAGCGTAACGCCGTGATAAATCGACACGTTGGGCCATAACCGCGTGTCATCACCGATCACACTGTCGTGGCCGATAACGCACCCCGATCCGATCTGCACGTTATCGCCGATACGCGCGCCCGACTCGATGGTCACAAAAGCACCGATCGCCACGTTTTTTCCCACCACGACGTTTTCACCGAGCACGGCACTGGCGTGTACGCCGACCGGTTGTTGCGGTGTATGGTCGAGCCACTGGGCGACTTTGGCGTAGGCCAAATAAGGGTCGCTCACCACCAGCGCGGTGACCGGACAAAACGGCGCGTCTTCGGCGCGCAACAGCACCGCCGAGGCTTGGCATTGCGCTAACGCATCGCGATAACTGCTCTTGTTAAGAAAAGCGATATCGCCACTTTGCGACAGCCTTAAATCAGAAACGCGGAATATATCCGCGTCTCTGCTGGCATCGAAAGGAACGCCCAAACGCTGGGCGATTTCCGACAGTTTCATCGTGACTTATTTACCCGCTGGTTTAGCCGGCGCGGCGGGTGTCGGCGTTCCCATTTGACTGATCACCAAGGCGGTGATGTCGAGCTGCGGCTGGAAGTAGTACATCGAACGTTTGTCGAGCACCATGGTGTAACCTTCCTTCACCGCAATGTTGTTCACGATGCCGCCGATTTTTTGCCCCAAGCCGCGCATTTCTTCTTCTTGACGACGCTTCATATCGTCTTCCAGAAACTTGGCTTTGGTTTGATAATCTTGGCCCTTGGTTTGCAAATTACGTTGACCATCAATTTTTTGTTGTTCGGTCATGGTCGGCGCATCTTTCTGCAGTTTTTCTTGCGTTGTCTTCAGCTCTTGTTGCAACTTTTTCATGTTTTCGATGCGATCGTTAAATTCTTTTTTTAGCTTTTCATTAATCGCATCGGATTGCGGTGATTTCGCGGCAACTTCGGCAAAATCTACTACCGCGATCTTGATATCGGCCATCACCGGCGCAGCAGCTAACACAGCAGCCACGGTCAACACTTTTAAAAATACGGAACGATTCACTGCTATCCCCTTGTTTCTTTAGAATGTTTGTCCAATCGTAAAACCGAAGTTTTCTAAACGATCACCGTCTTCTTTACGGATCGGACGTGATAAATGGAAACCGATTGGTCCCATCGGTGACAACCATTGCAGCGATAAACCATACGAAGCGCGCCACAAGGTGTCGTCGGAGTTGTCCGGTATTTTATCGAATTGCGCTTGCTGTAGCACCGGTGGCGCATATTTCAAGCGATCAAATTCGGTGTCCCACAGATTAGCAAAATCGACGAAGAAACTGGTCCGAACCGATCGACTTTCTTTCGCAAAAGGGGTCGGGAAAATTAAATCCCAACCACCAATGACACGCGCATTACCACCGACGGCACGATTGGTGCCGACCGCAATGGTATCGAATTGCGCCGGTAACGGCGGACACGTTACTGGGCTGTTATCACTCGGATCAGTACCGGGTATGGTGGCAATGCAAGTCGGGTAACGCGAGATCTGGCGCGGCCCCACCACGTTGCGCTCAAAGCCGCGCAAGGTGCCGCTACCGCCGGCGTAAAAACGTTCAAAATACGGCAATTCTGCGGTTTCGCCATAACCATTGCCGTAAGACGCATTGAAACGACTGAGCAAACTAAAACCTTGATAAAATGCCCAGTAATGTTCGAGGTTGTAATTGACTTTGTAGAATTCAAACTCGCTGCCCGGCACCGAAAACTCGACCGACGCCTGCTGCATGGTGCCGCGATCGGGGAAGATACCGCGATTGGTCGTATTGCGTAACCAGCCCACGTTCAAGGTCACAATATTGAAATCCAGATCGGGATCTTCTTCGATATCTTGACCAACCGATTCAAACAATTCTTGCAACTGTAAATTGGTTGAGCCACCACCGGATTTCAACGTCGACGATTGCACACCGATACCGGTGGAGAAACGACTCACTTCGTTATACGGAATGCCCAAATTCAATTTAGTACCGATGGTATCTAACGATTGGCCAACAATATTTAATTCGCTGTAATCGGTGGCACGGTAGAACACCTGGCCCCCTAAACTCACGCCATCAATGGTGAAATACGGATCGGTATAGCTTAACGAATAATTTTTTACTGCTTTGCTTTCCTGAATATTAAAAGCAACACGATTACCCGAACCTAAAAAGTTATCGTGACTGATCCCCGTTTGAAAACTTAAGCCCATGTAATCGGAATAACCCAAACCGGCCGTAAATTGTCCGGCATTGCGTTCTTTCACTTTCACTTCGATATCAACTAGGTCTTCGCTACCTTCGACTTTCGGCGATTCGACTTTGACTTCTTCAACAAACGGCAGTCGTTCCAACAAGGTTTTCGAGCGATCGATTTGATCGTTAGAGAAAGACGAACCTTCCATCATTCGCATTTCGCGGCGAAATACGTGATCGTTGGTCGTTTCATTACCAGCGATCTGCACGCGATTAACATAAGTACGCAGCCCCGGTTCGACCATCAACGTAATACTGACTTCTTTTTTCTCGTCGTCGGCTTCCGGTTGCGTCGTCACCTTGGCGAAGGCGTAACCGTACAAGCCCAAGGTACGACTGATTGAGGTTTCGGCAAACGTTAAAAATGCCGCTGAATACGTATCGCCCTCGCGCAATGGCACCAACGAACGTAACACTGATTCTTCAAGAATCAGATTACCGGCAAACTTGATTTCTTTTACTTTGTACTGCTCACCTTCGTTGATATTGATGGTGATGTAGACTTTGTCTTTTTCTGGCGCAATCGACACTTGCGACGATGTGTTTTGATATTTCAGGTAACCGCGATCCATGTAGTAGGAACGCAGTTTTTCCAAATCGCCCGATAATTTTTCTTTGGCATATTGGTCTCGATCGCTAAACACCGTCCAAAAACCGCTAGTGGTTAGTTCAAACTGTTCGAGCAACTCCTGATCGCTGTACAAGGTATTGCCAACAATATTGATTTGCTCAATCGTTGCCGCATCACCTTCCGTGATTTTGAATTTAACATCGACGCGGTTTCGCGGCATACGCACAATCTTATAGTTCATTTTAACGCCGTATTTTCCGTGCGAAAAATACTGCTGTTCCATTTCGCGCTTAATGGTTTTAAGTGACGAAGGATTAAGCAACTCCCCCTTGGAGAAGCCCATGCCTTTCAACGCTTCCATTAATTGTTCGGTTTTGATTTGCTTATTACCGTCGAAGGTAATATCGGCGATGGTAGGTAATTCTTCGACTCGCACCACTAATACATCACCGTCGCGTGATAACTTCACCGTCTCAAAAGAACCGGATCGATATAACGCACGGATGATTTGCGGCACCCGAACGTCATCCACCGATTCGCCCACTTTTACCGGCAAGTAGGTGAAAAACGTTCCTAGTTCGACGCGTTGCAAACCATGCACTTGAATGTCTTTGACGACAAACGCGTTGTCAGCCGACGCAAAACTTGCCGCACAGGCAAGTAACACGGATAAAGCAGATTTCTTAAAAGTCATTTTCATTTTTGTCTTAAAAATAGCGCGTTAAGTCGTTGTACAACGCCACCATCATCAATGTGGCCACCATGCTTATACCAATTCGCATACCGATCTCTTGCCAGCGTTCAGACAGCGGCTTACCGCGCAACGCCTCGATGCTATAAAACATCAAATGCCCACCATCGAGCATCGGGATCGGTAACAAATTTATCAGCCCGAGATTGACACTCAAAAGCCCCAAAAATTTCATAAACCAATCCAATCCAATGCTGGCGGACGCGCCAGCATTTTCGGCGATCGCCAAAGGACCACTGATCGCTTTTAACGGAATATTTCCGGTAAGTAGCTGACCAATTCCGTTGACAATATTTTTGATTGTTTTGCCAGTTTCGATGACCGCGAAATAAAGGGCTGAAACCGGATCATATTGCACGCGCACTACATACTGATCGCTGTTGAAACCGATGCCAATAAAACCGCTGGTTTTGCCTTTTGCATCGACTCGTGAATCTGGCATCAGCGAAATGCTCACGATTTGACCACTTCGCAATAAATCGAGTTTAACAGTTTTGCCTGCATTCGCCGCAAGCTTTTCCCGTAGCTCGTTGGCCGCACTGATCAACTCGTCATTAAATCCTATGATCTTGTCACCGGCACGCAAGCCAGCGCGATCGGCGGCCCCTCCAGCAGAAACCACACCGATCACGGCCGGTAATCGCGTCGGCGTAATACCAATATCACGCAAAAAGGTTTCGGGTTTATCCCCCAAATTCAAGCTACCTGCCGGTAACCAAACGTGACGCTCGCCGTGCGTATCTTTCACCGTTAATCGCAGCGCTTGGTGATTACCCAAATGCGCCACCAGTTCATTTCCGAACGCTTCCCACCCCGGTGTCATGACCCCATCGACAGCAACGATTTCATCAGATTCTTTTAGCGCAATTTTTTCGGCCACCGTGCCGCTCGGAACCGGCCCCAAAACCGGACGCATATCGCTGACACCAACCATAAACATAATGGTGTACGCGATGATGGCGAAGGCAAAATTAAACAGTGGCCCAGCGGCGGCGATCAACCAACGTTTGCCGGGAGTTTGGCGATTAAAAGCGCGCTCGCGTAATGCAATCGGCACATCACCTTCACGTTCATCCAACATCTTGACGTAGCCGCCAAGCGGAATCGCGGCAAACACGTATTCGCAATCGTGTTTATCACGTCGTTTCCACAGTGCCGGTCCAAAACCGATGGAGAAAGTAAGCACTTTGACGCCGACGCGACGCGCGACCCAAAAATGACCGAATTCGTGTACCGCCACCAACACACTTAAGGTCACAATAAAAGCCAGCGCATTCCACACGACCGTGTTCATCACCCACGACGCTCCATCACAAATTGCGTAGCGATGCGACGCGCATCGGCGTCAATTTCCAATAAATGGTCGAGTGAACAAGCCACCGGCATGGCACAACGGTCCAGCGTAAACGAGATGGCTTCGGCAATCGAAGCGTAAGAAAGTTCAGTGTTTAAAAAAGCAGCGACGGCGATCTCATTGGCCGCATTCAGAACGGCTGATGCACTGCCACCGTGACGCAGGGCATCGAAAGCGAATTGCAAACACGGAAAGCGTTGCTGTTCGACCGCATGAAATTGCAATGACGCGATCTGCGTCAGGTCCAACGGCGCAACACCGGAGCTAATGCGTTCGGGATACGCCATCGCATGAGCGATCGGGGTACGCATATCGGGATTACCTAACTGCGCGAGCACCGAGCCATCAATGTATCGAACCAACGAATGCACGATGCTTTGCGGATGGATAACTACCTCAATTTGCGTCGGCGTCGCATTGAACAACAGGCTTGCTTCAATGACTTCCAAGCCCTTATTCATCAAGGTGGCGGAATCCACCGAAATTTTTCGTCCCATCGACCACGTTGGATGCGCGCAAGCTTGATCGGGTGTAATCGTGGCAAACTCGCTCATGGGCCGACGCAAAAAAGGACCACCGGAGGCCGTTAACACAATTTTTTCGACACCCTGTTGTTGCGGCGTTGTCGGCCTTGCAGCGTTTGGCAAACACTGAAAAATTGCATTATGTTCACTATCGATCGGCAGCAGTGTGGCATTTGAGTCGCGCACCGCATCAAGAAACAATGCGCCCGACATGACCAAGGCTTCTTTGTTGGCTAACAGAATTTTTTTGCCCGCTTTCGCGGCGGCCAAACTGGGTAATAAACCCGCTGCTCCGACAATGGCCGCCATCACCGTGTCGCATTCGCTCGATGTGGCAATATCAACTAGGCTTTGCGCCCCCGATAACACTTCGGTTTTGCAGTGCAATGCGCTTAATTCCGCGCGCAACAATGTCGCCGCTGATGCGTCAACCATCACTGCGTATCGCGGTTGGAATTTCACGCAGATCTCGCGCAATCGTTCGCGTTTGTTAAACGCCGACGCAGCAAACAAACGGTATCGATCCGAATGACGTGCAATCACATCCAGTGTCGAGGCACCAATCGAGCCAGTGGCCCCTAATAGGGTGATGCGTTGCATTAACGAATGTCCAACAACAACGCACACAAGGCGAATATTGGAGCGGCAGCGATCAAACTATCAATGCGATCCAGCATACCGCCATGACCGGGAAATATCGTACCGCTGTCTTTGAGTCCGGCCTCGCGCTTGGTCAGACTTTCAAACAAATCACCGACCACGGAAGCCATCACTGTGGCCAAACAGGCCAGCAAAAAAAACGCCCAATTGCGCACGTCAATGTTCATTACACGAGCCGCGATCACGGCGACGATCATGCTTAAAACCAGACCACCGAAAAAGCCTTCCCAAGTTTTTCCGGGACTTACCGCTGGGGCTAATTTGTGCTTACCGAATAATTTTCCGGTGGCGTAAGCGCCGGTATCCGCCGCCCACACCAGTAACAGAACAAAAAGAATCAACCACGAGCCTTTGGTTGGCAGCGAATCATACGATGTTTTACGCAAACTGATTAACGCGATCCATAACGCTGTCAGCAACACCACACCAAGAACAAAACGAATAAAAGACGAGCCACGCCACCACGCTTTTTTTTGCGGATAAACATACAACAACGCCGGCGAAACCAGCCAAAAAATGGCGGCAATGAACAGCACACTGATCGGAATTTCACCGGAGTAAATCGGCCACGATAACGATGGCCAAAATTCAATCGGTGGCGATAAAAACGCGATCAAAAACTGAATAAGTGCCACTAATAAGACAAACGCCATTCGAACCGACATATTTTTTGCTAACGCCAGTTTTGACCATTCCCATGCGCCGATGAGAAGCACAGCGGCCAGCACCGGCGCAAAAAAATGCAATGGTAATCCGAACACCAAATAAATTACCGCAGGCAGCAGCAATAATGCCGTTACAACACGTTGCCAAAACATCAGTCGCTCTCTTCTTCTATTTGTTCGCCGGTTTTACCGTAACGACGTTGACGTGATTGGTAGGAAGCGATGGCTTCATCCAACTGTTCGGCCTTGAAATCGGGCCATAACACGGCCGAAAAAAATAATTCGGCATAGGCGGCCTGCCACAAGACAAAATTGCTGATACGGATCTCACCACCGGTACGGATCAATAAATCGACCGGTTCCTGATCCGCCATGGCGATGTGGGCATCGAGATCCGCTTCGGATAATTGCGTTTTTGCAGGGAGGGCGTTGAGTGCTTGATTGGCGGCGTTAACAATGTCCCATTTGCCGCCGTAACTCATCGCAATATTCAGTTTCAATCCGCGATTTTGTGCCAAGGCATTTTCGGCTTCGCTCATCCGCGCCTGCAGCTTTTCAGAGAACCGGCTGCGATCGCCAATAAAATGCATCCGCACGCTGTTTTTATTTAATGCCGGAACTTCACGTTCCAACGCCGTGAAAAACAATTCCATCAAATAGCTGACTTCATCATCTGGGCGTTGCCAGTTTTCTGACGAAAACGCGAACAGCGTTAAACTGCTGATGCCGCGCTCACCGCAGGCTTGCACAATTTCACGCGCGCGATCGACACCGACTTTATGGCCAGCCACACGCGGCATAAAACGCGCGCGCGCCCAACGACCATTGCCATCCATGATGATGGCAATGTGGCGGGGGTTGATTGGATTATTCACTACACGAAACCCATCAGAACCACGGCAGGTTTAAACCTGCATGAGTTCTTTTTCTTTGTCGGCAATGGCTTTATCGACTTCGGCAACTTTACCATCAGTCAACTTCTGCACTTCATCTTGCGCACGACGTTCTTCATCTTCCGAAATCAGTTTATCTTTTAATAACTTTTTCAGTGCTTCGTTAGCATCACGACGAGCATTGCGAACCGATACTTTGCCTTGTTCGCCTTCGCCTTTAACCAATTTCGCCAGTTCTTTACGGCGTTCTTCGGTCAGTGGCGGCAATGGCACACGGATAATCTGCCCCGCCGTCATCGGGTTCAATCCCAATCCCGAGGTCATGATGGCTTTTTCAATGCCCGACACCGCGCCTTTATCAAACGCTTGAATTTGCAACGTGCGTGAATCTTGAATCGAAATCGTGGCAACTTGTTGCATCGGCACTTCGGAACCGTAATAACTCACGTGCAAGTGGTCAATTAAACTGGGATGAGCACGTCCGGTGCGAACTTTGCTCAAATTATTTTTCAACGCATCAATGGCTTTTTGCATACGCGCGGTCGCGTCTTTTTTAATATCGGCAATCGTCATGATTATGCTCCTGAAATGGGATTATTCGATCAGTGTGCCTTCGTTCTCGCCTTGCAATACCCGCAACAACGCGCCCGGTTTGGTCATATTAAACACACGAATTTTTTTGTTGTGATCGCGCGCCAAACAAAACGCGGTTAAATCCATAACGCCTAATTCACGTTCCAGCGCTTCGCCGTAGCTTAATTTATCGTAACGTTTGGCGTCGGGGAATTTCAT
>CAZYUS010000076.1:0-14855 GCA_964650615.1 uncultured Pseudomonadaceae bacterium | reverse complement strand
TCGTCGAGAATGCGTGGCTGCAAGGCGCTCCGCTGCATATTCATGGCTGGATTTATAACGTCGAAGACGGCATTTTGCGCAACATCGCGCCAACGTTATCGTCACGCGAGGAACGCGATCAATTAATGACCATTGATGAGCGCGTGCTGCAAATGTTGCAGCAATAACACAATCATAGCGAATAAAAAAGGGCGATGCATTGCTCGCCCTTGTCTGTTGATCTTTGTTACCGGTAACCATTGGGGTTTTGATTTTGCCAACGCCACGTGTCTTCACACATTTCCGTTAAACCGCGCTCGGCTTTCCACTTTAGCAATGATGCCGCCATCGTCGGCTCGGCATAACAAGCCGCAATGTCGCCAGCACGGCGAGCAACGATTTCGTAGGCCACTGTTTTGCCGCTAGCGCGTTCAAATGCACGCACCATTTCTAGTACCGAATACCCTGTTCCAGTGCCAAGATTCACGGTGATTAATCCGCCGTGTTGCGCAATCGCGTCGATCGCACGAACGTGGCCAATGGCTAAATCGACAACGTGAATATAATCGCGCACACCGGTGCCATCTTTGGTGTCGTAATCACCGCCAAAAACATTTAACTTCTCACGCCGCCCCACCGCCGTTTGTGAAATAAAAGGCATCAAGTTATTCGGAATACCGCTCGGGTCTTCACCAATCGTACCGCTCTTGTGGGCGCCCACTGGGTTGAAATAACGCAAGATCGCGATCGACCATTGTTTATCCGACTGATACACATCACGCAAAATATCTTCGATCATTAATTTGCTGCGACCATACGGATTTGTAGCTGACAAAGGATGGTCTTCGGTCAGGGGTAATCGTTGCGGATCGCCATACACAGTCGCCGATGAACTAAACACGATTTTTTTGATGTTGGAAGCGTGCATTGCCTCCAGCAAACACACCGTACCGACAACATTATTATCGTAATACGATAATGGGATTTGCACCGATTCACCCACGGCTTTCAAGCCGGCAAAATGCACTACGGCATCGGGTTGGGTACGAGCGAACGTTGCCATTAACAAGTTTTTATCGCGAATATCGCCCTGCACGAATTCCGCCACTTTGCCCGTGATGGCGGCGACCCGGCGCAATGATTCGGGCGATGAATTACTAAGATTGTCGTACACCACAACGTCGAATCCGGCGTTTTGAAATTCAATCACCGTATGCGAACCGATATAACCAGCACCGCCCGTCAATAACACTTTCACCGTTTTCGACTCCTTAATCCCGTCACCGCTGTAAAAATGCGGAAGCTAACCGCCCAATTACCACTATCATACCGACCCTGCCGAACAACTGAAAAAGAAAAAAGAGTTTCGGTTTCAGCTGAAAAATTGACGCCAATAAAAAAGCCGCATCGCTGCGGCTCTTTTATTGGTGATTTGAATTGGTCGGGACGGCGAGATTCGAACTCACGACCACTTGCACCCCATGCAAGTGCGCTACCAGGCTGCGCTACGCCCCGATCCCCCGTAAGGGACGCGCATAATACCCAAATCCGCTGCGGCGTTCATTAGTCGAGGAGGTTTTATCGCAAATTAAAATGCCCGCGAAGACGGGCCGGATCGAAGTTTGACGATTATTTGCGCAAAATAATCAAGAGTTGTTCGAGATCTTCAATGAGCCGTTGAACCGTGTCATTCTTGACGTCATTGATGGCCACCGCGAGCGGTGCAACCAAATCGTCTTCTTTGTCATGGGTCAGCTGCAGACGAGCGCCGCCGATGGTGTAGCCTTGCTCATACAACAGGCTGCGGATCTCACGAATCACCATCACGTCTTCGCGTTGATAATAGCGACGATTACCACGACGCTTCACTGGTGAGAGTTGTGGAAACTCCTGCTCCCAATAACGCAACACGTGCGGCTTCACTTGGCACAGTTCAGCGACTTCGCCAATCGTGAAGTAACGTTTCGCCGGTATCGGCGGAAACTCGTTGTTATTGCTCGCTTCCAGCATACGCTTCTACTCGCGCTTTCAGTTTCTGGCCGGGACGGAACGTCACCACCCGACGCGCACTGATGGGGATCTCGCGACCGGTTTTAGGATTACGACCCGGTCGCTGATTTTTGTCACGAAGTTCGAAATTACCAAATCCGGAAAGCTTGACCTGTTCGCCGCGTTCCAAAGCAGTACGAAGCTCTTCAAAAAAGCTTTCGACAAGCTCTTTAGCCTCGCGTTTATTGAGGCCAAGTTCTTCGTACAAACGCTCGGCCATTTCGGCCTTGGTGAGCGCGTTCAGATCTTCCGTCATGCTTATTGACGCAGTTGCGCCTCGTGATTGGTAGCCAGAGCGGAGACAATAGCATCCACCGTCCCAGCAACTTCGGATTCTGTAAGGGTGCGCGAAGCGTGGCGCAAGGTCAAGCCCAAGGCGACACTTTTTCTACCAGAATCAATACCTTTGCCACGATATATATCAAACACCTTGAGGTCTTCAAGCAAGTCTCCGGCACTCTGGCGAATGGATGCCAGCAAATCCCCGACAGCGGTCTCTTCCGCTACCACAATGGCCAGATCACGAGCGACCGCCGGAAAAGCGGACAAGGCGTGATACGAGGGCAACGTTGCTTTCAGCAGTGGCGCAAGGAGCAGTTCAAAGACAAACGCATCGCTCGGTAAATCGAGTTCACGCACCTTCTCAGGATGCAACGCCCCGAATACGCCCGCCACTTCGCCATTGATAACAACCTTTGCCGTTTGGCCGGGGTGCAAAGCGGGGTGTTCGCTGCGGGCAAATTGCACATTACGAATGCCACCTTGGGCCAGCAATGCCTCGATGTCACCTTTTAGATCGTAAAAATCATAAGACTCCCGACCGAGATTCCATTGCAGCTCGTCGCGACTGCCGATCAGCAAACCGGCAATCACGTTTTCTTGTTTGAGGTCGCCACCGGTCACAAAACGCAAACCGGTTTCAAACAACGCCATGCGCGAGGCTTGGCGATTCAAATTGTGTTTCGCCGCGTTAATCAAACCGGCCCACAAATTGGTGCGCATCACCGCTAATTCTGGCGTGATCGGATTTAACAGCGCTAATGGTTCCAAGCGCGGTTCCAACGTTTTCATCAGTTTGGGTTCAACAAACGTGAAGGTAACCACTTCTTGATAACCGCGCGCGGTCAACACGTTGCGCAATTTTGCCAATGGCAATTGCGCTTCATATTGACGCACCATATTCAAATCGGATTGCGGTGCGCGTGGCGCCAAATTGTTGTAGCCATGAACGCGAACTAACTCTTCGATTAAATCTTCTTCTATCGACATATCAAAACGATGGGATGGCGCAACACATTGCCAGCCGTCCGCGACCGCCGTTACCTGCAATCCTAAGCGCGTCAAAATATCGTGAATTTCGGCATCAGCAAACGTGACACCTAACAAACGCTTAATGCGATCGCGACGCAATTTAATGTGCGCCGGTTTCGGCATGAACTCGCGCATTTGTACGTCGTTCACTGGACCGGCTTGACCGCCACCGAATTGCAGCAACAACTGCGTCGCACGTTCGATCGCTTGTACACATAATTGCGGATCAACTCCACGCTCGAACCGATGCGATGCATCGGTGTGCAAACCATAGCGACGCGCACGACCCGCAATCGCCACCGGATTCCAGTGCGCCACTTCAAAAACGATATCACTGGTGTCATCGGCAACGCCGGAATGCTCACCGCCCATGATGCCGCCGATGGCCAATACTTTTTGATCATCAGCCACCACCAATGTGGTGTGATCCAGTTTAATGTCACGACCGTCGAGCAACTTCAGCGGCTCGTCGGCTGTGGCCCATCGCACTTGAATCCCGCCGCTGATCTGTCGTAAATCAAACGCGTGCATAGGATGCCCCAACTCGATCATCACATAGTTGGTGATATCAACAATCAGGCCCAATGAACGAATGCCACCGCGACGCAATTTTTCTTGCATCCACATCGGCGTTGGCGCCTTACAATTAACGCCTTTAACGATGCGCCCGACAAAACGCGGGCAGGCATCGTTAACCAATAATTCGATCTTCGGTTGATCAGTAATCGTAGCTTTTATTGATTCAACGACCGGCATCGTTAACGCCATTTTATTTAACACGGCCGTTTCGCGCGCTACACCCAATAAACTTAAGCAATCACCTCGATTTGGCGTTAAGTTAATTTCGAGAATAGCATCATCTAATGCCAAATAATCATTGATGCTGACACCAACCGGCGCATCATGGGGCAACTCAAGCAAACCACTCGATTCTTCAGCAAGTCCCAACTCTTTTGCTGAACACAACATACCGTTCGATTCGACATCGCGCAGTTTGGCTTTTTTAATTTCCAAACCGTTTGGCATCACCGCACCGACCGTTGCGCACGGTACTTTAATGCCAGCACGACAATTAGCCGCACCGCAGACAATTTGCAGTGTCGCGTTACCGGTATTCACCATCGCTACGCGTAATTTGTCGGCATTGGGGTGTTTTTCCGCTGACACCACTTCGGCGACAATAATATTGGCGATCGGCGCGATCGGTTCCACCGATTCAATTTCTAATCCGGCCATGGTTAATTGCGCCATTAATTGTTCGCGTGTAATCGCAGGGTTTACCCACTCGCGTAACCAGCGCTCAGAGAATTTCATTTTTTAAGTCCTTAGTTCTTTTAACTTCAACCACCCCTAGTCCCTCCTTGTTAAGGAGGGGAATTTAAAGTCCTCCCCTTGTTTAAGGGAAGGGTTGGGTGGGGTTATGCAAACTGCTTTAAGAAACGTAAATCGTTGTCGTAAAACAAACGTAAGTCGTTAACGCCATAACGTAACATGGTTAATCGCTCAACACCCATGCCCCACGCAAATCCGGTAAAGGCTTCCGGATCAATATGACAGGCTTTCAATACGTTTGGATGCACCATCCCGCAACCCAACACTTCTAACCAACCCGTGTTTTTGCAAACACGGCAACCTTTGGCGTTGCAGATCACGCAGCCCATATCGACTTCGGCGCTGGGTTCCGTAAACGGGAAATAACTGGGGCGAAAACGCACCGGCAAATCCGCTTCGAAAAAGTTGCACAGAAAATCGTGCAAAATACCTTTCAAATCCATAAATGTGGTTTTATCGTCGATTAGCAAACCTTCCACTTGATGGAACATCGGCGAATGCGTCACGTCATAGTCGCAGCGATACACACGCCCCGGCGCAATAATACGGATCGGCGGTTGTGTGGTTTCCATGGTGCGAATTTGCACTGGTGAGGTGTGCGTGCGCAGCAAATGTTTTGCATCAAAATAAAACGTATCGTGCATCGCACGCGCCGGATGCGTTTCCGGAATATTTAAGGCACTGAAATTATGAAAATCGTCTTCGACTTCAGGGCCTTCGGCGACCGAAAAACCAACTTGCGCAAAATACGCTTCGATGCGCTGCATCGTGCGCGTAACCGGGTGCAAGCCGCCGGTTTCGGCGTGGCGGCCAGGCAGCGAGACATCCACCGTTTCTTTGGCTAATTTTTCTGCGACAGCGTGCGCACGAATGGCACTGCCGCGCTCGTTTAATGCGTTTTCAATGCCATCTTTGACGACGTTAATTTGTGCGCCAAAGGCTTTCTTTTCTTCGGGCGATAAACTGCCCATTTGTTTAAACGCCGCCGTTACCGCGCCATTTTTTCCTAAGTATTGGGCTTTGACTTGCTCAAGCGTCGGTAGATCATTTACCGCCGCGATAGCGACTTTGGCCTGAGCCAGAATTTCGTCGAGTTGCATACGCAACACTCCTGTTTCATTGACACCATTTATTGATTTCGCGTGGACATAAATACCCACCCTAGAAAATCGAAATACTTTGCTCGAAAAACTAAAGCGATTCGGCGAGCAAAATATTCCGTAGGGGTGATTCACGAATCACCCGGGCAATTCGTGAATTGCCCCTACAAATTATTGCGATGCAAGTCATCTTGAACATAAAAAAAGGGAAGCGCTTGCACGCTTCCCTTTGAACTTCTTGCCAACCGAAACTGGTAAGAAGCGGCGTCTTTTCGACTACCTAAAAAATTAAGCGCGTGCTGCTTTGGCTTTTTCGGCCAAGGCGGTAAACGCAGCAAAGTCAAACATCGCCAGATCGGCCAACACGCGGCGATCGATGATGATGTTGGCTTTTTTCAGGCCATCAATTAAACGGCTGTAGCTCAATCCGCACATACGCGCACCGGCGTTAATACGAACGATCCACAAAGCACGGAATTGACGCTTCTTTTGACGACGATCGCGATACGCATATTGCGCAGCTTTGATCACCGCTTGTTTGGCGACGCGGTAAGTACGCGAACGAGCCGCGTAGTAACCTTTAGCCAAATTAAGCACACGCTTATGACGCGCACGAGCGGTCACACCACGTTTTACACGAGCCATGACTTATCTCCTTACGCGTACGGAAGCAAACGCTTCATTTCTGGTGCGTCCTGATCGGACACCATTTTCAGGCCACGCAATTGACGAACGGTTTTGCCGCTCTTGTGCGTGGATAAGTGACGCATACCAGCTTGCTTGTGCTTATAACCGCCACCGCCGGTTTTCTTGATGCGCTTGGCAGCGCCACGGTGGGTTTTCATTTTGGGCATGTTACTGCTCCTGTACATCTGCGCAGGCCGCCGTGCGGTTAGCACAACTGTTGATTCGCCTAGCGTCAGAATTCGGTTGTTGGTCACAGAGTTTGAAGTCGTGACGTTTAAAATTATTTTTTCTTTTTCGGCGATATGATCATGTGCGCCTGACGACCTTCCATCTTCGGCATCTGCTCGACCACACCGTATTCAACTAAATCTTTTTGAATACGTTCGAGCATTTGCATACCGATTTCTTGGTGCGCCATCTCGCGACCACGGTAACGCAAAGTGACTTTCACTTTGTCGCCGTCTTCGCTTAAGAAACGAATCATATTGCGCAGCTTAACTTGGTAATCACCAATATCGGTGCCGGGGCGCAATTTGATTTCTTTAACCTGCTGCTGAACCTGTTTCTTCTTGGCTTCGGCTTGTTGCTTGGACTTGGTGTACAAGAACTTGCCGTAGTCCATGATGCGGCAAACCGGCGGCTCCGCATCAGGCGAAATCTCGACCAGATCGAGTTCATTGTCTTCGGCCGCTTTGAGCGCATCGCGAGTGGCAACGATGCCAATCTGATCGCCATTAGGACCGAGCAAACGCACTTCGCGGGCGGTGATTTCTTCGTTAATTTTGTTTTCGCGCTGGATCGTGGGCGCGGCGCGCTCACGAGGAGTACGCGGTTTCGGAGCGGGTCGAGCTCCCGCTGGACGTGGGCCTGAAGGACGCGGACCCGATGGACGCTGACCTGAAGGCGCAGCAGCGCCCGTTGTATTTGCCGGTTTTATTGCTCAATCCTCCGAAACAGAGCGGCCGCGCGTCGCGACATCTTGCGCAAGGAGGGTTTTGAAGGCGTCTACGCTCATCACACCCAGATCCTTGCCGTCACGTCTACGCACGGCCACGGAATTCGTCTCGACCTCACGGTCTCCGACGACCAATAGATAAGGCACACGGGCTAGCGTGTGCGCGCGGATCTTAAAGCTGATCTTCTCGTTCCTCAAGTCAATACTGGCCCTTAGACCGGAATCATTGAGGTTTGCCGCCAGATCCTGTGCAAAAGCGGATTGTTTCTCGGTTATGTTGAGGACCACCGCTTGTACGGGCGATAACCAGGTCGGCAAGAAACCGGCATGATGTTCGATCAAAATGCCGATAAAACGTTCCAGCGACCCCAAAATGGCGCGGTGCAACATCACCGGAGTTTTGCGCTGGCTGTGTTCGTCCACAAACTCGGCCCCCAGTCGCTCAGGCATATTGTAATCGACCTGAATGGTGCCGCACTGCCAGTTGCGACCTAAACAATCGCGCAGGGTGAACTCCAATTTCGGGCCATAAAACGCGCCTTCTCCGGGCTGATATTCAAATGCCAAATTCTGCACCTGCAACGCTTCGGCAAGCGCTCCTTCGGCGCGATCCCACATCGCATCGCTACCGATACGGTTTTCTGGGCGCGTGGATAACTTGATGATGACATCCGTAAAACCGAAATCTTGATACACCGAATACAGCAATTCAACGAAACGAATAATTTCGTCGCGCATTTGATCTTCGGTGCAAAAAATATGCGCATCATCTTGCGTGAATCCGCGCACACGCATAATGCCGTGTAAAGCACCGCTGGGCTCGTTGCGGTGACAGGAGCCAAACTCAGCCATGCGCAGTGGCAAATCGCGATACGAATGCAAACCGGTGTTGAATATTTGCACGTGACACGGGCAGTTCATCGGCTTAATGGCGTATTTGCGA
Source organism: uncultured Pseudomonadaceae bacterium (assembly GCA_964650615.1). Taxonomy (GTDB): domain Bacteria; phylum Pseudomonadota; class Gammaproteobacteria; order Enterobacterales; family Permianibacteraceae; genus Permianibacter. The sequence continues at coordinate 6,499 of CAZYUS010000076.1, read as the reverse complement.
TTCTCCGATTCGGTGGTGAACATATTCGGTGAATATTTGCCCCAATGCCCCGAACGCTCCCACAAACTTAAATCGATCACTTGTGGCGTGCGCACTTCTTGATAATCGGCTTTGCGCAAACGATTGCGAATATAATTTTCGATTTCTTTATAAATAACCCAGCCGTTATTGTGCCAAAACACCATACCGGGACCTTCTTCTTGCAGGTGAAAAAGATCGAGAGTTTTACCTATTTTGCGATGATCTCGTTTCTCGGCTTCTTCAATGCGGTGCAAATACGCATCGAGATCTTTTTTATTGGCCCACGCGGTTCCATACACGCGTTGCAACTGCGCATTTTTGGTGTCTCCACGCCAATACGCCCCTGACACCCGCATCAACTTGAATGCTTTTAATTTGCCCGTACTCGGCACATGCGGACCACGACAGAGATCCTCAAACTCACCTTGGCGATATAACGAGATATCTTCATTACTCGGAATCGAGGCAATGATTTCAGCTTTGTAATGCTCGCCTAAGCCTTTAAAATATTCCACGGCCTCATCACGCGGTAAGGTGCGACGCGATACCGGAATATCTTTCGCCGCTAACTCGGTCATGCGCGCTTCAATTTTTTCCAAATCTTCCGGCGTAAACGGTTTAGGTGCCGCAAAATCGTAATAAAATCCGTCTTCAATCACCGGACCGATCGTCACTTGCACATCGGGAAATAACTGTTTCACCGCCTGCGCCAACAAATGCGCGGTCGAGTGACGAATCACCTCCAAACCATCGGCATTTTTTTCAGTAATGATCGCCAACTCACTGTCGGTCGTGATGGTGTACGACAAGTCCACTTCTTTGCCATTCACTTTGCCGGCTAACGCCGCTTTGGCCAAACCGGGACCGATATTCTCGGCGACTTGTAAAACGGTAACCGGCGCGTCAAAAGACCGCGAGGAACCATCAGGAAGACGTACGACAGGCATGTTGCTGCTCGAAAAAGGTTAGAAAGGGGGTAAAAAGGAGGGCGATTATAGCGAGCGGCGCGACGTGCGCCACTACCGCCTGCCTCCGCCTAATCAGGTTTTCGGCAACGTCACGCCGGTTTGGCCTTGATATTTGCCGCCACGATCTTTGTATGAGGTTTCGCAGATCTCGTCGGATTCGAAGAACAACATTTGCGCGACGCCTTCGTTGGCGTAAATTTTGGCGGGCAGCGGCGTGGTGTTCGAAAACTCCAAGGTCACGTGGCCTTCCCATTCCGGTTCGAGCGGCGTTACGTTGACGATGATGCCGCAGCGTGCGTAGGTGGATTTGCCTAAACATACCGTTAAAACACTACGTGGTATGCGGAAGTATTCAACCGTGCGCGCGAGAGCAAAAGAGTTGGGCGGAATAATACAAACATCGCCAACGAAATCGACGAAATTGCCTTCGTGAAATTCTTTCGGGTCAATAATCGTCGAATTGATGTTGGTAAAAATTTTGAATTCGCGTGCACAGCGCACATCGTAACCATAACTCGACGTGCCGTACGACACGATCTTATGACCGTCTTGCGCATAGCGCACCTGCCCCGGCTCAAACGGTTCGATCATGCCGTGCTGCTCGGCCATTCGTTTGATCCATTTATCGGATTTAATACTCATTGTTTTCGCCTTTATTTACCTGAATTTTCGATACCAGTAAGACTTAAGTTTCACTCACCGTAATCACCGGCCCCAGTGCCGCATAATTTTTCGCTTCCAAACTCAACTTGGCACCAACGCGTCGCGCGATATCACGATAAATCGCAGCAATTTCGCCATTGGGTTCGGCGACGACAGTCGGTTTGCCGCTGTCGGTTTGTTCGCGGATGCGGATATCGAGCGGCATACTGCCGAGCATTTCGACACCGTATTGCGCCGCTAATTTTGCGCCACCACCAACGCCGAAAATGTGCTCCTGATGCCCGCAATTTGAGCAGATATGCATGGCCATGTTTTCGATCACGCCGAGCACCGGCACGTTGACCTTTTGGAACATCGCGACGCCTTTAATTGCATCGGCAAGCGCAATATCTTGCGGTGTGGTGACGATAATCGCGGCGGTAACCGGCACTTTTTGCGCCAGCGTTAACTGAATATCACCCGTGCCGGGCGGCAGATCGATAATCAAATAATCAATATTGTCCCAACGCGTGTCGTTCAACAGTTGTTGCAGGGCGCTCGACACCATCGGGCCGCGCCATACCATCGCCTGCTCCGGCTCGACCAAATAGCCGATCGACATGGATTGCACGCCATGATTGACCACTGGCTCGATAGTTTTCTGATCTTTGGATTCCGGACGAACCCCGACGCGCCCCATCATGATCGGTTGCGACGGGCCGTAAATATCGGCATCGAGCACGCCCACCCGTGCGCCTTCCGCCACCAAAGCCAACGCTAAATTAATCGCCGTGGTCGATTTGCCGACACCGCCTTTGCCGCTGGCAACCGCAATGATGTTTTTGACACCGGCAAGCGGTTTGACGCCCGTCGCCACGGCGTGGGGTGCCACAACGCTAACCACATTGACGTGAATTTTCGCCGCTATTCCGGCCAAATGGTCGCGTAACTGCTGCTCAAAAACAGCACGATGACCCGCTAGATGAAATCCTAACTGCACAGAAATAGTGACCGTATCCTCCGCGACAGTGAGCGCGCGGACCGCGCCCATCGCGACCAAATCATCACGGATGTAACGATCACGATAATTAGCAAGACGTTGTTTGATGGCGGCGTCGAGGGACATGGCAGACGAGGGCTTTTTTTAAGGGCCGTCATGCTAACAATCACGAACCGGCACGACCACCCCCAGCGCCCATGATCGGGAATGACAACGCGTAAAACGCGCGTTTAGCGGTACAAACGCCTTAAAGCGGCGGCTGAAAAACGCTATCCTTGCCGACCTTATCCATAACCGTTACCGCATCATGTCGAAACGCCGCATTCTCGTTACCAGCGCCCTGCCCTATGCCAACGGAGCCATCCATTTGGGTCATATGGTGGAGCACATCCAAACCGATATTTGGGTGCGCTCGCAAAAAATGCGTGGCAATGAATGCTGGGCGGTGTGCGCCGACGACACCCACGGCACACCGGTGATGTTAAGAGCGCAAAGCCTTGGCATGGCACCCGAAGCCATGATCGAAAAAATTCGCGCCGAACATCTGGCCGATTTCGAAGGCTTTCATGTTCATTACGACAACTACTACACCACACACAGCGACGAAAACCGCGAATTTTGTTACGCCATTTATAAATCGTTGCGCAACAATGGGCATATCGCTACGCGCACCATTTCGCAGTTATTCGATCCAGAAAAAAATATGTTTTTGCCAGATCGTTTCGTCAAAGGCGAATGCCCCAAATGTGGCGCTAACGATCAATACGGTGATTCCTGTGATGCCTGCGGCGCAACGTATTCACCAACCGAATTAAAAAATCCGAAATCGGCGGTCAGCGGTGCCACACCGGTACTGAAAGAATCCGAACATTACTTTTTTAAGCTACCCGATTTCGAAGCGTTTTTAAAACAATGGACGCGCAGCGGCCACGTTCACGAGTCCATCGCCAATAAATTGGATGAATGGTTTAGCGCAGGCTTAAGCGAATGGGATATTTCGCGCGATGCGCCCTATTTTGGCTTCGAGATCCCCGACGCCCCAGGAAAATTCTTTTACGTTTGGCTTGATGCGCCGGTCGGTTATATGGCCAGCTTCAAAAATTTTTGCAGCCAAAATGAATTGAATTTCGACGATTTTTGGAAAGTCGATTCCAGCGCCGAGGTTTATCATTTTATCGGCAAAGACATTGTTTATTTTCACACCTTATTTTGGCCAGCCATGTTGAAGGGATCGGGCTATCGCACGCCGACCTCCGTTTACGCGCACGGTTTTCTCACCGTCAACGGCACTAAAATGTCGAAATCGAAAGGCACGTTCGTGATGGCGCGCACGTATCTGGAGCATTTGAATCCGGAATGGTTGCGCTATTACTTTGCCGCCAAACTCGGCCCCGGTGTCGATGACATTGATTTGAATCTCGAAGATTTCGTTAATCGCGTCAACAGCGATCTGGTTGGCAAGGTGGTGAATATTGCCTCACGCTGCGCCGGCTTTATCACCAAACAATTCGGTGGCGTGTTATCGACTCGCAATGCCGAACCAACATTATTAAATGAGCTACAAAGCGCCGCTGACGGTTTAGCCAAAGCATATGAAGATCGCGAGTACGCCAAAGCCATGCGCGACATCATGGCAATGGCCGATAAGGTGAACGAATACATCGCGACCAAAGCGCCGTGGGCCTTGGCCAAAAATCCCGCCACCCTAAACGACGCGCACGATGTGTGTACTGTCGGTTTGAATGCGTTCCGTTTACTGGCCTTGTACTTAAAACCAGTGTTACCGAAATTAGCCGAACAAGCGGAACAGTTTTTAGCCATTGATTCGTTGCTGTGGATGGATGCGAAATCGTTATTGCTTAATCATAAGATCAATGAATTTCAGGCGATGATGACGCGCGTCGAATTAGCCAAAGTCAATGCCATGATCGAAGCCTCGAAAGACCACTTGCAACCCGCGCCAACGGGTGCAGCGAGCAACCTTAATACCGCAATTGAACCGATTAAACCAATTATCACGATTGATGATTTCGACAAAATAGATTTACGCATCGCACGCATCGACAATGCCGAACACGTTGACGGCGCCGAAAAGCTCATCAAATTAACCTTGAATTTAGGCAACGAAATGCGCACGGTTTTTGCGGGTATCAAAAGCGCTTACGATCCCGCTACCTTGATTGGCAAACACACCGTCATGGTGGCCAATTTGGCACCGCGCAAAATGAAATTCGGATTATCGGAAGGCATGGTACTGGCAGCGGGCCCCGGTGGTAAGGATCTGTGGATATTGCAACCAGATGTCGGCGCGCAAGCCGGTATGCGGGTGAAATAATCTCTCGCGATCGCGCCTAATGTCGCTCAGTTAACGAGGTTGTTTAATGGTTGGGAGTGCATTAAGCCCGACCTACAGAAATATCACACTCGCTTAACAGTCGACCATTACGTGATCGCACTTGTTTTTTTACGACAGAAGAATTTCGATGACAGCAATCACCACCTCCAACACACAACCCATCACCGCAATTATGCCCCCCGTCGTCGAACATTATGATGCCGCATGGGCCGCTTACATCATGGCGGCACTTTTATTTCTTGCAATCGTGATCTGGTTTACCCGTCATGGCAAATCGTGGTGGCGCATTCCATTGTGGGCGGCGATCGCGTCGGGTTCATTAACGCCCGCCGTTACCACGCCGGTCGGTGCAGTCGAACAAGCATGGCACGCCCCCGCGATCATCGTCGCCATTCTCGGATTCGATCTCGATGGCATGGCGGGGTTTGCACGAGGATTCGTTCCTATTATTACGTGGTTTGTCGGCTTCGTTGTGTTGTTTTCTGTGGTTCATGTTCTGTTGCAACGTTGGCCGCTAAAAATCAAGAATCGCGTTAAGCAAAGCGATGAGCCCGGCGAAAAAATCGAACCAAAACACGAACCCAATCTGTAATACGTCACGTTGCTTCGCTACCATTTTTTACGTAAAAATGGCGGCGAAAGCGTGATCACATTGATACGGCGTATGCTTGCGTTAATTCGTTTTCTGGTGTCATCGGTGGTTCCGGTTTTAGGTGGCAAAAATAATGACTGACTACCTGCTGCTCTTCATCAGTACCGCGCTCGTCAACAATGTTGTGCTGGTTCAATTCTTGGGACTATGTCCAACCTTAGGGGTTTCCAATAAATACGAAACCGCGTTAGGCATGGGGTTGGCTACAACTTTTGTATTGACACTGGCCTCAGGCCTGTCGTGGATCGTCAATCAGTGGATCTTGCTACCGCTGGATCTCGTTTATTTGCGCACCTTGAGTTTTATTCTGGTTATCGCCGTCGTTGTGCAATTTACCGAACTTGTCATGGCGAAAACGGCTCCGCTTTTGCATCGCGTATTGGGACTTTTTTTACCGCTCATTACCACCAATTGCGCGGTGCTGGGCGTGGCATTATTAAACGTCAATCACCAGCATACTTTTTTGCAATCATTGATTTTCGGATTTGGTGCTGCCTGCGGTTTTACGTTAGTGCTCGTATTGTTTTCGGCGCTGCGTGAACGCATCAATGTCGCCGATGTTCCGCAACCATTTCGCGGCGCACCAATCGGCCTTATCACCGCCGGATTAATGTCGCTGGCGTTTATGGGTTTCGCAGGATTAATAAAATGATCAGCGCGCTGCTGACGATGACGATCATCGCGCTGGCGTGCGGTGCCGTGTTGGGTTACGCGGCGATCCGTTTTAAAATCGAAACCGATCCGGTGATTGAACAAATCAATCAATTATTGCCGCAAACCCAATGCGGACAATGCGGTTATCCCGGCTGCAAACCTTACGCTAGCGCCATCGCAAGCGGCGAGGCCATTAATAAATGCCC
>CAZYUS010000075.1:0-15126 GCA_964650615.1 uncultured Pseudomonadaceae bacterium | reverse complement strand
CATGACGGCGGCAACTTACAAAGTACTGATGAAGAAACGACGGACAATCATTAAGTTACGTGCTGATAGAAATGGCAGGCGTAAAAAATGGCAGATTGTTCCATCGTACGTTCGGTCGGCAAGGAGGTGAGTCCTTTCCGACCTTAGGCTCGAACGCTGAGAACATTTCTGCCACTTTTGAATTCGCCTGCTGAGAACAGATTGAATTCGAAAGGGTTATCGGATGACGTTAAAAAATCTTTAGCCGAAAATTTTGTGGTCGCGAAACGTGCAAGCACCCGCGAGGATAAACACGGCGATTGGCAACAGGCGTGGCAAGGTATTGCCGCTTAATCGTGGCAATCTTGCCGCTGGTGGCGTCGTTAAACGCCGTTCGAGCAATGGGTTGCTTTTGTTGCGAAAGCCAAATACCGCGCTGGCGGGCATTTTGAGTGAACGCCACTGGATAAAGACGCTGAATCGCGCCTAAAACATAAGTTGGCACGTGTGTTGCAAAACCGATTATGTCCTCAAGAGGCGAAACGAAGCTCCACCCATGATAGGTCTCCGTTTAGTTTCTTTAAGAGGTCTACACGCGTGAAAAAAGGAAGTGATGGCAGTTGCAGTGCTGAGAACACGGTGATTGTTCAGCTTCCAATATGAAGCACAAAGCAAGGTTTGCTGAGAACAAACATTGACGAAGGCTTCATGCAGTACGGTGAGGGGCTAAGGTAACTTAGCCCCTTCTTTTTTTTTAAATTAGCGGTCGTGTAGAGGGAAAATGGGCAGTTCGTGAACTGCCCCTACGAAGAATTGTGTTTTTTCGGATTATCAATTAGCCGACAACCCCGTAGGGGCGATTCACGAATCGCGCGATTTTCAAATTATCCAATTTTGTTCCGACGAATTTTGCCGCAGCGATAACCATTGCACGATTTGTTCGGCGGATTGTTCGGCGGTTTGCTCGGCAGTGTTAATGTGAAGCTCTGGTGAGGTTGGCACTTCGTAAGGCGAATCAATTCCGGTGAAGTTTTTTAAGTTACCAGCACGTGCTTTTTTGTACAAACCTTTGGGGTCGCGGGCTTCTGCATCTTGCAAGGTAGTGTCGATAAAAACTTCGACAAATTCGCCGCGCTCAAATAGTGAACGCACCATGTCGCGCTCGGCGCGAAACGGTGAAATAAACGATGTTAATACGATTAAACCGGCATCGACCATTAGCTTCGATACCTCGCCAACACGACGAATATTTTCGACCCGATCGGCATCGGTAAAACCCAGATCGCGATTCAACCCATGACGCACATTGTCGCCATCTAATAAATAGGTGTGATGCCCCATCTGATGCAATTTCTTTTCAACTAAATTGGCAATGGTAGATTTCCCAGCCCCTGATAGGCCGGTAAACCACAGCACCAACGGGCGTTGATGTTTAATCGCGCTGCGTGCCGGTTTATTCACCTCAAGATGTTGCAGATGAATATTCTGCGAACGGCGCAGTGCGAAGTGCAACATTCCGGCACCGACGGTGTTATTGCTAAACTTGTCGATAAAGATAAATCCGCCGGTGTCGTGATTTTCACAATAAGGATCGAATGCAATGGCACGATCAATATTGATATTCACCACGCCAATGGCGTTCATGTCTAATGTTTTCGCGGCCAGATGTTCCATCGTGTTGATGTTGATTTGATGTTTGATGGACGTCACGGTGGCATTGACCGTGCGACTGCCGATCTTCATTAAATACGAACGGCCCGGCAGTAACGCTTCGTCGCTCATCCACACCAGTGTCTATTCGAATTGGTCGGCAACCGACGGTAAATGTTCGGGTTTCGCCAGTATGTCACCGCGTGATACATCAATTTCATCGGCCAACGTCAAGGTGACGGCTTGACCGGCGAACGCCTGTGGCAAATCACCCGTGTGCGTCACAATTCGGGTGACCGTGCTTTCTTTGGCCGACGGCAATACGCGTAGACGATCGCCTACGGCGATGTGTCCGCTCGAAATGGTGCCGGCGAAACCACGAAAATCAAGATTAGGTCGATTGACCCATTGCACGGAAAAACGGAAGGGTAATTGGTTTTTGTTGTTGTTGATTTCAATGTGATCAAGGTAGTGCAGCAAACTTTCACCGCGATACCATGGCATACGGTCACTGCGTTGAATCATGTTGTCGCCTTTCAACGCACTAAGCGGAATGGCGTCAAATTGTTCGATGCCAATGTGGTGCGCGAATTCGCGATAGTCGGCGACAATGGTGTTAAATACGTGTTCGTCGTAATTCATTAAATCCATTTTGTTAATGGCTAATAGAAGATGACGAATACCAACTTGTTTCGCTAAAAAACTATGACGTTTGGTTTGCGTGAGTACGCCTTTACGCGCGTCAATTAACAAAATGGCGACATCGGCGGTGGATGCCCCCGTCACCATATTGCGCGTGTATTGCTCGTGTCCTGGTGTGTCGGCCACAATAAACTTGCGTTTTTCGGTGTTGAAAAAACGATAAGCCACATCAATCGTAATGCCTTGCTCGCGTTCGGCGGCAAGTCCATCGACTAATAACGCAAAATCGAGGTCTCCGCCTTGAGTGCCAACTTTGCGTGAGTCTTCTTCCAAGGCACTTAATTGATCGTCAAACAACACTTTTGATTCGTACAACAGGCGACCGATCAGCGTACTTTTGCCATCATCGACACTACCGCAGGTGATAAAGCGCAACAGATTTTTGTGTTCGTGCTGATGCAAATACTGTTCGATATCGCTGGCCATTAACGTTTGCGAGGCGTGCATTAGAAATACCCTTCTTGTTTTTTCTTTTCCATCGAGGCGGCTCCATCGCGGTCGATCACGCGGCCTTGTCGTTCGCTGGTTTTGGCGAGCAACATTTCCTGAATAATGGCCGGTAATGTCGTGGCGGTGGATTCAATCGCACCGGTCAGTGGATAACACCCAAGCGTGCGAAAGCGTACCGAACGTAGTTCCGGCTTTTCGTTATTGTGCAAAGGCATTCGCTCATCATCGACCATGATCAAGGTGCCATCGCGTTTAACCACGGGGCGCACAGCGGCGAAATAAAGCGGAACGATGGGGATATTTTCTTGCCGTATGTATTGCCAAATATCGAGTTCGGTCCAGTTCGATAACGGAAACACGCGGATGGATTCACCTTTGTTTTTGCGCGCGTTATATAAATTCCATAACTCGGGACGCTGATTTTTGGGATCCCAGCGATGGTCGCGAGTTCGAAACGAAAACACACGCTCTTTGGCGCGCGATTTTTCTTCATCGCGGCGCGCCCCGCCAAACGCGGCATCAAAGCCGAACTTATCGAGTGCTTGCTTTAGCCCTTCGGTTTTCATGACGTCAGTGTGCAGGGCCGAACCGTGGGAAAATGGGCCGATGCCGCGCGCCAGCCCGTCCGGATTGATGTGGGTCAGCAATTTCAGGCCGTGACGTTGCACCATCTGATCGCGAAATTGGTACATATCGCGAAACTTCCAACCGGTATCGACGTGCAATAAGGGGAAGGGCAGGCTGGCGGGATAGAACGCCTTAAGCGCCAAGTGCAGCATTACCGCGCTGTCTTTGCCTATTGAATACAGCATGACCGGGTTTTCGGTTTCGGCCACTACTTCGCGCAGAATGTGAATGCTTTCGGCTTCGAGTTGCTGCAAATGTGTTAACGACATGACTAAATCTCATGAAATCAGTGCGTTGTGTCGCCTTGTTTGCTCTTTCAAAAAGCAACGACGACATGAATGTGGCGGCAGTTTACCGTGTCTGTCCCCAAGGGCGATAAATGTCAATCGTCCATACCTTAATGACGAAAAAGCATAAAGCGAGGCGATTTTGGTCTTGATAGGACGGTCTTTAAGACGCCGTTGGCTTGCGGGTCAACGGTTAGGCTCGCGCGCAGGGCGTCATTGCTCATGGCATTCCTAAACTCATCACGCCAATTATTTGACAAAAATCATGTTGCTGACTAAAACTGTGCTAACGATCTGAAATAACAACAAAATTATGGAGTTGTCATGTGGCAGGAAATGCAATTGCTGGTGGTGGACGATGACGAAGCGCGTCGTTCGCGATTGCAAACGATTTTGGTATTTCTGGGTGAAAATTGTATCGCCGTGAGCAGTGAAGAATGCCGCACATTATTTGACGAAAAGAAAACTGTTCTCGGAATTTTTATGGGCTCGCTAACGGCGTGCAAAAACGTCAAATCGTTGATGGAAGCCTTACATAAATATGATCGTCACGCGCCGGTGATCGTTACCGATTCGGCCACCTTAATGATGGCCGATCCATCCTTGCAACCGCATATTATTGGTCAGCTTGAAGAGCCGCCGCGTTACGCGCAGTTATTGGATTTATTGCATCAATGCCAGGTTTGTCGCAATAACCAACACGCGACGCGCGTAGGCGATCGCGCGGTGGAGTTATTCCGCTCGATGGTGGGCAACAGTCGCGCCATTCAAGAGGTACGGCGATTGGTCGAACACGTCGCGCAAACCGATGCGAGCGTGTTAATACTGGGCGAGACCGGTACGGGTAAAGAGGTCGTTGCGCGCAATTTACACTTTATGTCGGCGCGCAAAACCAAGCCATTTGTGCCGCTGAATTGCGGTGCTATTCCGGCTGAATTATTAGAAAGCGAATTATTCGGACATGAAAAAGGCGCTTTCACCGGCGCCGTCGCGGCCCGTCAAGGGCGTTTTGAAATGGCGCAGGGCGGCACGCTGTTTTTGGATGAGATCGGCGATATGCCGATGAATTTGCAAGTCAAATTATTGCGTGTGCTGCAAGAAAAAACCTTCGAGCGGGTGGGGGGCAACAAAACGATTTCGGCGGATGTTCGCATCGTGGCCGCGACCCACCGTAATTTGGAACGGCAAGTCACAGAAGGTAAATTTCGCGAAGACTTGTTTTATCGCTTGAATGTTTTTCCCATCGAAATGCCGCCGATGCGTGAACGGCGCGAAGACATTCCGTTATTAGTTAACGAGCTGATCTCGCGGCTCGAAAGTCAAGGCTCGCCGGCCGTGCGTTTGTCGCCCAATGCGTTGGTGTCGCTGTCGCGTTACGAATGGCCGGGAAACGTGCGTGAACTCGCCAACCTGATCGAACGATTGGCAATTTTATTTCCCTACGGTGTCGTCGATGTTAACGACTTACCGGCCAAATACCGTCACGCAGAAGGCTTATCGGTGTCGTCAGCACCGACATTTATGGTGCGTGCCGACGAGCAAACTGGCGGTATCCCTGCGACGGCAGTGGCTATTCCCGCTGCTGGGTTGGATTTGAAGGAAACGATGGCCAACCTTGAAATCGCTTACATCAATCAAGCACTAAACGAATGTGGCGGTGTCGTCGCGCGGGCCGCCGAGCGTCTGCAAATGCGGCGTACTACGCTGGTTGAAAAAATGCGTAAATACGGCATGAGTAAAGGCGAAGAAGTGACAGAAGTTTGACTTTAGCTTGCAGTTAATTTGAATTAGAGATTTTAAGTAGTTGAAATAAATAACAAAAATAATTTGGCACACGAAATGCTAAACCATGATCGCCCTCCATCATTTTTGGCGCGATACATGACTCTACTCGACACTGCATTACCGGCTTGCGACACGCGGGTTTCTGCTTCGCTCGAAACGCCACTCAATACGCGTGAATGGTTGTCGCTTTTACCCATCGGCGTTGTCGTGCTGAATGTGCGCGGCGTCGTTGTTGATGCCAATCCCGTCGCGATTGATTTACTCGGCGTGCCGCTGCTTTATCAACCGTGGCGCGAGGTGATTACGCGTTCATTTTGCCCGCGCAATGACGACGGTCATGAAGTGTCGTTACGCGACGGTCGTCGCGTCAAAATTGTTACGCGCGCGTTAGCCGATGGCAACGGCCAACTGATCGCGTTGGCAGATTTAACCGACAGTCGAGAATTGCAATCACGTGTCGCGCAGCGCGAACGCTTGGCCAGCATGGGCAATTTGGTCGCGTCGCTAGCGCATCAATTACGCACACCAATCGCTTCGGCGTTGTTGTACGCGCATCAATTACACGTTCAGGGCGAAAATCAAAACGCCGCACGTTTGATCGAACGTTTGCAATTTATGGAACGTCAAATTGCCGACATGCTGCTTATCGCCGGCGGTGGTGAGGCCATCGTCGAGCCGATCTCTATTTCATCGGTTCTTAGCGTGCTGAACGAGCAATTCGAACCGCTGCTGAAACAACGCGGGATCACGTTCGAGATCAGCCATTTTTCAGGTCGCAGCATGATGTTAGGGAATCCCGACGCGATCATTGGCGCGCTCGCCAATGTGATCGAAAACGCCGCACAAGCCTGCGAAGAAGACAACAAATTGACGCATCATATTACGTTGCGCAGTCGTCGCCGTAATGGCTGCATCGAATTAACCGTGAGCGATAACGGCGGTGGCATGAGCGATGCCGTTTGTGCGCGTGCGGTCGAACCGTTTTTTACCACTAAACGCAAAGGCACGGGCTTAGGATTAGCCGTAGTGAATGCCGTTATTCAATCGCATAAAGGCACGTTGACGGTAAAAAGCGAGATTGGTGAAGGCAGTCAATTTACGTTGGCGTTTCCTATCTATCGCGCTGCCCATCACACTTTGAATACCGCAACGGGAGTGGCCGCATGAATGAAGCATCCATTTTATTAGTCGAAGACGACAGTGATTTACGTTACGCCGTTTCCGAAACGCTAAGTAGCGCCGGTTTTAGTGTAAAAGCCGTAGAATCGGCCGAGTTAGCACAAGTTGAATTGCATCTACACAAGCCCGATCTGGTGTTGTCAGATTGTCAAATGGGCGGTATGCGCGGTGAAGATCTGCTGCGCATTATTCGCCGTTTGCACAGTAATCTGCCGGTGGTTTTAATGACCGCTTACGGTAATGTGTCGAATGCTGTGCAAGCGATGCAAGATGGTGCCACGGATTATTTGCAAAAGCCTTTTTCTCCGCAAAAGTTATTAGAAGTGGTGCAGCAGTACGCCAAATCGCGTGTGCAATTTAATAACGGTCCGGTGGCGGTCGATGCGCGCAGCGTTGAATTATTACAACTGGCGAAACGGGTGGCAGAATCCGATGCAACGGTGTTATTAACCGGCCCAAGCGGTGTTGGCAAAGAAGTGTTGGCGCGTTTCATACACGATAATTCTTCACGTAAAAACGGCCCCTTTGTGGCGATTAATTGCGCGGCCATTCCTGAAAATATGCTTGAGGCCACGTTGTTTGGTTATGAGAAAGGCGCGTTCACTGGTGCGCATCAAGCCTGCGCTGGAAAGTTTGAGCAAGCGCAAGGTGGCACGTTGCTGTTGGATGAAATTTCCGAAATGGATTTGTCATTGCAGGCCAAATTGTTGCGTGTATTACAAGAGCGTGAAGTCGAACGATTAGGTAGCCGCAAAGCGGTGACGTTAAATGTGCGCGTGGTGGCGACATCGAATCGCACGATGCTTGAAGAAGTGAAGGCCGGACGTTTTCGTGAAGACCTTTATTTCCGCCTCAATGTATTTCCCTTGCGTTGCTTTGCGCTCGCCGAAAGGTCCGCTGATATCGTGCCGATCGCCGAACATTTGATTCACCGTCATTGCCAATCCAGTCATCGCGTACCGCCATCATTAAGTGCCGATGCCATTGTGTTGTTAACCAGTTACCGTTGGCCCGGCAATGTGCGAGAACTCGAAAACGCCGTACAACGCGCGTTGATTATGCAATCAGGTCGTGAGTTGAGCGCGCAGGATTTTCAGCTGCAATTAAACACCGATGAGTCGAACAATCAGGCTGATGAAATGGCGTCGATTCAAAGCGCTCGCTTGTCCGATACTATGCGTCATTTAGAAGCAGAACGTATTATCGACGCGTTAAAAAATACGCAAAACACGCGCGAAAATATTGCACGTCAACTCGGCATGAGTCCGCGTACTTTGCGTTATAAATTGGCGCGTATGCGTGAGATGGGCATTGCGGTGCCGCAATAAATGTGAACGCAGACCATGTCAACGCACCGTTAATTGACCCAAAACAGCGTGGCGGCGACTCACGAATCGCCCAATGCGTAAAAGGTCGGGAACCTAAACCATGAACACGATAGATAGCGCCAAATTACTGAATGAATTGCGAGCCATGTCCGCACAGGCGCGCGGCGACAACATGGTTTCCAAAAACGTAAACGGGCCGGGGTTCGGCCAGTTAATGAGCAAGGCTTTGAACGGTGTCAATGAATTGCAAATGCAGGCGGGCGATCTGCAAAAACGTGTTGAAATGGGCGATCGCAGCGTGTCCCTAGTGCAGGCCATGATCGCTTCGCAAAAAGCCAATATCGGTTTGCAAGCGACCGTGCAAGTGCGTAATCGTTTGGTGTCGGCGTATCAAGATATATTCAATATGCCCATTTAGCCGGTGCTATATTTTATGTTGTAGGGCGGTCTTTAGGCCGCCGCTTTTAGAAAGCGCGATAATTAAATCGAGGTATTTATGTCCGACGAAACATCCACATCAGCGTTACCCGGAATGGGTGGTTTGCTGGGCAATCTAAGTAGCTTAAGCACGATCCGCCAGATCGGAATTTTGCTGGGTATTGCAGCCAGTGTGGCGTTGGGTATTTCCATTGTGCTGTGGACGCGTGATCCCTTGATGCGCCCGTTACCGACGGCCGATCGTCAAACGACGTATCAAATCATTCAGTATCTCGAACAACAAAAAATTCCTTATCAACTCGAAAGCGATGGCGCATTACTCGTGCCTCAAGAAAGTTATCAGAAAGTGCAGTTGCAACTTGCCTCGCAAGGGATGGATGGCGCGGTTTCCGACGTCGATGCGTTATTGGCCAAAGATACCGGATTCGCGACCAGTCAACGACTGGAGCAAGCGCGTTTGTTGCGCACGCAAGAAGTAAAATTGGCACGCACGATTGAAAAAATTGCCGGCATCAAAGCGGCCGAAGTGCATCTGGCGATCCCCAAAGAATCGGTATTTATGCGCGACGCGGATAAACCCCGCGCCTCGGTATTATTGAATTTAAATACACCTAAAACCTTAGACAGCGAACAAGTGCGTGCCATCGTCGATATGATTACCGGCAGCGTGCCGAATCTTGATCCAACGCATGTCACGATTACCGATCAATTCGGGCGTTTACATCACAGCGGCACGCAAACCGCCGATGAGGCCATGGCCTCACGCGAATTTGCCGAAAGTCGCAAACGCGAAACCGAATATCAACAAAAAATCGAACGTGTGTTATCGCCGATTATCGGTGATGGAAAATACACCGTCGAAGTCAATGTCGATATGGATTTTAGTGAAACCGAACAAACACAAAAATTGTATAACGCCGAATTACCGGCGATGGTAAGCGAACGCACGTTAAACGAACAAAATGGCGGTGCTGGCGCGCAAGGGGTTCCCGGTGCGTTAAGTAATCAACCGCCAACTCCAGCCACCGCGCCTGAAGTGGCCAACGCACAAGACGGCGCATCGGGGGCTGCAAATGCAGCCAATAAAAATGGCCGCCAAGAGGCAGAACGTAATTTCGATCACGACACCACGATCGCACACACGCGCAATCAAATCGGCGTCGTGCGACGAATTACGGTCTCCATTGGATTAGATTATGTTGATGCACCGATCGACCCGAACGCACCGGCTCCCGCCGTTCCTAATGCGCCCGCCACTCCGTCAAAAAAAGCACGTCCGGCTGAAGATATTGCAAGCATTACGCAACTGATTCAAAGCGCGATTGGTTATGACGGACCGCGCGGCGATCGGGTAGAAATTCATAGCTTTCCGTTTGTAACCGTCACCGTACCAACCGAACCGGTGGCGATTCCGTTTCATGAACAAGAGTGGTTTCAATTACTGTTAAAACCACTCATTGCACTGATCTTAGGATTGGCGCTGGTGTTCGGTGTGTTGAAACCTGTGATGGGAAAATTATCGGCACCGGCACCAAGTTCGTATGGTGGTTCGATGGCGATGGCGGGAGGCGCAGGTGGTTTGCCCGGAATGGCGCCTGATCAACTGTCATTAAGTGGTTCGGGGGCTACTGCGTCAATGAGTTTGCCGCCGCCGGTAACGACTGAGTTGGGATCGGTGGCCCGCGCCAAAGCGGTGGTGCAATCGGACCCGGCGTTGGTTGCAAATGTCGTGAAAAACTGGATGGAACGAGATGCCTGAAGTCGCTGAAAAAAAAGACGCAAAAGCCGACGAAAAAAAGTCGGAAGAAAAACTGCGCTTTAACTGGACCGAACAAGCCGCTGTGTTGCTGCTGAGTTTGGGCGAAGAGGCCGCTGCGCAGGTGTTAAAACACATGGGGCCGAAAGAGGTGCAGCGCATCGGTCTGGCGATGGCATCGGTACATAATGTCGAAAAAAACGAAGTTGAAGTTGTGGTCGATAATTTTTTACACGAAGTCGAAAAACAAACTGGGATTGGCATCGGCACCGAAGAATATATTCGCAAAACGTTGAAACAGGCATTGGGACAGGACAAAGCCGATGCGCTTATCGATCGCATTTTGGCCGGTGCTAGCACTAAAGGTTTAGATACCTTGAAATGGATGGATTCGCGTGCGGTGGCCGATTTAATTCGCTATGAACATCCTCAAATACAAACCATTGTGTTGGCTTATCTCGATCCGGATCAATCCGCCGAAGTATTAGGGCAGTTTCCCGAACGCGTGCGATTGGATCTGGCGATGCGAATTGCGGCGCTTGAAAGCGTGCAACCGGCAGCATTGCAAGAACTGAACAATATTATGGAAAGGCAACTGTCGGGCCAAACCGGTGCCAAATCCGCATCGTTAGGTGGCACAAAACGTACTGCTGATATTTTGAATTTTCTCGATGGCAGCACACAAAGCGCCTTGATGGAACAAATGAAAGATGTTGACGAAGAAATGGCGCAAAAAATTCAGGATCAGATGTTTGTGTTTGATAATCTGATGGATGTAGACGATCGCGGCATTCAATCCTTGTTGCGCGAAGTTTCGACTGACCAGTTAATTTTGGCGTTGAAAGGTTCGGATGAAGGCTTGCGTGAAAAAGTATTCAAGAATATGTCGAAACGCGCTGCCGAACTGATGCGCGAAGATCTCGGTTCGATGGGGCCGGTCAAAGTCAGCGACGTCGAGTCGGCGCAAAAAGAAATTCTTACCGTGGCCCGTCGCATGGCCGATGCTGGCGAGATTGTGCTCGGCGGCTCCGGCGAGCAAATGATTTAATAACGTTTCAGAATGATTCGAACTTCGAATCAAACGTAAACACCGTAGGGGCGATTCAAGAATCGCCTCACAGCAAAACGAAGGCATAATGATCGACACCAAAGATGAAGCGCGACCGTGGCTAATTCCCGAAATGGAAGATCGTTCGGTCAATTCGTTTTTGATCGAAGAACGTCGCGCTAAACCGCGCGCGATGCCAACCGTGGAAGAACTCGCGCAGCTGCGCGCCGCTGCGCGTGAAGAAGGTTATCGCGAAGGATTCGACGAAGCTTATAAAAAAGGTTATGCCAAAGGCGAGTTGGAAGCACGCGTACTATTGGAACGCGAGTTGGATCAAAAACGCGAAGCTTTTTCGGCGCTATTAAACGCACTCGCCAGGCCTTTAGAACAAATGGATCACGACGCCGAACAAGCCTTGGTGCAACTGGCCTTGTCGGTGGCTAAATTGTTAATTCGCCGCGAATTACACGCCGACCCCGGACAGGTGGTCGCAGTAATGCGCGAAGCGGTAGGGTTGTTGCCGCAATCGCGTCAAACCATACGCATCGCATTGCATCCGGACGATGCCAAACTGGTGCGTGAATTATTTGTGCGCGAAGGGGCGAACAGTAATTGGCAAGTGCTGGATGACGCGACGCAATCGCGCGGCGGTTGCAAAGTGAGCACCGATGATTCGTTTGTCGATGCGTCGTTAGAGAGTCGCATTGCGGCGATCGTGGCGCATATTTTTGCCGCCAGCGATCAATTTGAACGTCTGATTCATAACCCCAATGAACGCTAATCACGGCGCACTCGCGCAACGCTTGCAGCGTTATCAACAACAACTTGAAACCGTGCCGTCGCTACAAGTGAACGGTCGTTTGACACGTATGGTTGGCCTCACCTTAGAGGCGGTCGGTTGTCGTTTGCCCATCGGTGCGCGTTGCATTATTCGCGGCGACGATGGACAAGAACACAAAGCCGAAGTCGTCGGTTTTTCCGGCGCGGCGATTTATTTAATGCCGACTGCCGAAATCCACGGATTAGCACCGGGCGCGGCAGTCATTCCGATAAGTGGTGCCGCCGAAATTTGTGTTAGTGAACAGCTATTAGGACGTGTGTTAAATGGCGAAGGCGAACCGATCGATGACAAAGCCATTATTCACGGTGAAAAACGACAATTAAATGCGCGTCCGATCAACCCGCTAAAACGTCAACCGATTGATGCGCCACTTGATGTCGGTATTCGCGTGATCAATGCGCTGCTCACGGTCGGTCGCGGACAACGCATGGGATTATTCGCCGGTTCCGGTGTTGGTAAAAGTGTGTTGCTGGGCATGATGACCAAATACACCAGTGCTGACATTATCGTGGTCGGTTTAATTGGTGAACGTGGTCGCGAAGTCAAAGAATTTATCGAACAGATTTTAGGCCGCGAAGGTATGCAACGCGCCGTGGTCGTTGCGGTACCCGCTGATCAACCACCCCTATTGCGTTTGCAAGGTGCGCAGGTTGCCACGTCGATAGCGGAATATTTTCGTGATCAAGGTAAACAAGTTTTATTGTTGATGGATTCGCTAACGCGATTTTGTCAGGCGCAACGCGAATTAGCGCTCGCGATCGGAGAACCACCAGCAACCAAAGGCTATCCGCCTTCGGTATTTGCCAAATTACCGCAATTAGTTGAGCGCGCCGGTAACGCCGAAAAAGGCAACGGCAGTATCACCGCATTTTATACCGTGTTAACGGAAGGCGATGATCAACAAGATCCGATCGCGGATGCGGCACGCGCCATTCTCGATGGCCATGTCGTGCTGTCACGACGATTAGCCGAGGCAGGGCATTATCCGGCGATTGATGTCGAAGCCTCTATAAGTCGAGCCATGCCACAAGTAACCGAAAGCACGCATCAACAAGCGGCAATAGAATTTAAACGCATTTACGCCACCTATTCGCAGAATCGTGATTTGATCAACGTCGGCGCTTATCAAATGGGCAGCGATGCCGCCGTTGATGAAGCGATCGCCATGTTGCCGTCGATGACACGATTTATGCGGCAAGGCATGAATGAAAAAGTGGATTGGGGCATGAGTTTGCAGCAATTACAAGAAGCATTAAGCGAAACCCCTTCGCTGCTTCCGGCAAGGCGATAGTGGAAAGTAGTGGAGTAATGGCATGAACCGTTCAACGCGTTTACAACCGGTCGTGAAATTTGCACAGCGTAACGAGCAAGCGGCCGCACAGGCCTTTGGCGAAGCGCAACAAGCCGTCACCAAAGAACATAGCAAACTGCAAGAATTGCAACATTACCGTGAAGAATACATCGCCGATTTTCAGCGTAAGGGGCGCGCGGGCGTTTCGGGCTCGGCCATGCAACAGTTTCAACACTTTTTAGCGCGTCTTGATGAGGCTATCGCCCAGCAAGTCAAACGAGTGAGCGGAGCCAGTGTGCAGGTACAACAAAAAAACGAACAATGGCAAGAAAAACTTACCCGCTCACGCGCGCTCAATAACGCGGCCGGCCAGATGCAACAACAAGAACGGCAACAACAAGATAAGCGCGAACAAAAAGAGTCCGATGAACGTAGCGCGCAACGATTTCGACGATAATCGTTCATTTGTTTGCTATTGCACGTTTCATTGCCGAATAAATCAAGCACGACGTAAAAACACAATGCTATCCTAACCGCATTCACCGTCTGTTTTGCCGTTTTCAATCGTGACTTCCACTTTATGCCCTGAACCGGTTATTCGTGTCGCCATCAATGGCTTTGGTCGTATCGGGCGCAGCATTTTGCGCGCACTTTACGAAAATCATCACCGCGAACGTATTCAAATCGTGGCGATTAACGAACTCGCCAAAGCCGAAGCCATAGAACACCTATTGCGCTATGACAGCAGTCATGGTCGATTTGCGTGGCCGGTCGAGCGTCACGACACGTTATTACGCGTCGGTGGCGATGACATCGCCTTGTTTCATGAAGCGTCGATCGCGCGCTTGCCATGGCGCGCACTCGATGTCGATGTCGTTCTGGAATGCACTGGGCAACACCACAGTCGTCAGGAAAACGAAGCACATTTATTGGCTGGTGCAAAGAAAGTGTTATTAAGCCAACCCGGTGGCAATGATCTGGACTTAACCGTTGTTTATGGCGTTAACGAACAATTACTGCAAGCCAAAGACACGATTGTTTCGAATGGTTCGTGTACTACCAATTGCGTGGTGCCGGTCATTGATATTCTCGATCAATATTTTGGTATCGAAGGTGGCGCAATTACCACCATACACGCGTCGATGCACGATCAAAATGTGATTGACGCGTATCACCATGATCTGCGTCGCGCGCGCGCCGCCAGTCAGTCCATTATTCCGGTTGATACCAAATTAGCGCGCGGTATAGAACGCATACTGCCTAAGTTTACGCAACGATTCGAAGCCATCGCCGTGCGCGTTCCCACCACCAATGTTACCGCCATGGATGTCAGTTTAACTGCGTTGCACGATGTCAGCGCCGATGAAGTCAATCGCGTATTAGCTAACGCCGCCAACGGCAGTATGAAATCGGTGTTGGCCTACACCAAAGACCCACTGGTGTCTGTCGATTTCAACCACGATCCGCATTCCTGTATCGTTGACGGATCATTAACCCGTGTCAGTCATAAACGGCTGATCAAAACCCTGTTGTGGTGTGATAACGAATGGGGGTTCGCCAATCGAATGTTGGATACCACCCTCGTAATGATGTCGGTGTGATCGAACGACAGCGTTTAATAATCACGCGATGTTTCAGAATTTAAGCACACGGGCAATTCGTGAATTGCCCCTACGAAGATTCGGAATTATTCGAACTCCGAATCAAACGTCAACACCGTAGGGGCGATTAATGAATCGCCCGGTTTTATAAGGCAAAGGAAATG
>CAZYUS010000074.1:11415-15407 GCA_964650615.1 uncultured Pseudomonadaceae bacterium | reverse complement strand
CCCGCGACCCCCGGCGTGACAGGCCGGTATTCTAACCAACTGAACTACCACTCCAAATTTCTGCGTTTGGTGTCCGATTAAATATCGAACACTTTACTTATGCGATTTGGTGGGCGTTGAGGGACTCGAACCCCCGACCCCCTCCATGTGACGGAGATGCTCTACCAGCTGAGCTAAACGCCCAAATCGCGCCGTGCGAACACGGCGACAAAAACTTACTCGTTGCAGGCGTCTTTCAACGCTTTGCCCGGTTTAAAACCCGGCACTTTCGCTGCGGCAATTTTGATTTCTTCGCCCGTTTGCGGATTACGACCCGTACGAGCAGCGCGTTCCTTGACAGCGAACGTTCCGAAACCCACTAATGCCACTTGATCACCTTTACGCAAGGAATCAGTAACAGCTTCCAACATTGAATCCAGTGCACGTGCAGCGGAGGCTTTGGAAATGTCTGCGCCAACAGCGATGGCGTCAATCAATTCGGTTTTGTTCATGTTATCCCCTTGTGCCCCATAAACGACGTCTACTCGGTGCGGAACCGCACCAAATCAGGTTGTCGCGGGGGGCGCATTTATACCAATGCGCGAAAAAGAGTGTCAAGGAAAAGCCGCCAGTCTGTGACACTCGCGGCTTTTTTTTAATGTGTTGCGTTTTCCGTCGCACTCGTTGACGTATTTTTTTCAATTGCAATTTCCGCCACCACAATCGGTTGCGGTTTTTTGGTTAATGCAATGTCTAAAACTTCATCAATCCACTGCACGCAATGCACATTAAGTTCTTTCAGAACTTGTTTCGGTATCTCTTTGAGATCACGACGATTATCTTTCGGAATGATCACATCTTTAATACCGCCACGATGCGCCGCTAATAATTTTTCCTTTAAACCACCAATGGGCAACACTTCACCGCGCAAGGTGATCTCACCGGTCATGGCCACTTCTGAACGCACCGGAATCGACGTAAAACTCGACACCAGCGCCGTACACATCGCGATACCGGCACTCGGTCCATCTTTGGGCGTTGCGCCTTCCGGTACGTGCACATGAATATCAAATTTTTCATAAAAATCAGCGGCGATACCAAGACCGAGCGCACGCGAACGAACCACCGTCATCGCGGCTTTAATGGATTCTTGCATGACATCGCCCAAAGAACCGGTGAACGTCGTTTTGCCTTTACCGGCCACCGTCACCGCTTCAATGGTTAATAAATCACCACCGACTTCAGTCCATGCCAAACCGGTGACTTCGCCAACACGTTGCGCTTCGGATTTTTTGCCGTAATCAAAACGCGCCACGCCCAAATATTTTTCCAATTGCTTTTCGGTAATTAAAATTTTGGCTTTTTGTGCTTTGACACTTAATTGACGCGCCACTTTGCGACAAATTTTGGCAATTTCACGTTCAAGGTTTCGCACGCCCGCTTCGCGGGTGTAATAGCGAACGATATCGCGCACCGCACTATTACCGATATTGGCTTCGGCATCTTTTAAACCTGCCGCTTCCATTTGTTTCGGAATTAAGTAACGCTCGGCGATATTGATTTTTTCGTCTTCGGTGTAACCCGGAATACGAATAACTTCCATGCGGTCCAATAACGGTGCTGGGATCTTCATCGAATTGGCCGTACACACGAACATGATCTCGGATAAGTCGTAATCAACTTCGAGATAGTGATCATTGAAAGTGTGATTTTGTTCCGGATCCAGTACTTCCAATAATGCGCTGGCCGGATCGCCACGAAAATCCATGCTCATCTTGTCAATTTCATCGAGCAAGAATAAGGGATTTTTAACGCCGACTTTGGTCAACTTTTGAATGATGCGTCCCGGCATCGAACCGATATAGGTGCGTCGATGACCACGGATCTCAGATTCATCACGCACACCGCCCAAGGCCACACGCAAAAATTCACGTCCAGTGGCGCGTGCAATCGACTGCCCCAGCGACGTTTTACCGACCCCCGGCGGTCCGACCAAACACAACACCGGGCCTTTAATTTTTTTGACACGCTGTTGCACGGCAAGGTATTCGAGAATACGTTCTTTTACGTCATCCAAACCGTAGTGATCGGTATCGAGCGTCGCTTGCGCTTTGCCTAAATCGAGTGCAATTTTGCTGCGCTTTTTCCACGGCACTTGCAACAGCCAATCAATGTCGCTTCGGCAGACATCGGCGACATTTGTTTCAGTTTTTTTAGTTCAGCATCGGCTTTGGCTTTCGCTTCTTTGCTCATGCCGGCATCGGCGATTTTTTTGCCGAGTTCTTCCAATTCGTTGGCATCATCCATATCGCCGAGTTCTTTTTGAATGGCTTTCATTTGCTCATTCAAATAATACTCGCGCTGACTTTTTTCCATTTGGCGTTTGACGCGACCGCGAATGCGTTTTTCGACATTCAGCAATTCGATTTCGCTTTCCATCAACGCCATTAAATGCTCAAGTCGGGCGGCAGGCTGGTCTAATTCCAACACTTTTTGTTTATCGGCAACTTTCAAAATCAAATGCGCGACGATGGTATCGGCCAAACGACCAGCATCGTCCAAACTGGACACGGCTTGCACGATTTCGGCAGGAATTTTTTTTCCGGTCTTGACATAATTTTCAAAGGTAGCGATGGCGGAGCGCATCACGGCTTCATGCTCGCGCAATGGCATGTCCGGCTCGTCGATCAGTTCGATTTGAGCCGTCAACATTTGATCGCCATCGCTATAACGCTTCACGCGTGCGCGACGATTACCTTCGACCAAGACTTTGACGTTGCCATCGGGCAATTTCAGTAATTGCAAAATCGTGCTGACACAGGCGACGCTATACACATCGCGCGCGGCCGGCGAATCGACACCGGCTTCTTTTTGCGCCACCAATAAAATTTGTTTGTCGTGGCGCATCGCTTGCTCAAGTGCTTGAACCGATTTTTCGCGGCCAACGAACAAAGGGATCACCATGCCCGGAAACACCACCACATCACGCAAGGGTAGTACGGGAAGTTCTATCGTTTGAGTCGTCATGACACCACTTCTGACTAAGTAATGAGCAACACACAAGGTTTGCTCCGGCGAGTTGCCACTATATGAGGACGCCAGCGAGGGTTTCAACGGCGTTGACGTTCTTTCGCGCCATTGATTTATGCGTATAAAAACTTAAGGCCGCGATTCGCGGCCTTAAGTGCGTGGCAATAGATCCGTTATTGATCGGAGGCCGCTTTACGTTGCTCGGTATTTTCGTAAATCAGCTTCGGTTGACTGCTGCCCTCTATGACCGACGCATCAATAACCACCTTGCTGACATGATCCAAGCTCGGTAAATCGAACATCGTATCAAGCAATACACCTTCGACAATGGAACGCAATCCGCGCGCACCGGTTTTACGCACCATGGCTTGCTTGGCGATCGCCGACAACGCATCTTCACGCACTTCCAATTGCGCGTGTTCCATATCGAATAAACGCTGGAATTGTTTAACCAAGGCATTTTTCGGTTCGGTCAAAATTCGGATCAACGCCGGTTCGTCCAATTCATCGAGCGTGGCGACAATCGGTAAGCGACCGACAAATTCGGGGATCAAACCGAATTTAATCAAATCGTCGGGCTCCACTGATTTCAGCACTTCACCGACGTTTTTCTTTTCGTCTTTGCTGCGCACTTCGGCGTTAAAACCGATACCGCCTTTTTCGGAGCGATCGCGAATCACTTTATCAAGCCCGGCAAACGCACCACCGCAAATAAACAAAATATTGCGCGTATCGACTTGCAAAAATTCTTGCTGTGGATGTTTACGCCCGCCTTGTGGCGGCACCGAGGCGACCGTGCCTTCGATCAGTTTTAGCAAGGCCTGTTGCACACCCTCACCCGACACATCACGAGTAATCGACGGGTTTTCGGATTTGCGCGAGATCTTGTCAATCTCGTCGATATAGACAATGCCTTGCTGCGCTTTCTCGATATCGTAATCGCATTTTTGCAGCAATTTCTGAATGATGTTTTCGACGTCTTC
>CAZYUS010000074.1:0-11405 GCA_964650615.1 uncultured Pseudomonadaceae bacterium | reverse complement strand
GAGCAGACGTGTGATAATGCTTTCGACGTCTTCGCCCACATAACCGGCTTCGGTTAAGGTGGTAGCATCGGCAATCGTAAACGGTACATTCAACATACGCGCGAGCGATTCGGCCAGCAAAGTTTTGCCGGAACCGGTGGGGCCGATGAGCAAAATATTACTTTTGCCTAATTCGATTTCATCTTTCTTGCCGCCACTGTTTTGCAATCGTTTGTAGTGGTTATAAACCGCCACCGCTAACACTTTTTTGGCGTGCTGCTGGCCAATCACAAACTCATCAAGTGTCTTTTTGATTTCGCGCGGATTCGGCAGCTTAGGTTTATCGCTACCGCTGACCGTATTGTCCTGCACTTCTTCACGAATAATGTCGTTGCACAGCTCGACGCACTCGTCGCAAATAAAAACCGATGGACCGGCGATCAGTTTGCGCACTTCATGCTGGCTTTTGCCGCAGAATGAGCAGTACAGCAATTTGCCACTGTCATCGCGACCGCTACGTTTTTCCGCCATGTATACCTCTACCTTGACTGCGCACTCTGCATTGATTCTAGACCGAATGTCGCTCACTTAAGCGACTAACGGTTCACACTTAACGCTTGTTAAGCACGGCGTCGATTAAACCATATCCTTTGGCTTCTTCGGCACTCATAAAACGATCCCGTTCGGTGTCACGCTGGATCTCATCCATCGTGCGCCCCGTGTGTTTGGCCATGATGCCATTGAGTCGTTCACGCAGCGCGAGAATTTCTTTAGCTTGGATCTCGATATCGGTGGCTTGACCTTGGGCGCCGCCGGACGGTTGGTGGATCATGACGCGTGAATTGGGCAGGCAATAGCGTTTGCCTTCGGCACCACCGGCGAGCAAAAACGCGCCCATAGAGCACGCTTGTCCGATGCACAAAGTTGAAACTTGCGGCTTAATAAACTGCATGGTGTCGTAAATCGACAATCCAGCGGTGACGACGCCACCGGGCGAATTGATGTACAGACTAATGTCCTTATCGGGATTTTCGGCTTCGAGGAACAACAACTGCGCCACGACCCGATTGGCCATGTGATCTTCGACCGGCCCCACCAAAAAAATAATGCGCTCTTTGAGCAAACGACTGTAGATATCGTAGGCACGTTCACCGCGCGCACTGTGCTCGATCACCATCGGAACGAGGTTGGCCATTTCAGGGGAAAGTCCCGGAAAACTGGTCATCATATTGTTAGCATCCTTGAGACGAGTGGCTGGGTTTCAGAACCCAGATAATAGCGAACCCCGTGCACTGTCACCAGTGACACGGGGTTCAAATAGACACACGGTTCTACGCTTACGGTGTGACCAAATTAAGCACTTTTACGTCCCATCAGCTCTTCAAAGCTGGTGGCTTTGTCGCTGACTTGGGCCTTAGACAGCACAAAATCAACCACTTGATCTTCCAGAACCAAAGATTCCATTCCGGCCAGCTCACGTTTGTTGGCTTTGTACCACGCCACCACTTCAGCCGGATTTTCGTAGGCCGAGGCGATGTCTTCTAATTGCTTAGTCAGGCGCGACTCGTCGACTTTAATGCTGTTGGCCTTGATGATTTCACCCACGATGAGTCCTAAGCTCACGCGACGTTTGGCCTGCTCGGCAAACAACGAGGTCGGTAATTCCGGCAGTTCGGTTTTGCGCGTGGCCATTCCCAGCTCGCGTTTGGCTTGCTGACGCAAACGTTCGACTTCGCTGTCGATGAGCGAGCTCGGGCAGTTGACCGTGTTGGCCGCCAGAATGCCGTCCATCACTTGGGCTTTTACTTTGTTACGTACCACTTGGCGCATTTCGCGATCCATGTTTTTACGCACTTCGGCGCGCAGCGCAGCGACACCGCCTTCACTGACACCGAACAAGGCGACAAACGCATCATCCAGTTCCGGTAGTTTTTGCTCGCTAACCACGCTGACCACCACTTTGAATACTGCCGCTTTGCCTTTTAATTGCTCGTTGCCATAGTCTTCGGGGAAGGTGACATTGAGTTCAACGCTACCACCGGCGGTTGCGCCGACCAAGCCTTCTTCAAAGCCAGGGATCATGGTGTTGGAGCCAAGGATCACTTTAACGCCATTGGCGGTGCCACCGTCAAACGCCACACCGTCGACGCTGCCGACGAAATCAATCGTCAGCTGGTCGTTCATGGCAGCGGGGCGTTCGACGTTTTGCCACGTGGCACGCTGCTTACGCAGCGTTTCTAGCATGGTATCGACATCGGCGTCGGTCACTTCGGTGAGCGGACGCTCGACTTTGACGCCGTCCAAACCTTGCACGGCAAATTCGGGATAAACCTCGAAAGTGGCAACGAATTCCAAGGCTTTGCCCGCTTCCATCGTTTTCGGTTCGATGCGCGGATTACCGGCCGGATTCAAGTTTTCTTTGGTTACGGCTTCATAAAACGAACGCTGGATCACTTCGCCCCATACATCGCGACGAACCGCTTCGCCCCATTTTTGATTGACCACGGCCATCGGCAATTTGCCCGGACGGAAGCCCGGTAAACGCTGGGTACGGGCCAATTGGTTCAGGCGCTGCGCGATTTCGGATTCAATCGAATCCGCCGGCACACCGATGGTCAGGCGACGTTCGAGACCGCTCAACACTTCAACAGAAACATTCATCGTATTGCTCCAAACAGTACCGCCGCTTTGGGGCAGCGGGTTGAAAAAAACGGCCCGCCGGTCAGGCGGGGCCGGTATGGTACTTGGATCGGGATAGCGGCGAAAGACCGCCGCAAGCGGTTTATTCGGTGGCGGGAACGCGCACGAAACCTTCCATTAGTACGCGTGCGCTGCGGCTCATGATGGCTTTGCGTACCACCCATTGACCGTCAACGCATTGCGCCTCTGCACCGACGCGCAAGGTTCCCGACGGGTGACCAAAACGCACCGCTTCGCGCGTCACCCCACCGGCAGCTTGATGCACCAAGGTTCCGGGAATCGCCGCTGCCGTGCCGATGGCGACGGCGGCCGTCCCCATCATGGCATGATG
Organism: uncultured Pseudomonadaceae bacterium; assembly: GCA_964650615.1. Lineage (GTDB taxonomy): Bacteria > Pseudomonadota > Gammaproteobacteria > Enterobacterales > Permianibacteraceae > Permianibacter. The sequence goes on along the minus strand of CAZYUS010000074.1, from coordinate 8,395 downwards.
CAATTTCCCCATGGATAGCGCGCGCGCATGCAAATCCATGGCGTCAGCTTTTATCGCCTTGCCACTGGAAGATACATAATCTTGCGGCGGTGAAACAAACGCGATCTTCGGCGTGTGCTGACGTTTGGCCGCTTCGCTAATGTCTTTTATCAAGCCCATTTTCACCGCGCCATGGGCGCGCAATTGTTCGAACATCGCTAAGGCTTTGGCATCACTATTAATGTCTTGTTGTAATTCCGTTCCTTGATATCCAATATCCGCCGCGTTGACAAAAATCGTTGGGATACCGGCGTTGATCATGGTGGCTTTTAGTGTGCCAATCCCCGGCACCGCTAAGTCATCAATTAAATTGCCGGTCGGAAACATTGCGCCACCGCCCTCGCCTTCTCCTTCATCGGCCGGATCAATAAATTCAAGCACGATTTCAGCCGCCGGAAACGTCACGCCATCCAATTCAAAATCACCGATCTCTTGCACTTGGCCATCGCGCATCGGCACATGCACGATAATGGTTTTTTGGATATTGGCCTGCCACACGCGCACGGCAAATACACCGTCACGCGGCAAACGCGCGGCGTCGATAAACCCATTGGCGATCGCAAACGGCCCCACGGCAGTGGATAAATTGCCGCAGTTACCGCTCCAATCGACGAACGCCTGATCAATCGAGATCTGTCCGTATAAATAATCGACATCGTGATCGGGTTGACTGCTTTTCGAAATAATCACGCACTTGCTGGTGCTCGACGTTGCTCCGCCCATACCGTCAGTGTGTTTAGCATAAGGATCGGGGCTACCAATCACACGCATGAGCAATTCGTCGCGCGCTTTGCCCGCCACTTGTGCGGCTAATGGCAAATCCTCACAACGAAAAAAAACGCCTTTGCTGGTGCCGCCGCGCATATACATCGCGGGAATTTTAATTTGCGGTTTATATGACATCGTCGTTTTCCTTTTTAGGTGCGCGTCGCCGCTAAAAAATCTTGCGCGAAACGTTGCAACACACCACCGGCCTCGTAAATGGACACTTCTTCAGCAGTGTCGAGACGGCACGTAACCGGCACGTTGACACGCTCTCCGTTTTTGCGATGCACCACCAAGGTTAAATCGGCGCGTGGTTTACGTTCACCAATAACATCGAACGTTTCAGTGCCATCGAGCGCGTAGGTTTTGCGATTTTCTCCGGCTTTAAATTCCAGCGGCAATACGCCCATGCCAATTAAATTGGTGCGATGAATACGCTCAAATCCTTCCGCTACAATCGCTTCGACACCAGCCAATCGCACGCCTTTGGCAGCCCAATCGCGCGAACTGCCTTGACCGTAATCGGCACCGGCAATAATGACCAGTGGTTGCGAGCGATTCATATACGTTTCGATCGCTTCCCACATTCGCATCACTTGACCTTCGGGTTCGACACGGGCGAGTGATCCTTTTTTAATTTGACCATCGACGATCGCCATTTCGTTGATCAAGGTCGGGTTGGCAAACGTGGCGCGTTGCGCGGTTAAATGATCGCCGCGATGCGTGGCGTAAGAATTAAAGTCTTCTTCCGGCAATCCCATTTTCGCTAAATATTCACCGGCGGCACTGTTTAACATAATCGCGTTGGATGGCGATAAATGATCCGTGGTGATGTTATCGCCTAGCAACGCCAAAGGACGCATTCCGCTTAAGGTGCGCGGCTTGGCAAGCGCGCCTTCCCAATACGGTGGACGTCGAATATAAGTGCTTGGCGCACGCCAATCATAAAGCGGACTGACGTTGTCACCGTGCTCGACGTTGACATTAAACATCGGTTCATACACGCGGCGGAATTGCTCCGGTTTAACCGCTGTTTTGACGATGGCATCAATCTCGGCATCGCTCGGCCAGATGTCTTTCAAATAGATCGCGTTGCCATTGGCATCGACACCGAGCGCGTCTTTTTCGATATCAAAACGAATGCTGCCCGCAATGGCATAAGCCACCACCAAAGGCGGTGACGCCAGAAACGCTTGTTTGGCATACGGATGAATGCGGCCATCAAAATTACGATTACCGGATAACACCGCTGTCGCATACAAATCACGATCGATGATTTCTTGTTGGATTTTTGCATCCAGCGCGCCACTCATGCCGTTACAGGTGGTGCAGGCAAACGCCACAATACCGAAACCTAATTGCTCTAATTCTTGTTTCAATCCGGCTTCTTGCAAATATAATTCAACGGTTTTAGAACCCGGTGCCAACGACGATTTCACCCACGGTTTGCGCGTTAATCCTTTGGCGTTAGCGTTGCGCGCTAACAAACCGGCGGCGATCACATTGCGCGGATTCGAGGTATTGGTGCAGCTGGTAATGGCGGCGATAATGACGGCACCGTCCGGCATTTGACCGGCGATTTGTTGATACGGCGCAGCAATGCCTTTGCTCGCCAGATCGCGCGTGGCCAAACGCGCGTGCGGATTCGATGGACCAGCCATATTGCGCGTGACGGTGCTTAAATCGAATTGTAACGTGCGTTCGTAGTGCGCGTTTTGCAGCGCATCGGCCCACAAACCGGCTTGTTTGGCATAGGTTTCAACCAGTTGCACGTGCTCGTCACGGCGGCCGGTTAAACGCAAGTAATCCAGCGTTTGTTGATCGATAAAAAATAACGCAGCGGTTGCACCGTATTCGGGTGCCATATTCGAAATGGTAGCGCGATCGCCTAACGTTAACGCAGCCGCGCCGACGCCACGAAACTCAAGATACGCGCCCACGACTTTCGCTTTGCGTAAAAATTCGGTTAAGGCCAATACGATGTCGGTGGCGGTAATGCCGGGGGCTGGTTTTCCGGATAATTCGACACCAATAATGTCGGGTAAACGCATCCACGATGCGCGTCCTAACATGACGTTTTCGGCTTCCAAACCACCAACACCGACTGCGATGACACCCAGCGCATCAACGTGCGGCGTGTGGCTGTCGGTGCCAACACACGTATCAGGGTACGCAACGCCGTCTTGCACACCAATGACCGGCGACATTTTTTCCAAATTAATTTGATGCATGATGCCGTTGCCGGGCGGGATCACATCAACATTTTTGAACGCTTTTTTGGTCCACTCGATGAAGTGAAAACGATCCTCGTTACGACGATCTTCAATCGCGCGATTTTTCGCAAACGCATCGGGATCAAAACCACCGCATTCCACCGCCAACGAGTGATCAACAATTAACTGCACCGGCACTACCGGATTCACTTGCGCCGGATCACCACCTTGCAAGGCGATCGCATCACGCAATCCGGCCAGATCCACCAACGCGGTTTGACCGAGAATGTCGTGACACACGACGCGCGCCGGAAACCACGGAAAATCGCGATCACGGCGACGCTCGATGAGTTGCGTCAAACAATCGGCGAGCGTACTCGGATCGCAGCGGCGAACCAGATTTTCGGCGTGAACACGGGCGGTATAAGGCAAGCCGTCATAGCTGCCGGGTTTAATGGACTCGACAGCGGCGCGCGCGTCGAACCAGTCGAAAGAAGTGCCGGACAGCGGTTTACGATAAGTGTTAGTCATTGTGGGGTCGTCCCAGCTTGGGCGCCAAATGGCGATCGAAAGAGACCGCCATTATTCACAAAGACTCATCGGAGGTCATCTGCCAAACCACCAGAAGCCGACGAAAGTTATAGCGCCCGTGGCTACAACCGCTAAATCGCGTCGGCACGGCACCATTCGGCACCTCGAAAAGGCGCACTTCGCAAGCAAATGGCCCCCACGATGCCCCGTCGGTTTCGCGCCCCTCTGGCGCAACCCGTCGCGATGACTGACGCCGACATTGGCGGATTTATTCGCAGCGATCATCAGGCTTACGACGAAAACGATAGACAAGCTCTATCGTCGCCATTCACGCCATGCAATATCCACTCGCCATGCTGCTCGTTAATCTGTTCCTGTTCTTTCTCGCAACGTACCAACAGGAGCAGCACCATGGCATCACTTATCAATAGCGACATCAAACCGTTTAACGCCACCGCTTTTCACAACGGTCAATTCATTAACGTTTCAGACGCCAACCTCAAAGGCAAATGGTCCGTGGTGTTTTTTTATCCCGCCGACTTTACGTTTGTGTGTCCGACTGAGCTGGGTGATTTGGCCGACAATTATGCCGAATTCAAAAAAATGGGCGTCGAAATTTATGCCGTATCTACCGACACCCATTTCACCCATAAAGCGTGGCACGATTCGTCCGACACCATACGCAAAATTCAATACCCGATGGTGGGCGATCCCACCGGCACATTGACGCGTAATTTTGGTGTCATGATCGAAGAAGCCGGATTGGCCGATCGCGGTACGTTTGTGATTGACCCGAACGGCAAAATTCAAATCGTTGAAATCAATGCCGGCGGTATTGGCCGCGACGCCAGCGAATTATTACGCAAAGTCAAAGCCGCGCAATACGTCGCCAGTCACCCGGGTGAAGTATGCCCAGCGAAATGGAAAGAAGGCGATAAAACCTTGGCCCCATCATTGGATTTAGTCGGCAAAATCTAAACCCTTAGTTCGTTGTAGGGCGGCATTTAAAGCCGCCTTTTCACTTCACCGTTTTTTTTTGGAGCACATCCATGTTAGACACCACGACAAAAACACAACTGGCGAGCTATCTGCAAAAACTGGTATCGCCCATCGAATTGGTGGCGTCACTGGATGACAGCAAAACCGCCACTGAAATGGCGCAACTCCTGCGCGATATCGCGACGTTATCCGACAAAATTTCGCTGCGCGAAAACGGTAACGCTGAACGTCGCCCCTCATTTGGCATTGCGCGCCATGGCGAATTACCGCGCGTGCATTTTGCCGGTGTTCCGATGGGACACGAATTCACGTCTTTGGTGCTGGCGCTGTTACACGTGAGTGGTCACACGCCAAAAATTGACGCGCAACAAATCGCAAAAATTAAAGCCCTGCCCGCTGGCTTGCGCTTCGAAACGTTTATTTCGCTGTCGTGCCACAACTGTCCCGATGTCGTGCAAGCACTCAATATGATCGCGGTGTTAAATCCCGGCATTGAAAGCGTGATGATCGATGGCGGCGCGTTCGTGAGTGAAGTCGAAACACGACAGATCATGGCGGTGCCATCGGTGTTCAAAAACGGCGAAGCGTTTGCTAACGGACGCATGGCATTAGACGACATTCTGGCAAAACTCGTACAGGAAAATGGCGACGAACAAATCACGCAGTTGAATGCCACAAACGGTTCAACGTTTATCATTGGAAAAGGATACGTTGCCACCATAGTTAAAAAAGGAGTAACAATGAATGATGGAGCTGGTTTTTCGTCCCTTTGCTAATTTTACTTTGCACGCACACGGCTATTAACGTTGATCAATCTCACGCCAAGAGCTTTCGCTTCATTACGCTAATAGACCACTCCGACGCCACGGTATTGCCACGACGCCATCGAGAAACGTCCGTTGCGGGATCAAGGGTAATAAATCTCACTTATCCTCGGCACCGTGAATCGCCCGCTTCGTTGGGCATAAGCCCCCCTTTAGAGTCAGGCTGCAGGCGGACAGGGCTTCCCTCCAACGGGTTGTCCGGTTAGACTATCTGGCACTACCGTGCCACTTTAGTTTTCACGACTGCTCAGAACAAGACCAACGGAGCCACCATGTCATCGCCTATGCCCTCTCGCTCGCCGTCGCCATCCCGCTGGTGGCAACACTGGGTTATGAAACCCAAAAACTGGTGGTTGCCCTTGCTGGTGGTGACGCTGACCGGCTTTGCGAGCCTCGGCTTTGTCGGCACGAAAACCTATACCGATGCCCCGCCAATGGTGGATTTTGTCGCCGCCGATGGCCGCGTGGTGATCGCACAATCGTCAATCGTGCAAGGACAGGTATTTTTTCTACAACGGGGCTTGATGGATTACGGCAGCTTATTCGGCGATGGTGCCGGACGTGGGCCGGATTTCACCGCACAAGCGTTGCATCAACAATTTCAATTCATGACGGATTTTTTTCGTCGTCAGCAACCACCGTTAAGTGACACGCAAGCGCAATCGTTGGCGCGCGCGTCGCTTAAACAAAATGGCTTGCACGATGACCGCATTATGCTGGACGCCGCGCAAGTTTTTGCCGCGCAGCAGTTGCGCGAATTTTATGTCGATTTTTTTCAGCAACAACACGCCCTCCTTCCAGCACTGCAAAATGCGAACACTCAAGACCTTCATGCGCTGTCTGATTTCTTTTTTTGGAGCGCGTGGGTCGCGAGCGCGCCGCGTCCCGGCAAAACCTACAGTTACACCAATAATTGGCCGTTCGATCCCGCGGTCGGCAACACGCCTCCCGCCGCGACGGTTTTGTGGAGCATGTTGGCTTTGGTTGGATTAATGTTGGCACTGGGGGGCGTGTTATTTTTGCACGGCCGTTTTGCACAATTAGTCGGTTGGCGTTCACCCGCTATTGCAACAACAACACCGCATCACCACGCCGCCAGCGCTATGCAGCGCGCCAGTTATAAATTTTTTGCCACCGCCGCGCTGTTGTTCTTGCTGCAAGTTTTCGCCGGTGTGTTGACCGTGCATAATTTTTTAGGACTAACGAATTTTTTCGGTGTCGATGTTTCGCAATGGGTTTCGTTAGTGAGTGCGCGTGGCTGGCATTTGCAACTGGCGCTGTTATGGATCACCAGTTGCTGGATCGGATTGTCGTTTTTTCTTTTATCCGCCAGTTTCCCTGCGCAACCGCGTTATCAAATCGCACTCATCAATACGCTGTACGGTTTATTGCTCACGATGGTGATCGGCAATTTGGTCGGCGTGCTATTGGGGCCGAGCGGTGTTTTCGGTGAATGGTGGAATTGGCTCGGTCATCAAGGCTGGGAGTTTGTCGAAATGGGCAAACTGTGGCAGGTGTTTTTAATGATCGCGCTCGTCGTTTGGGCGATCATTTTGGGTCGCAGCATTCTTCCGCATTGGAAAAAACAACAAATGTGGTGGCTACCGAATTGGTTGTTTTATTGCGTGGTCGCGGTATCGCTTTTGTTTATCTCCAGCTTTATCGCTAAACCCGAAACCAATTTTGTGATCGCGGATTTCTGGCGCTGGGCGGTTGTGCATATGTGGGTGGAAGCGTTTTTTGAAGTCTTTGCCACGATCGTGGTGGCCTATGTAATGTATTTAATGGGCTTCGTTAGCCAGCACGGCGCATCACGCATTGTTTATATCGCCACCTTGTTATTTCTCGGTTCGGGTTTATTCGGCTTAAGTCACAATTTTTACTGGAACGCCAAACCGGTCGCGACACTGGCCATTGGTAGCATATTTTCGACACTGCAAGTCGTGCCGCTTATTTTGCTGGCACTCGAAGCGTGGCAATTTCGCCGTCTTGCGCCGTCGAATGCGAGTCATTTTAGCCAGCATGAAGCCTTTTTATTTTTATTAGGCGTTAATTTTTGGAATTTTCTAGGCGCTGGCGTATTCGGCTTTTTATTGAATTTGCCGATCATCAATTATTACGAACACGGCACCTATTTAACCGTTAATCACGGCCACGCGGCGTTTATGGGCGTTTATGGCAATCTATCGCTGGCCGCCATGTTTTTTTGCGCTCGCTATTTACTGCCTGAAGCACGTTGGAACGCCACGCTTATCCGTCGCATTTTCTGGAGCATTAACATCGGTTTATTTTTAATGGTGATGCTCGATTTATTTCCGGTTGGCATACATCAACTCTGGCAAGTCACCGAACGCGGTTTATGGTTTGCCCGCGACGAAGCCTATATCCAAAGCGACACCTTCCAATGGCTAACGTGGTCGCGCATTGTCGGCGGTTTATTGTTTACGTGCGGTGGCGTTATCCCTTTAACGTGGTTTATGTTAAGCCGCTGGCAGCCGCCACAAACCAACGTGGAAATTGAAATGAACGGTGAGAAAGTGGGCGCGTGAATGATGTTTAATGTTGTGGGCGATTATTGAATCGCCCACAACAATGTTAGCGCGAAATACGTCGCCACACCGAAGGGGTAGTCCAGCCGCAATAAACGGTATTGCACACGAGGCATTCCTGCCCCAACAGCGCAAAATTATAAAAACATGAATAAACGATTCGTTAAAGCGCGAAAACAGTTGGGCTTTACGTCCTCACAAATGCAATTTCGTGACTTGCGCGCCAAAGCCGCAACCGACAAAGCGGAAGAAACCGGCTCAAGTTACGAAGCACAAAAATTGTTGGGGCACAGCAGCATTGTCATGACCGACGCTTACATTAAAAATCGAAAAGGGAAGCTGTCAAAACCCACAAGATAAGCCACGGTAAGTAATCGGGTTGCGGAAGTCGTTGCGGAACAAACCAGTGAAGGTTTAACAAAATCAATAAGTTATGGTGCGAAAGAAGAGACTCGAACTCTTACGCCTTGCGGCG
>CAZYUS010000073.1:6334-15613 GCA_964650615.1 uncultured Pseudomonadaceae bacterium | reverse complement strand
TGGTCGATGGACAGGGCAAAAACGAACCTGATGACGAGCAAGTGGTGTGGACACCGGATATGCCGGATCGACGCTTAAACGATCGCCGAGCTGGTGTCGATCGCCGACAAGTCAATGGTCGACAGATGAACGTGCCGGACTTACGAGAGCAAAACGAGCGTCGCGGTGAAGATCGTCGCAAAGTGCGTTTGACCATAACTGGACGCGCGCTTAACGCTTAAACGGTGTCACCCGTCAATAAATTCAACATAGCAACGCCGGCGTTGGACAAGGTTCGTTCGCGATGATGAACAACCCCCAATTCTCGCGTGACCTGCCATGCGCTATCAGTCTTTAACGCCACTAATTCATCGCCCAACATGATCTCCGGTAAGAACGCCCAACCCTGCCCAGCGGCCACCAAGACTGCGATGGATTCGAGATACGTGCTAGTGGTTACTTGCGTTGGTTTGATGTGATGGCGTGTTAGTACGTCGCGAATTTGATGCTGGGTAAACGTGTGATCGGGCAACAATACGACGCGGTAGTGTTGCAGATCGGCGGCGCGGCAGCGCGCTAACTGCGCTAAGGGATGTTTGGCGCTGACTGCAGGGATCAGCGTTTCTTGCCACAAGGGCAAGGTTTTGATCGCCATTTGCGGCGATTCGGGCAAGGTCACTACCGCCAGTTCGCGCTCGCCGTTTTCGACTTGGTTATAGGCGAGTTCTGAGTCCACGAAATCAAACTCTAGCGTCACCGCCGGGTACCGTCGTGTGTATTCTCGCAGTACCTCTGGTAAACGCCGCAAGCCGATGTGGTGCGATGTCGCGATACGCAAGCTGCCATCGACGCGGCCGCTCAAGTTCTTCAATGCCAGCGCCACATCATCGAGATCGAGCAATAGGCGCGTGGCACGCGGCAACAAGGTTTGGCCGGCCGGTGTTAACAATACGCTGTGACCAATGCGATCAAACAGTCGTTGTCCTAGCGATGATTCCAGCGCGCCGATGCGCTTGCTCACTGCCGGTTGTGTGAGATGCAGCAAGTTGGCCGCGCGCGAAAACGAGGCGCATTCGGCTACCGAAATAAAGGCGCGTAATTGGGCTGCGTCCATTCCTTAAAGTTATCCTTTTTATGAAAATCTTGAATTGGAGTTATCTTAATGCAGCCCCTAAGCTGGCGTCACTTTGTTTTTCACTGACGGATAAACCCCCATGGCTAAAACCCTTTACGACAAATTGTGGGAAGACCATCTGGTCAAGCAACGCGACGACGGTGCCAGTTTGATTTACATCGACCGTCAATTGCTGCATGAAGTCACTTCGCCGCAAGCGTTTGAAGGTTTGCGCATGGCAGGCCGTAAGCCGCGTCGCGTTGACGCCAATTTAGCCGTGCCGGATCACAACGTCCCCACCACCGATCGCAGCAAAGGCATTGTCGATCCGGTGTCACGCATTCAGGTCGAAACGCTAGACGCCAATTGTGATGATTTCGGTATTACCGAATTTAAAATGGGCGACATTCGCCAAGGTATTGTCCACGTAATCGGACCCGAACAAGGAGCCACCTTGCCCGGCATGACGATTGTTTGTGGCGATTCACACACCGCAACTCATGGTGCTTTCGGTGCCTTGGCCTTCGGCATCGGAACCTCCGAAGTCGAACACGTATTGGCAACGCAATGTTTGTGGCAGAAAAAAGCCAAAAATATGTTGGTGAACGTGACTGGCAAATTAGGCGCGGGTGTTGGCGCTAAGGATATTGTGCTGGCGGTGATCGGCAAGATCGGCACCGCCGGCGGTACCGGGTATGCGATCGAATTTGGCGGCGACACGATCGAAGCCTTGTCGATTGAAGGTCGTATGACGATTTGCAATATGGCGATTGAAGCCGGTGCACGTTCAGGTGCGATTGGTGTCGATGAAAAAACCATCGAGTATATGCGTGGCAAAACGTATGCGCCCAAAGGCGAAATGTTTGAAAAAGCCGCCGCGCATTGGCGCACATTAAAAACTGACGTCGGCGCGCATTTCGATGCGGTGGTTGAGTTGAAAGCTGAAGAAATTGAACCGCAAGTATCGTGGGGTACGTCACCGGAAATGGTGTTGCCGGTTCATGCTCGTGTACCCAATCCAGCCAACGAAAACGATCCTGTGAAAAAAGAAGGGATTACTCGCGCGTTGAGTTACATGGGATTGAAACCTGATCAAGCGATCACCGATATCAAGTTAGATAAAGTGTTTATCGGTTCGTGTACTAATTCGCGTATTGAAGATCTGCGTGAAGCGGCAGCAGTGGCCAAAGGTCGTAAAGTGGCGTCCAGTATTAAATTGGCCATGGTTGTTCCCGGTTCGGGCTTGGTCAAAGAACAAGCAGAAAAAGAAGGCTTGGATAAAATTTTCACCGACGCCGGATTTGAGTGGCGTGAACCCGGTTGTTCGATGTGTTTGGCAATGAACGCGGACCGATTAGATCCCGGTGAGCATTGTGCATCGACCTCCAATCGTAATTTCGAAGGTCGTCAAGGATTAGGTGGTCGGACGCATTTGGTCAGTCCGGCGATGGCGGTTGCCGCTGCAGTAAGCGGACATTTCGTTGACGTGCGCTCATTGAAATAAATTAACGATGTAGGAGCGTCTGTAGGCGCGAACCGACCATTATTCGCGCCTAAGGCGTTCCTACAAAGGAGAAAACAATGCAAAAATTTACCGTATTAAATGGCTTGGTCGCCCCCATGGATCGCGCCAATGTCGACACTGATGCGATTATTCCGAAACAGTTTTTAAAGTCTATTAAACGCTCCGGTTTTGGTCCCAATTTATTTGATGAGTGGCGTTATCTGGATCATGGTGAACCGGGGATGGATTGCAGTAATCGCCCGCTAAATAAGGATTTTGTATTAAATCAAACGCGCTATAAAGGCGCTGAAATTTTAATTACGCGCGCCAATTTCGGTTGTGGCTCATCGCGTGAACACGCGCCGTGGGCGCTATTGGATTACGGTTTCCGTTGTATTATCGCGCCCAGTTATGCCGATATTTTTTTCAATAATTGTTTTAATAACGGCATTTTGCCGATTATCGCCAGTGCCGAGCAAATGGATAAATTGTTTGCCCAATGTTTCGCTAATGACGGTTATAAGCTAACCGTTGATTTAGATAAACAAACGGTGACGCTGCCAAGCGGTGAAGCCTTTACGTTTACGGTCGACGGTTTCAAAAAACACCGACTATTAAATGGTTTGGACGACATCGGTTTGACGCTGCAAGAAGATGCCACCATTTCAGCATTTGAAGCAAAACGCCGCGAACAGCAACCGTGGTTGTTTGGTGTTTTAGGTCGTTAATTTTATTGTGGGAGCGACGAAATTTGCTCTCACACGATTAAACAGGATTTGAATATGACCCATAAAATTCTCGTATTACCCGGTGACGGTATCGGCCCTGAGATCATGGCCGAAGCGTTGCGCGTTTTAGATGCGCTGAAAAAAGACGGTTTAAAAATTGAAACTGAATCGGCGTTAATTGGTGGTTGCGCGGTGGATGCCACCGGCAAACCCTTACCGGATGAAACCTTAAAATTAGCGTTGGCTGCCGACGCGGTTTTGTTGGCGTCGGTTGGTGGTCCGAAATACGACACACTACCGCGTGAACAACGTCCCGAACGTGGTTTGCTCGGTATTCGCAAAGCCATGAACGTGTTCGCCAATTTGCGTCCAGCCAATGTGTATACCGAACTCGCCGACGCTTCAACCTTACGTCCCGACGTTGTCGCGGGTTTGGATATTATGATCATTCGCGAATTGGTCGGTGATATCTATTTTGGCGAACCGCGTGGTATTGAAGTGCGCAATGGTGAGCGCGTTGGTTTTAATACGATGATTTATTCTGAAAGCGAAATTCGTCGGATTGCGCATGTCGCGTTTAAAACCGCACAAAAGCGCAACAAAAAATTATGTTCAATCGACAAAATGAATGTCCTTGAAAGCACTCAGCTTTGGCGCGACGTGGTCACTGAAGTGGCGAAAGAATATCCGGATGTTGAGTTGAGCCATATGTTGGTCGATAACGCGGCCATGCAGTTGATCCGCAATCCAAAACAGTTTGACGTGATGGTAACCGGCAATATTTTTGGCGATATTTTGTCGGATGAAGCCTCAATGCTGACCGGTTCGATTGGAATGTTGGCATCGGCGTCTTTGGATGAAAACAACAAAGGCTTATACGAACCGATTCACGGTTCGGCACCGGATATCGCGGGCAAAGGCATCGCGAATCCTTTAGCGATGATTTTGTCCGTCGCAATGATGCTGCGTTATTCCTTAAACGAAGTCGCGTTTGCCGATCGCATTGACGCAGCGGTGAAAAAGGTTTTAGCGCAAGGCTATCGCACCGGCGATATTTACACCGAAGGCACAAAAAAGGTCGGTACAAAACAGATGGGGGATGCGGTCATCGCTGCGCTCTAGACCGTGTCGCAAAAAGAAGAGAGAAGGGCGCTTAGAAGGCGCCCTTTTTTATTGGTTTAAATTTCAATCACTTAATGAGTTTGGTAGTATAGACGTCTAAACGCTGGAGAGAATAATGAGCAAGACTTACGATGTCGCCATTTTGGGCGCAACCGGAGCCGTCGGTTCGACGGTGTTGGACATTTTGGCACAACGCGAGTTTCCAATCGGAAAACTCTATCCGCTGGCCAGTAAACGATCAGCCGGTGAGCCGATTGTGTTTAATGGTCGCCCAGTGATGGTGGAAGACGCCGCCACGTTTGATTGGAAAAAAGTGCAAATCGCGTTTTTTGCCGCAGGGGGTTCGGTGTCGGCGGAATTTGCCCCTAAAGCCACTGCCGCCGGTGTCGTGGTGATCGATAAAACGTCGCAATTTCGTATGGACCCCAATATCCCGCTGGTGGTCACCGAAGTGAACCCTGAACGGATCGGCGATTACAAAAAGACCGGCATCATTTCTTGTCCGAACTGTTCGACCATACAAATGGTGGTGGCGTTAAAACCGATTGTGGATGCGGTAGGCATTGAACGCATCAATGTGGCGACTTACCAAGCGGTGTCGGGTACGGGTAAACAAGCCATTGACGAATTGGCTGAGCAAACTGCGAAGTTGTTGAACGGCAACGGTATTGATCCGAAGGTGTATCCGAAACAAATTGCGTTTAACGTGTTGCCGCAAATCGACAGTTTCGACGCCAATGGCTACACCAAAGAAGAACTTAAAATGGTGTACGAAACGCGCAAAATTTTTGAGGATGAAAGCATTCAAGTGAATCCGACCTGCGTGCGCGTTCCGGTGTTTTACGGTCATTCCGAAGCGGTTCATATCGAAACCAAAACCAAGTTAAGCGCCGACGCCGCAACTAAGTTGCTTAAAAAAGCAGCGGGTGTAAAAGTGGTGGACGAACACAAAGCCGGCGGTTACGCGACGCCAGTCACGGACGCGGCCGGAGAAGACCCTGTATACGTCTCCCGCATCCGTGACGACATCTCCCATCCTCGTGGTCTGAACCTCTGGGTCGTTGCCGATAATGTCCGCAAAGGAGCGGCTTTAAACTCCGTCCAAATTGCCGAGCTGTTGGTAAAAAATCATTTGTAGACTATAGTTTACGAACAGGTTATAAAGAGAAACCTTAAGTGTGGGCGGGTATCCCGCCCTTGGCCGCCTTAGGCGGCTTTTTGCGTTTCCACCGGCATCTAAGCTGGACAAGAACGGCCTGTTCAAGGCCTCAAAAACAGGGATATATCATGCGTAAGCTTGCCCTCGCCCTCGTTATCGCTGCGACCTTAGGTGCGACCGCCGCGAATGCACTGGGCCTCGGTGACGTTCAACTGAAATCACGTCTCAATCAACCACTTAATGCCGATATTCAACTGGTCGCGCTGCGCGGCCTTTCGCCTGACAACATTGACGTCAAAATGGCGAACAGCGAAGAATTTGATAAAGCAGGCATTGAACGTGTTTATGCGTTAAACGAGATCCGCTTTAGTGTCGAAGGTGTGGGTGATAACGCTTGGATACGCTTACAAACCAAAGATGCGATTCGCGAACCCTTTTTGAATTTTATTGTAGAAGTCAATTGGCCAAGCGGACGCCTGTTACGCGAGTACACCGTGTTGCTGGATCCGCCGACTTTTGTGGACGACGCGCCGGTCGTATCCGAGTCGGTTTATTCGCCGCCGGTAGCGAGTGGTGATGCGTCATCATCCGGCGGTGAAATCGTGTCAGCTCCGGTGGTGAGTGACGACAACAGTAATGCCGTGAGCCGCGAAGAAGTACAAGCGCCTGCGCGTGCGCAACCGGTGAGCAATTCGATGGCGGGCATCGGCAGTTACGGCCCGACCAAAGCCTCCGAAACATTGTGGGGCATTGCGTCGCGTGTGCGTCCTGAAAATGCTTCGGTTCATCAAACGTTGGTGGCAATTTTCAAAGCTAATCCGCAGGCATTTGCTAACGGTAATCCCAATCAGTTGCTGCAAGAACAAACCTTAAAGATCCCCAGCGACGAAGAGATCTTAAGTACGCCGCGTCGTAAAGCGTTAGCCGATTTTGTCAATCAAACCGGTGCCGTTCTCGAAACTCGCGCCGCCCGTCAAGTCACCGCAGCAAGCGAAAGCAGTGGTCGTTTAGTGGTGTCGGCTCCGACCGAAAGCGCATCGCCGCGCAGCAGTGACCGTGCTGCCACTTCATCGCGTGAAGCGGCAGAAGTGCTGAATCAAGAGAACGCGAATTTACGCAATGAGCTGAACAAACAATCTAAAAAAGCAGAACAGCTCGAAAAATTGGTGAAGCTGAAAGACGAGCAGTTGGCGTCGATCAAGCCAGATGAAACCGCATCGACGACGAGTGACGCTGCGACTGAAAATGTCGAACCTGCGAGCGAACCGCCGCCGGTTACCGAAACACCGGTCGAATCGACCGAACCCGTTGCTGCGGTAGACGAGCAACCGGTCAAACCCAAGCCCACCGTTAAGGTTCCGCAACAAGTCGAAGAGCCTTCTTTGCTTGATACTTTGATGGATAATTTGTTGTACATCCTAGGCGGAATTGGCGTCGTTGCGTTAATTATCGGCGGCATGATTTTGCATCGTCGTCGTGTCAGCAACGAAAAATTCCAAGACACGTTGTTAGCTCCTGAGCCAGTGGCCGAAGCACCGCTGCATTTCAACGACGATCTGGATTTGCCGGAAGTTGGTGAAGATATTCTGGCACCGCAAGTGGCCGCTGATGATTCGATTGTCGGCAATGACGTGGTCGCCGATCCGTTGGGCGAAGCCGATATTTATATTGCCTATGGCAAATTTGAACAAGCCGAACAATTGTTAACACGTGCGTTACAAGAAGCGCCGAATCGTCACGAACTGCGGGTGAAATTATTGGAGTGTTATGCCGAAATGCATGATTCCGAAAAATTCCGTTCGCAAGTGGCTATGTTCCAAGACGTGATCGAAAGCGATCCGTCGATCGCCTCGCAAGTCGAACAATTGCAACAACGTGCTTGGCCTAAAGATGATTTCTCTGGTGGCAACGCGCTGCCGACCGCTGATGATATTTTTGGTTCGGTAGGTGTCGGAGCGGCGTCCGAAACGGGCAGTCGTACACAAGAAACGCCGATTCCTTCGTGGACGCCGAGCGCGGCGTGGGACTTACCGAAAACCGAAGAACCGAAATGGGATGTGCCTTCGGAACCGCAAGCCGAAGTGAGTGCGTCTGGCAACGATGATTTTAGTCTCGATGCACACGATGATTTTGGAGGGTTCCAGAGCACGAAAGAAGAAAGCGTGCCGGAAATTGCTGCCGATGATTTCAATTTTGATTTAGGTGAATCTGAAACGTCATCGTCATCGTGGCAGTCATCAACCAATGAGAGCGATAGCTTCAATGCTTCGTCGTCGTCATCCGATATGATGCTGGATTTAAGTGGCGACGATTCGCTGCCCAGTGGCGACGAACTCGGCATGGGGGAAATTGACGAAATCGCCACCAAACTCGATTTGGCGCGTGCTTACATCGAAATGCATGAAACAGATGGAGCGCGAGAGATCTTGCAAGAGGTAGTCGCTGAAGGTAATGCCACTCAGCGTAAAGAAGCGGAAACGTTATTATCGCGTTTGTAATTACCCGCTAGCCGATAGTGTGATAACGACACCGATCTTTGTGATCGGTGTCTTTTTTTTAACGTGATGAAAACATGCGCTACGCAGCAATTTTGGAATATCACGGATGCCATTACGCCGGATATCAATGGCAATCACACGCCCTTTCGGTTCAGCACGTGCTCGAAGAGGCATTGAGCAAAATCGCTGACACCCGCGTGCAGACCATTTGTGCCGGACGTACCGATGCCGGTGTGCATGCGACGCATCAAGTGGTGCATTTTGACTGCGCTGCTGTGCGCCACGACCGAGCGTGGCGTTTAGGCGGCAACAGCCATCTTCCGCACGACGTTTCAATTCGATGGGCAGGGCGGGTAAGCGATGATTTTCACGCGCGGTTTTCGGCCACCGCGCGGCGCTATCGCTACCTCATTTGGAACGATATCTCGCGCAGCGCGCATACGGCGAACGCGGTCACCGTTATCCCCGATAGGCTCGACGTGGCAGCGATGCGATGCGCGGCGCGGCATTTTCTTGGCGAGCAAGATTTTTCCGCCGTGCGCGCCGCCAGCTGTCAATCATTAACGGCATGGCGCAACATTCACGCCTTAGACGTTACTCAAGCTGGCAGTTTGATTGTGATTGATATCGCCGCCAATGCATTTTTGCATCATATGGTGCGCAACATTGTAGGGGTGCTGTTAGCGGTCGGACGCGGCGAACTCGGCGACGTTGAGGTGCTGAATTTATTGCGTACCAAGCAGCGCGAGCGCGCGCCGGCGACAGCACCGGCCGATGGGTTGTATCTGGTCGGCGTCCGCTATCCAGCGCGATGGTTAATCCCGACACTGCCCCCTGGCCCGTTTTTTTTGCCGTAACGAGCAGCCTTTGTCTGCTCGCCTTGTGCGATTTTTGCCCGACATTGCGTCATTTTATAGCGGAGTTATTGTGCGAAGGCTGTAACTCTTGGTGCGTTAAAAAAACGAAATGCTCTTATCATCAATAAGTTACCGCGACTGAACTGTGGGGTAACCGAAATGGGTGTCGGATAATCGACGCTCATTCGTGTATTGGTAACGCTAAGATGCGCTCCGTGTACAGGGCAGCACACAATCGACGGAAACGCGGCAGGATGCCGACCAGGATGGTGCAGGGAGCACAAGGCTTACGGATAAGCGGTAAAGCATGCAAAAAGG
>CAZYUS010000073.1:0-6324 GCA_964650615.1 uncultured Pseudomonadaceae bacterium | reverse complement strand
CCCCTTTTTCATTTGGCTCTTTTTATCGAGCATCAGCAGAGCAAATAGCTCGACGTAAAGTCGCCAGCTGTCCATCTGCTATAGTGCCGTTCCGCTACGTTTCTGGTTTTTTTGCTGATATGTCTGATCGTAAAGTGACCATCGCTTTTTTTCGTACTGTGCTGCTGGGTGGTATCGCCGTTTTATTGCCGATCACGCTGCTGGTCTTTTTCTTTAAATGGTTGTATCTCAGCACAACCGAGTTGATTAGTCCTTTGACGACTGTGCTGGTCGCGCAAGCTGAACTCGGGTCGTGGTTGGCCGATTTAATCGTCATTGCGCTGATCGTGGTTGTTTGTTTTGTCACCGGATTTATCGTTCGTACGCGTATCGGTGGATTGCTGATGTCGTGGATCGAAAGCAGTTTATTCAAATCGATCCCCGGTTATAAATTAGTCAAGGAAACCGTTAGCCAGTTCGTGCGCAGTGATCGCGCCAGCCCGTTTTCCACGGTCGCCGTTGCACGTTTATTTGGCGATGATGTGATGACGACTGTGTTTGTGACGTCGGTACACGAAAATGGCTATTACACGGTTTTTGTACCGACCGGACCAAACCCTACCAGTGGTTTGATGTTTCATTTACCGCAAGAAAAAGTGAAGATTTTGCCCGATGTATCGGTCGAAACCGCGATGCGTTCGGTGATCGGTTGTGGCATCGGTGCACAGCCGATTCTGAAGTCGTACTTTTCCTAAGTAACGTATCTGAAAAAAACTTTTACAAGTTGTTGTACTATCGCATAAGCAATCGGTAAGATTCGGCTCGCTACATCCCACAACAATAGTGGCGCAGATAGCATTTTTCTCGAGGAAAACACTATGAAAACTTTGAAACTTTTGGCTTTGGCTGCAACCGTTGCTGCCTTGGCTGCTTGCTCGAAACAAGAAGAAGCTGCTCCGGCCGCTACTGAAGCTGCTCCGGCCGCTGAAGCTGCTGCTCCGGCCGCTGAAGCCGCTCCGGCTGCTGAAGCTGCTCCGGCAGAAGCTGCTCCGGCAGAAGCCGCTCCGGCAGAAGCTGCTCCGGCAGAAGCTGCTCCGGCTAACCCGGCGCAACCGGAGTAATCCGGATTTCGAACGACGGTTAACGTCGAACGAATCGAAAAAGGCCATCTTCGGATGGCCTTTTTTCTTTCGCTTAAAAAAAACGTTGATTCAGCGTACTCGTTGCGATTGCAATAAAAAAGGGGCCCCGCGGCCCCTTGAATCGTGTTACTTTTTTCTGGTTATGGTTATTTCATTGTGGGCATCACAAACTCGGCGTCACCACGGATGCCGGTTGGCCAACGTGTGGTGATGGTTTTCAAACGCGTGTAGAAACGCACACCGTCAGCGCCGTGCATATGATTAACGCCGAATAACGATTTTTTCCAACCACCGAATGAGTGAAACGCCATCGGTACGGGGATCGGCACATTTACCCCGACCATGCCAACTTGAATTTGTGAGGCGAATTGACGTGCTGCATCACCATCGCGCGTAAAGATCGCGGTGCCGTTGCCGAATTCGTGCGCGTTAATTAATTGCACCGCTTCATCGAAGGTGTTGACGCGAATTACACACAAAACTGGACCGAAAATTTCTTCTTTATAAATTTTCATTTCCGGTTTGACGTGATCGAATAACGTGCCGCCGAGGAAGTAGCCTTGTTCGTGTCCGCTGACGGTTAAATCGCGGCCATCGACCACCAGCGTGGCCCCCTCTTTCACTCCTGCATCAATGTACGATTTTACTTTGTCACGATGTTGCGCCGTGATCACCGGTCCCATTTCCATAGTGTTATCGGTGCCGGGGCCGACACGTAAGGTTTTTACTTTTGGTGTTAATTTCTCAATTAGCGCATCACCGGCAGCGCCCACTGCAACCGCCACCGAAATGGCCATGCAACGCTCACCGGCCGACCCGTAAGCGGCACCCATCAACGCATTAATCACTTGATTCATGTCGGCATCAGGCATCACGACCATATGATTTTTTGCGCCACCCAATGCTTGCGCGCGTTTGCCGTGAGCAGCGGCAGTGCTGTAGATGTAATGTGCAATCGGTGTCGAACCGACAAACGACACAGCTTGAATGCGTTCATCGCTTAACAAGGTATCGACGGCTTCTTTATCGCCGTTGACGACATTGAAAACCCCATCGGGCAAACCGGCTTCTTTTAATAACTCTGCCATTAACAACGGCGCACTCGGATCGCGCTCGCTGGGTTTCAAAATAAAAGTGTTGCCGCAGGCAATCGCAACCGGAAACATCCACATCGGCACCATGCACGGAAAATTAAACGGTGTGATGCCAGCGACGACGCCCAATGCTTGACGAATCGAATGCGAATCAATTTCGCGGCCCACATTTTCGGTAAATTCACCTTTTAATAAATGGGGAATACCGCAGGCGAATTCGACGACCTCGATTCCGCGTGTAATTTCGCCTTTGGCATCGGATAAGACTTTGCCGTGTTCGGCGGTGATAAGCGCGGCTAATTTGTCGGTGTTTTTTTCGAGCAATCCTTTGAACTTGAACATCACGCGCGCGCGTGTCAACGGTGGTGTGGCGGCCCACGCCGGAAACGCTTTTTGCGCGATCGCAATCACGCTTTCAACATCGGTTTTACTGGCCAGCAACAACTCGCCGGTTTGTTCGCCGGTAGCGGGATTAAACACCGGCGAGCGCCGCGTGCTGGATAATTCGTTATGGCTGCCTGCAACAAAATGGCCATAGGTTTTCATTGTACACCTCAATAAATGGTTTAGCGTAGGAGCGCCTTTGGGCGCGAAATGTTCACAACCATTTTCGCGCCTGAATGCTTTTTTAAATAAACAGTTAGATATTGTTTTTTAACACATCACGCAAAATGCTGAATAATTCGTCGATATGTTGTTTTTCAATGATAAGCGGCGGACTGAGCGCAATTATGTCGCCGGTAACGCGGATCAATGCACCTTTATTGAAGGCATTTACAAACGCGTTGTAGGCGCGTTTACCCACCGCACCGGGGATCGACTCCAGTTCAATGGCTCCGATCAAACCGTAGTTGCGAACGTCTACCACATTGGGCAAATCGGCTAACGAATGCAGCGCGTTTTCCCAATAAGAACCAAGCTCGATGGCTTTATTGAACAACCCTTCTTTTTCATAAATATCCATCGTTGCGATACCGGCCGCACACGCGACCGGATGACCAGAATAGGTGTAACCGTGGAACAGTTCGATGGCGCCTTCGGGGCCGTTCATAAACGTATTGTAAATGGATTCTTTTACGAATACGGCACCCATCGGTATTGCGCCATTGGTTAATCCTTTGGCCGTGGTGATGATGTCGGGAGTGACGCCAAAACGAGTTGACGCAAACGCTTCACCGACGCGACCAAAGCCGGTGATCACCTCGTCGAAGATCAACACGATGCCGTATTTATCGCAAATTTCGCGCACGCGTTTTAAATAACCTTCTGGTGGCAACACAACACCGGCCGAACCGGAGATCGGTTCGATAATGACGGCGGCGATGGTAGACGCGTCATGCAAAGCGATGATGCGTTCCAAATCTTCAGCCAATTCAACACCGTTTTTTGGCAAGCCACGCGTGAACGCATTGGCTTTTAATAAGGTGTGCGGTAAATGATCAACACCATTTAATAAACTGCCAAAAAATTTACGATTGTTGACCAAGCCGCCAACGGAAATTCCACCGAAGCCAACGCCGTGATAGCCCTTTTCGCGACCGATTAACCGTTGACGCGAGCCTTCACCACGAAGGCGTTGATAGGCGATGGCGATTTTCAATGCCGTATCAACCGACTCGGAACCGGAGTTGGTAAAAAACGTGTGAGTGATGCCTTGCGGTAAATGCGGACGCAGACGATTGGCGAATTCGAACGGAAGAGGATGCCCCATCTGAAAGGTAGGGGCATAATCCAACTCGGCGATTTGTCGCTGCACCGCTTCCGTGATGGGCTTGCGGGCATGACCGGCATTACAGCACCACAGACCGGCGGTGCCGTCCACGATACGGTTGCCATCGACGTCCTTGTAATACATCCCGTCAGCCGAGGCGAGCAAACGGGGGGCCGATTTAAATTGGCGGTTGGCGGTAAAAGGCATCCAGAAGGAGTCGAGTTGTTCACGATTATGTAGGGGCATGGGGGGAGCTACCGTAGTGGTTTACTAAACGGTTTGCATCATACCTGATTAAAAAATTAAACATCAACAGCCAAAATTGGCTATTATGGGTCCCGCAACGGCCCAAACTGTCTAAATAATTAAACTATAGGGGCTTTACCAAGATGGAAGATATCGGCGAACGCTTACGCATCGTGCGGACCAAAAACGGTTTGTCCCAGCGTCAGTTGGCCAAAAAGGCCGGCGTGACTAATGGGTTGATCTCCTTGATCGAGCAAAACCGAGTGAGTCCCTCGATTGCGTCGCTCAAAAAGGTACTGGACGGCATCCCAGTATCGCTGGCCGAGTTTTTCACCTCCGATATGAGCGAGCAGCATAAAACGTTTTATAACGCCGCCGAATTGCCGGATCTGGGTAAAGAAAAAATTTCTTATCGTTTAGTTGGTTACGACCGTCACGGTCGTGCGATGTCGATTTTGCACGAAACCTACAGCCCCGCCAGCGACACCGGCGAAGACATGCTATCGCATGATGGCGAAGAAGGCGGCGTGGTGGTTCGCGGTGAAATCGAACTAACGGTTGGCACGGAAGTGCGCGTGCTTAAAGCCGGTGACTCGTATTATTTTGAATCGAAAACCCCCCATCGTTTTCGCAATATTGGCAAAGAAGTGTGTGAATTGATCTCGGCGAATACACCGCCAACATTCTGATCAACCTTCGGCTTTAATGTTGCGGCGACGAACGAAACGCTCGCGGAGTACAACATGAAACGCTACGACAAATTATTTATCAACGGTGCTTGGGTGCAACCGCATGGCCAAGGCTACACCACCTTAACCAATCCCTGCAGCGACGAAAAATTTGCCGAAGTGTGTAATGGCGATGCCGACGATGTGAATCGTGCGGTGGCGGCGGCCAAAAAAGCTTTTGTTACGTGGTCGCAAACCAGCAGTGACGAACGCGCCGACTACATCCGTAAATTGCAAAAAGGATTGGAAGCGCGCAAAGAAGAATTGGCGCTCGTGATGTCGCAATCCATGGGAACGCCGATAAAATGGTCGCGCATCATTCAAGTGAATTGCGTTAAAGCGTTTGCCAAATTTGCCGATCGCACCAAAGAAATGGATGTGGTGAAAGAAGTTAATAATTCCATTGTTGTGCGCGAGGCGGTAGGCGTGTGCGCGTTTATTACGCCTTGGAATTATCCGCTGTATCAATTAATTGGCAAAGTGGCACCGGCGTTAGCGACGGGCTGCACCATCGTGCATAAACCGGCTTCGATCACACCGTTACAGGACATCATCTTCGCAGAAGTGTGTGAAGAAATCGGTTTGCCTCCTGGTGTGTTTAATTTAATTACCGGTCGCGGCGGCGAATTAGGCGACGTGTTAGTCACGCATCCGGATGTCGATATGGTTTCGTTTACGGGATCAACGGCAACCGGCGCGCGCATTCAGCGTTTGGCGGCGGATACCATTAAACGCGTGTGTCTCGAATTGGGGGGTAAGAGCGCGTTTGTGATCACAGATGATGCGCCCTTGTATGATGCTGTGCGTTTTGGTGTGCGCGATGTGATGATTAATTCCGGTCAAACCTGCGTGTGTTTATCGCGTATGTTGGTGCCTCGCAGTCGTTACGAAGAAGCCTGCGAAATCGCCAAACAAGTGGCCGAAGAAATGCCCATTGGTTTAACGAGCGACGAAAACGCCGATATTGGTCCCATGAGTTCGGCGGCGCAGCGTGATACCGTGGTGAAATACATCAATAAAGGCTTGGAAGAAGGTGCCTTGTTAGTAACGGGCGGTAGCGAAAAGCCGCAAGGATTTGAACGCGGTGCGTATGTAAAGCCAACGATATTCCGAGATGTGAATAACAAAATGACGATCGCGCAAGAAGAAATTTTTGGGCCGGTCATCGTCATGATCCCCTATGACACAATCGACGAAGCCATCGACATCGCGAATGACAGCAAATACGGCTTATCGTCGGGTGTGTGGGCCGGTGATCGCGAGCAAGCGCTCAAGATCGCGCGCCGTATTCGCGCTGGACAATGCTACGTTAATGGTGGTGATTTTAATTACGACGCACCGCTTGGTGGTTATAAACAATCGGGTAATGGTCGTGAGTGGGGTGATTTCGGTATTCACGAGTTTTACGAAATTAAGTCTATTCA